>NZ_JAHCDO010000012.1:0-120017 GCF_050768835.1 Bacillus pfraonensis | reverse complement strand
AAAACAGTCATATCTTAATACATACGACTGTTTCATTTATTTATTCTTCATATTCAGCATGTAAGGAAGTTGGCGGTACAAGAAATTTAAAAAACTGTGCTAAATCATCCGCTTCCTCCTCCGATTGTAATTTAAAGACTTGCTGTAAATGTTGAACATTATCTACATCGTCTTGACCTAGTAGAGTCGCTCTTCCTGTCTGCATACAAACAACAAGAGGTTTCCCAAAAAACATATTTGTATAAATAACCCCAAAATCATAACGGTTTTCATGTGTCATAAATCCTAAAAATCGTACCTTCACACTTTCATGTTCATCATACAATTTTTCAAACATTTACTCCCTCCGTTCTTCAAAGCACTTTCTACTTGTATATATTAAACAGAATGAGTAATGATCCCTTTTTAATTGTCAAAAAATTTACAACAGTGTTAAAATAGCTATATATATTATGTCAGGAGGAAATTCTTTATGCAACATGCATTTATTAAACTTGTATCTAAATCTAAGCAACAAGCTGTCACATTAGAAGATGTAAAACAACTTTTTCATTATTATCAAACAATTACTTCCCAAACTGGTGCGCAAGTTAGTTATGCATATACTAACGTGGCATTTCCATATGAGATACTTAATACATCAGAGACTACACTTGAACTAAAATCTAGTCACGATCGATATAATTCTATTTATGTGGGGGTTGGAACAGAAAACGAGCAAGCTTTCGTTCAAATCTCCTTACCTTCTACCGCTACATTTGGGGATAAAGGAAAAGCAAATGAATTCTGCCGTTTTTTAGCAAAGAAACTAGAGGGTGAATTAAAGTTATTTAACGGAAGAACAATGTACTTTTATAAACGCTAATTTTTAAACAAGCAAGATATTATTAAAAAGAACATACTATTTGCACAAGTAAGAAATAGTGCTTGCTTTCTTACACTAAGAACAACATAAGCAATTACATATGCTAAGTAAAGGAACACGAAAAAAAGCATCACTTTATAATGAAGCTTATCACCATTTGATAAGAATAACACAATAGAAAATCCACTCCATAAAAGAAAATGATAAAATATAACATGGATGATTTTCATGGAACCGTCTCCTTTGACATGCTCTATTTTATAATAAGATATGGTACTAAATACAAATCCATTACATAATACGAAAAGATGTATTGGATTTGTCTCCAGTTTATTTCTATTATATTTACGTGCATTTCCATTTTTGATATATAGTATTACATATCCATTCGACAAATACACATAATGATCTTGCAAGCTCTTCTAAAGTATTTATAGATAGATTTATTAAACAAAAAATAACCGGCCTCTGAAAAGATAGGAGGCCGGTTATTTTGCTTATTCTTATTATTTTACAATGTGAATTGGCATTCCAAGAGCAACTTCTGCTGCTTCCATTGTGATTTCACCTAATGTTGGGTGAGCGTGGATTGTTTGAGCGATATCTTCTGCTGTCATTCCAGCTTCGATAGCTAAACCAATCTCAGAGATAATATCAGAAGCACCTGCACCTGCAACTTGTGCACCTACAAGAAGACCATCGTCTTTACGTGTTACAAGTTGTACGAAACCGTCTGTGCTGTTTAATGATAAAGCACGACCGTTTGCAGCAAATGGGAACTTAGATACAACTACCGTCATTCCAGCTTCTTCAGCTTGTTTCTTAGTGTAACCAACAGATGCTAATTCTGGATCAGTGAAGCATACTGCAGGAATTCCGATGTAATCGATTGCTGATGCATGGCCACTAATTGCTTCAACAGCTACTTTACCTTCGTAAGAAGCTTTGTGAGCTAATGGTGGTCCAGGAACGATATCACCGATTGCATAGATGTTTGGTACATTTGTACGGCATTGCTCATCGATTTCGATTAGGCCGCGGTCAGTCATTTTAACGCCAACTTGCTCAAGACCAATTTCTTGAGTATTTGGACGACGACCTACAGTTACTAATACGTAATCTGCTTCTACAGTTTGTACTTCGCCTTTAACTTCGAAGCTAACTTTTACGCCGTTTTCTGTTTCTTCAACGCCTTTAGCCATAGCTTTTGTATGAATTGTTACGTTGCCTTTTTTCTGAAGGGCACGTTTAACAACTGTGCTCATTGCTTTTTCAAAACCAGCTAAGATTTCATCGCCAGCTTCTACTACAGTAACTTCTGTACCGAAGTTAGCATATGCAGTCCCTAATTCCATACCGATGTAACCGCCGCCGATTACAACAAGTTTTTTAGGAATTTCAGGTAAGCTTAATGCACCTGTAGAGTTGATAACGCGTTTAGAATATTTGAATCCAGGAATTTCAATTGGTGTAGAACCAGTTGCAAGAACAGCATTTTTAAACGTATAAGTTTGAGCTGCGTCTTCAGTCATTACACGTAATGTGTTAGCATCTACGAAGTAAGCTTCACCGCGAATGATTTCAACTTTGTTACCTTTAAGAAGGCCTTCAACACCGCCAGTTAATTTCTTAACTACGCCGTTTTTCCATTCTTGAACTTTTGTAAAATCAACTGTTACGTTCTCAGCAGTGATACCCATGTCATCAGAATGTTTTGCATTCTCATAACGATGACCTGCATTGATTAACGCTTTAGATGGAATACATCCAACGTTTAAGCATACGCCACCAAGGTTAGCTTTTTCAATAATTGCTACCTTTTGACCTAATTGTGCTGCACGAATTGCTGCAACATATCCACCAGGACCTGCACCAACAACGACTGTATCTAATTCAATTGGGAAATCTCCTACTACCATTGTTATTACGCCTCCATTACTAATAATTGTGGGTCGTTCAATAAACGTTTAATTTGGTTTAATGCTTTTTGAGCAGTTGCGCCGTCAATTAAACGATGGTCAAAGCTTAGAGATAATGCTAATACTGGAGCTGCAACGATTTCACCGTTTTTCACAACTGGTTTCTCAGCAATACGGCCAATACCAAGGATTGCTACTTCTGGGTGATTGATAACTGGAGTGAACCATTGTCCACCTGCAGAACCAATGTTTGTAATTGTGCAAGAAGCACCTTTCATTTCAGCTGGAGCTAGACGACCTTCACGCGCTTTACCAGCAAGCTCATTAATCTCGTTAGAGATTGTAAAGATAGATTTACGATCTGTATCTTTAACAACTGGTACTAATAGACCTTTGTCTGTATCAGCTGCGATACCGATGTTGAAGTAATGTTTATGAACGATTTCTGAAGATGCATCATCTAAAGAAGTGTTCAACATTGGGAATTCACGTAATGCAGATGTTAAAGCTTTTACAACGTATGGAAGGTAAGTTAATTTAATACCTTTGTCAGCTGCAACAGCTTTGAACTTTTTACGGTGAGCAACAAGTTCTGTTACATCTACTTCGTCCATTAATGTTACGTGAGGAGCTGTGTGTTTAGAGTTAACCATTGCTTTCGCAATCGCTTTACGAATACCACTCATTTTTTCACGAGTTTCTGGGTATTCACCAGCTGGGATTGGTTGTGCTTTTGGTGCTTCTTCTTTCGCTGCTGCTGGAGTAGCTTCTACTGCTGCTGGAGCTTCAGTTGCTGCTACTGCTTGTCCACCATTAGCAAATGCATCGATGTCAGCTTTTACAACGCGACCGTTTTTGCCAGTACCAGCTACTTTATGGATATCTACACCTTTTTCACGAGCGTATTTACGTACAGATGGCATAGCAATTACGCGCTCATTTACAACTTCTTCAGTTGCTGCTGGAGTAGCTGCCGCTGCTGGAGCTTCTTCTTTCACTTCTTCAGCTTTTGGAGCGTCGTCATGGTCGTCACCTTTAAATTTAAGGTTTTCGTATCCAGGAGCGTCAAACTTAATTAAAGTATCTCCTACTACTGCAACTGTACCTTCTTCTACAAGTACTTCAAGTACTTTACCTTTAACCGGAGAAGGAATTTCTACTACTGCTTTATCATTTTGTACTTCAAGAAGTACATCATCTTCGTTTACTTCATCGCCTGGTTTAATAAACCATTTTACGATTTCACCTTCGTGGATACCTTCACCAATATCTGGTAGTTTAAATTCAAATGCCACGGAATTCATCCCCCTGATTCATATCATTATTATGGAATAGTACAAAAGAAATCAGCATGTGCTGATTTCTTTTGCACATGAAACTAAAATTAGAAGTTCATTACTTTGTTAACAGCTTCAACAATATCTTTATGGTTTGGTAACCATACGCTCTCAGCTTGAGAGAATGGGAATACTGTATCAGCAGCTGCAACACGTACAACCGGAGCTTCTAAGTTTAAGATTGCACGGTCGTTAATTTCCGCTACAACGTTTGCTGCAATACCAGCTTGTTTCTGAGCTTCTTGAACAACAACAACGCGGCCTGTTTTTTCAACAGAAGCGATGATTGTTTCGATATCTAATGGTTGAACTGTACGTAAGTCAACAACCTCTAAAGAGATACCTTCTTTTTCAAGTTCTTCAGCAGCTTTTAATGCAGCATGTACCATCGCACCATATGCGATAACAGATACATCTGTACCTTCGCGTTTTACATCAGCTTTTCCTAAATCAACTGTGTATTCGCCTTCTGGTACTTCTTGACGGAATGAACGGTACAATTTCATATGCTCTAAGTAAATAACTGGATCGTTGTCACGAATCGCAGAGATTAAAAGACCTTTTGCATCGTATGGAGTAGATGGAATAACAACTTTTAGACCTGGTTGTTGTGCAACTAATCCTTCTAAGCTATCAGCGTGTAGTTCTGGAGTATGAACGCCGCCACCGAATGGAGAACGAACTGTGATTGGAGCATTCCAACGTCCACCAGAACGGTAACGCATACGAGCCATTTGACCAGAAATTGAATCCATTACTTCGTATACGAAACCGAAGAATTGGATTTCTGGAACTGGACGGAAACCTTCAAGTGCAAGTCCAACTGCAAGTCCGCCGATACCAGACTCTGCAAGTGGAGTATCCATTACACGGTCTTCACCGAATTCAGCTTGCAAGCCTTCAGTAGCACGGAATACACCGCCGTTTACACCAACGTCTTCACCAAATACAAGTACGTTAGGGTCATTTTTCATTTCAACGCGTAAAGCATCAGTGATTGCTTGAATCATTGTCATTTGAGCCATGGCTTACTTCGACTCCTTTTCTTTGTAAATTTCATATTGTTCAGCTAAGTTGTAAGGCATTTCTTCGTACATGATTTCCATTAAATCAGTTACTTTTTGTTTTGGAGCTTGGTCAGCCTTAGCAATTGCTTGTTTGATATCTTCTTTTGCTTCTTCGATAACTTTTTCTTCTACTTCTTGAGACCATAGGCCTTTGTTTTCTAAGAATGCACGGAAGCGTACGATTGGATCTTTTTGTTCCCATTCGTTTTCGATATCTTTTGTACGGTAACGAGTTGGGTCATCACCAGCCATTGTATGTGGACCATAACGGAATGTTAAAGTCTCGATTAAAGTAGGACCTTCACCATTTACTGCACGCTCACGAGCAAAAGCAGTTGCTGCGTATACAGCTAATGGATCCATACCGTCTACTTGAATTCCGTAAATACCTGCTGCTACTGCTTTTTGTGCTACAGTTTTTGCTGCAGATTGTTTTTCTACTGGAGTAGAGATTGCATAACGGTTGTTTTGAACAACAAAGATTGCTGGAGCTTTGAATGCGCCCGCAAAGTTCATGCCTTCGTAGAAGTCACCTTGTGAAGCACCGCCGTCACCAGTGTAAGTAATTGCAACAGATTTTTTACCACGTAGTTTCATACCTAACGCAACACCAGCAGTTTGGATGATTTGCGCACCGATGATAATTTGTGGAGCAAGTGCATTTACATTTTCAGGCATTTGGTTACCCATGAAGTGTCCACGAGAGAATAAGAATGCTTGGTATAATGGTAAACCATGCCATACTAATTGTGGAACATCACGATATCCTGGTAAGATGAAGTCTTCTGCTTCAAGTGCGAAATGACTTGCTAATTGAGAAGCTTCTTGTCCAGCTGTTGGTGCGTAGAAACCTAAACGTCCTTGACGGTTTAAAGAAATAGAACGTTGATCTAGTACGCGAGTATACACCATACGGCGCATTAATTCTTTTAATTGATCATCAGTTAATTCAGGCATTGCTGCTTCATTCACAACTTCGCCTTTTTCATTTAAAATTTGTAATGTTTCAAATTGAGCTGCGATAGCTTTCATTTGCTCATCAACATTAAATAGGGTCTTTTTTGTTTTAGTACCCATTCCGTTCACCTCTTCCTCTCTTGAACCATATTCTGAAACGCTTTCACTAGCAATCAGCTAGAAAGAAAACGCAACCATGTAAACCGACAGGAAACCTTGTCGGTTGAGAATAATTTTGTGTACCTAACAATCTGTACTAATGTTTTTCCAGAAACATATTAATACAATCTTGATCACGTTTTTTAGTTTACAACTATTCTAATCACGATGTCAATTACTTTGGTTACGATTTTTTATGAATAACATTGAGGTTTCCACTATACATAGGTGTTTTCATTTTCACATCTGTATTAGTAAGTGATAACCTACTGTTATATTATTCCCTTTTTAACCCTTTTTTCATCGTAGAATAATATGTAAACGATTAATTCTTCTTAGTTTTTCTCTCTTTATGACAAAAATATGCAATCACATCTTCCTTTTCTAGGCGAATGTCTATACACCCCTAACCACTCTACCATACATTATAATAACCGCAGTATTCGCGGGAAATGATAAAGGAGGTCATCTCATGTACGGATACACATATTGTTATCCAACTTGTTCATATCCTTCCTATGGCTATGGAGGTTCTTGCGGAGGATCCGGACGCGGCTTTGCCTTAATCGTTGTGTTGTTTATCCTTTTAATTATCGTTGGTGCTGCTTGCATTCGTTAATGTAAAACAAAACAACTATAGAAAGAAACAGGCGGCTCTGCCGTCTTTTCTTTTGTATTAAGCACATACCGATGAGGAAAATGCCTACTTGGCATACTCTTAATCCGCCCAAACTATACAGACACTATGCACTTTATCATGACTTTTTTCAGCTCCTTTGGTAGACTAAAGGAGAAAGGAGAGATTGTGAATGCTTACAATGAATGATGTAATTCGTGAAGGAAATCCCATTCTACGAGCAGTAGCAGAAGAAGTACCTCTGCCAGCAAGTGAAGAAGATGTACGTACTCTTAAAGAAATGATTGAACTTGTAATAAACAGTCAAAACCCTGAAATGGTTGAAAAATATAATTTACGTCCAGGAATCGGGATTGCTGCACCACAAATCGGCATTTCAAAAAGAATGATTGCTGTTCATGTTACTGATACAAATGAGACATTATACAGCTATGCTTTATTCAATCCAAAAATTATTAGTCATTCTGTTGAACGTACATATTTATCAGGCGGAGAAGGATGCTTATCTGTAGATCGTGAAGTACCTGGCTATGTTCCGCGTTATACACGAATTACAGTTAAAGCAACTACTATCGATGGCGAAGAGGTAAAATTACGTTTAAAAGGGTTACCAGCAATTGTATTTCAACATGAAATTGATCATTTAAACGGCGTAATGTTCTATGACCACATTAATCAAGAAAATCCATTTGCATCTCCTGATGATGCAAAACCATTCGAAAGATAAAAAAGCAGGAACTTTAGCTCCTGCTTTTTTCTATACTGAAATGGTTCTCATACTTTTTTATTACAATAAACGCGCCCATTGTAAACCGTGAAGAATCCCATCTTCGCTCACATCTTTTGTCACATAATTAGCAAGTTTTTTCAATTCTTCATGGCCATTCCCCATTACAATGCCTGTTCCGACTGCTTCAATCATTTCTAAATCATTTAATCCATCCCCAAAAGCATAGACTTGTTCACGATTAAACCCTAATTTTTCAATGAATTTTTCAATTCCCTTTGCTTTTGAACCTCCATTTGGGATAATATCCATAGAATACGCATGCCAACGAATAAAATGAAAATCTGGATAATCATGAATAAATTTTTCTTCTTCATCCACTTGGCAAAAAAGCAAAGTTTGATAAATGTCACGATTTTCATAGAAACTTGGTTCATATAACGGATGCTCAAATTGCAGACTACCAAAGCCTTCTTTTACATAATCATGGTATTCTACTGTCGCCTTCATATCCTTATGATCTAAATAAACAAGTGGATATCCCTCTTGTTTCGCAAATGTTGTAAATGTATGTAACGCATTAGGTTGTAGTGGATTTTTAAATATAACCTCATCTTCGAATACAACATATTGCCCATTAAAACTAACATAATTATGGATATTAAGCTCATTACGAATATCTTCAAACATGAAAGGCGCACGCCCTGTCGCAATAGCCACATGTACTCCTTTTTCTTGCAACATACGTACTGCTTCTCTTGTAGATTGTGGAATTTTTTTATCATGATCGAGTAGCGTTCCATCAATATCAAAAAAGACGATTTTATCATTCATTTTCAAAATCCTTTCTAGCCCTTCTATATTCCTACATTGACTACTTCTTTTCAAATCCTAAAAAAAAGTATAACATATTAAACATCTGTGAAGAAAGCGTTCACTTTCTAACCTTATTTACGAAGTATGCATATACTATCAATAGAACATCGATACTTGTTTGAATGAATTTTCTTTTCCAATCTATCTCATACTATATTCATAGCTGGGGACATAGTGCGTGTGAGAGTAAAAAACGTAACACGGGATTACCTCTGTATGAGCCAATAAGATCATTGAACATCCGGATGGTAATCGCTTCATTTATCTTCTATGATTTCCTAGTATATAGAGATGAAGAGTTACTACTAATAAACAAGAAATAAGTATGCATATTTGAAAATAAGGAAAGGAAGGAGTAATCATGCTGAAGAAGCTGAAGGAAAAGCTAAAACGGTATTTAAACGATTTAGTCCGGAAAAAGACCATGGCTTAAATCGTGCCCATTTCGGGCTTTTTCTTCATTCTCATTCGAAAAAACATGAAAATCACGACTATTTGCTTTATAATAGGTAACAGATAATGCAAAACATTGACAAGGAGAGGTTTTTCCAATGATTTTTAAAGTATTCTATCAAGAAAAGATGACTGAGGTTCCAGTACGTGAAAATACAAAAGTTTTATATTTAGAAGCTGAATCTGAAAGAGACGTTCGTACAAAATTACAAAAGTTCGCATATAATATTGAGTTTGTCCAATCTGTTACTGGCGCTCATCTTGAATACGAAAAGCAAAATGCTGATTTAACATTAACGGAGATCGTATAATTTATGAAATTCCTAAAAAATGATCAGGCAGCCGTTTTCGCTCTTGGTGGACTTGGTGAAATCGGCAAAAATACATACGCTGTCCAATTTCAAGATGAAATTATTATAATTGATGCTGGAATTAAGTTTCCAGAAGACGAACTTCTCGGAATCGATTATGTGATTCCTGATTACACGTATTTTGTACGAAACGAAGATAAAATTAAGGGTTTATTTATTACGCATGGTCATGAAGATCATATTGGTGGTATCCCTTATCTATTACGTCAAGTGAACATTCCAATTTACGGCGGGAAATTAGCAATTGCTTTAATTAAAAACAAATTAGAAGAGCACGGATTACTTCGAAAAGCAAAACTATACGAAATTCAAGAAGACGATGTCATCAAATTCAAAAAGACATCTGTATCGTTCTTCCGCACAACACACAGTATTCCAGATTCATACGGTGTTGTGGTGAAAACACCGCAAGGACAAATTGTTCATACAGGAGACTTTAAATTTGATTTCACACCAGTAGGTGAACCAGCTGACTTAACAAAAATGGCGGAAATCGGTAAGGATGGTGTACTTTGTCTCTTATCTGATAGTACCAATAGTGAAGTGCCTAACTTTACTATGTCTGAACGCCGCGTTGGCGATAGTATTCAGGATATTTTCCGCAAAGTGGAAGGTCGTATTATCTTTGCAACCTTTGCGTCAAATATTCATCGCCTGCAGCAAGTTGTTGAAGCTGCTGTTGAAAATAATCGCAAAGTGGCTGTATTTGGCCGAAGTATGGAAGCGGCAATTGAAATTGGTCACAACCTTGGTTATATTCGCTGTCCAAAGGATACATTTATAGAAGCGTCTCAAATCAATCGACTACCAGCTAACAAAGTCGTTATTTTATGTACAGGTAGTCAGGGCGAACCGATGGCGGCACTATCCCGTATCGCAAATGGGACACACCGTCAAATTCAAATTATTCCTGGCGATACAGTTGTTTTCTCTTCTTCACCGATTCCAGGAAATACAGTTAGCGTAAGCCGTACGATTAACATGTTATACCGTGCTGGTGCCGATGTTATTCATGGTAAGCTTTCAAATATTCACACAAGCGGACATGGTGGACAAGAAGAACAAAAGTTAATGCTACGTCTTATTAAACCTAAATATTTCATGCCAATTCATGGTGAATTCCGTATGCAACGTATGCATATGAAATTAGCAAACGATTGTGGTATTCCAGAAGAAAATTGCTTCATTATGGACAATGGTGATGTTCTTGCCTTACGTTCAGATGAAGCAAACATTGCTGGAAAAATCCCATCCGGTTCTGTTTATATTGATGGAAACGGTATTGGTGATATTGGTAACATTGTACTCCGCGACCGTCGTATTCTTTCTGAAGAAGGACTTGTTATTGTAGTTGTTAGCATCGATATGAAAGAATTTAAGGTTGCAGCAGGACCTGATATTATCTCTCGAGGATTCGTTTATATGCGTGAGAGTAGCGATTTAATCAATGATGCTCAAACGTTAATTACAACACATCTCGAAAAAGTAATGGAGCGAAAAACGACACAATGGTCTGAAATTAAAAATGAGATTACAGATACATTGGCACCATTCCTATACGAAAAAACAAAACGTCGTCCAATGATTTTACCAATCATTATGGAAATATAAGAAAAAGGACAATGCCTCCTGAGCATTGTCCTTTTTCATTTCATTCTATCGTAAATAATGTTTAAAGCGATCCACTTCATCATCATGACCAATTACAATTAAAATATCTCCGACCTGGATATTTTCTGTAGCTCGAGGAGAAACAATAACTTCCTTCCCTCGCTTAATTGCAACAATGTTTAATCCAAATTTCGCACGAATATCCAGTTCAATTAAAGAGTGCCCATCAATCTTTTTATTCGCAATAATCTCTACAATACTATGCTCATCTGAAAGCTCTAAGTAATCTAATACGTTGCTTGAAGCGATATTATTTGCAATTCGTTTTCCCATATCTCTCTCTGGGTGAACAATATGGTCAGCTCCAATTTTACTTAACACTTTTTCATGATAATCATTTTGCGCCTTAACCGTAATATTTTTCACGCCTAATTCCTTTAAAATAAGCGTCGTTAAAATACTTGCATTCAGATTATCACCAATTGCAACAACAACATGATCGAAATTACGAATACCGAGACTTTTTAACACCATTTCATCTGTTGAATCAGCAATCACTGCATGTGAAGCAATATTTGCAAATTCATTTATTTTATCTTCATCAAGGTCAATGGCCATTACTTCCATACCTAATTGAGCCAATTCACGACAAATACTGCCTCCGAAACGTCCAAGTCCAATGACGGCAAATTCTTTCTCTTTCTCACTCACATGAATTCCTCCAATAATATCAAGTCCTGTCCATATTTATTGTAGCACACTTTATATTCACTAAAAAGAATAGCAACTAACCTATACTTATTTTTGTTTTTGTATATAGAAATACTGCTGCAAATAAAATGCGATGATACAAATAAGCATACCGAATACGAAAATGTTTCCAAATGAGCTAAACGTTTGAAACACAAATAATAATGTTTCTTGACCAAAAAAAGCAAATAAGAGCTGTGTAAAAGCAAATAAGAGCGCCCATTTATAATGATGTTGATGAAACAAATAATGTGTTGCTCCTAAAAATGCACAAAATGAAATGATAAAAATCCACCAAGTTTCTAAAAACGCTCTCCACCCAGCAAAGTTATATCCATTTACAACAAGTGCAATGATTCCAATGACCAACATCGTGGGAACACTCCAAAATAACGCTCGACTTCGAAAAAATCGGAGTCCATGAGAATCACCTTTTTCATTTGCACAATATGTTAAAAATACTGTACTTATATACAAGACAGAAAGAATTGTTAATACGATGATTAACCAAAAATGTAATTGATTATATTCATGTTCTATATTCGTAACGATAGCTGCTAACATACTTGGAATCAGCATACCTGTCCATCCGTCAATTTTTCTTTCATTCCAAAACACAGCATTGCCTATTCGAATACCTAAAAGCATAAAAATAATGACGCCAATTACAAATAACGTTGTCTTATTCCCAACTAAGCTTGTTGAAAAAGCAATTAAGCCAATGAATAAAAAAAGAACAAATCCATTCATGATTTCTAATACTGGTGATAAATAACCTTTCACCCATTTATATGTTTCTTCATATTCGCGTTTATTTGTTAGACGATATGCATAAAAACTTATCCCGAAATAAACCGCTGCAATAATAACATATGCATATAAAAAGAAACATAAGATTGCACTGCCAATCTGCACCTGATTCCCCACCCTTTTTTTCTATGTATCACATTGATTTTACACATTTTCCGTATAAAAAGTAAACTAAAACATACGGTTCTATTTCCTGTATTACAATTTTCATTTCTCAATTAACAACCAATAGGCGTATCTCTCATTTCTCCGACTATTTATAAATTGAAACTTCCATTAGCCGAGACATCCTTTATCCTTTACTAACCGAAATTCCTCACGAGTCAAACTTTTGCAGGTAGTTGTTCTCACTCTATCTCTCTACACCTTGAGGTAAGGGCTTACTTCACGTTAATATGAGATAAAAACAAAAACCTCCTAATCAAAAAGGAGGTTTTTTGCGCATATCAAAAGAAACTTCTACTTCCAAACTACCCCTAACGCGTAAGTAGAAAAATACAAATTTTATTCAGCTTCTTGTTTCGCTTCATCTAACACACGATTTACTCGTTTTGTAAGCATTTTCATCCCACTTCCACCTGCTTGGAAATGACGAAGCACACCATTTTTATCAAACACATAATACGCTGGTACATATTGATTTTCAAATGCATCTGTAATCTTGTGTTGATTATCTACCAAAATTGTTTGAGATATGCCGTGTTCTTTTGCAACTACTTCCACTTGCTCAAGGTTTAAATCTTCTTCTGAACGTGGCATATGAACTGCAACAACATTTAATTGCTCTTTATATTCATCACGGAATGTATTAATATCTGGCATTGCTTCTTTACATAAATGACAACTAACAGACCAAAAATGAATAAGTGTTGGCTTTTCTCCAATTAGTGATTCACGTACCACTTCTCCATTTAATACTGTTGTTGCACCGTCTAAAGAAGGCATTGGTTGACGTAATTTCATAATTCCCCTCCCTTACAGATGTAGAGAAAGGCCTAACAAAATTATTGTTAGACCACTATATTTCACGATAAAATTAAACATTTAAAGTTGCTTGACCTGGTTTCCAGTTTGCTGGGCAAAGTCCACCAGTTTGAAGAGCTTGAAGAACACGAATTACTTCATCAACTTCACGGCCGATGTTGTTATGATGTACAACTTGGTACATTAATTCACCTTCTGGACTAATGATAAATAAACCACGAAGTGCAATACCTTCCTCTTCAAGTAATACACCGTAATCACGAGATACTACATGGTTCGTATCAGCAGCTAGAGGGTATTTTAATTCACCTAAACCGTTTTCCGTGCGGTCAGTGTTAATCCAAGCTAAGTGAGTATGGATTGTATCAGTAGATACACCAATTACTTCCGCATCTAAATCTTCGAACTCATCATAACGATCTGAAAGTGCGATAATTTCTGTTGGACATACGAAAGTGAAATCCATTGGATAGAAGAAAAGTACTGTCCATTTGTCCTGTTTCATAACTTCTTCAAGACTTACTTTACCAAATTCTTTGTTTGGCATAACAGCGTCCATTTCAAAGCGTGGAGCTTGTTTTGCTACCATACGTTCTGCCATATGTATCAACCTCCATAATTTTTTATCATATATGTCCACTCTTGTAGTATATAAGAGAGATGAGTTTGCAGTCATTTTCATTTAAAAATCACTAACAACTTGTCCCTCCATCTACCATTATAAAGTATTGTGTTAGAATTACAAAAAAAATGCATTATATATTACAATCCTTTAAATCAAAAAAGAACAGGTTTAAACCCTGTTCCCTTTCCAACTTATATATTGGTTTAAAAAAGCAATGGTCTGTTCAATTGCTTCTTCTTTCGGCTGTAATTTTGCATGATGTAAACCATATTCAGAATCTACACCGAGCCAGAACATAAAACCTGGAATTTCACGAAGCATATATCCAAAATCTTCTCCCGTCATTGCCTCTGTACATGTAATAACATTCATATCAGTGTGTTCTGACGCAAATCCCATAAACTCTCGTGTCAATGCTTCATGGTTATATACTTGATGATACATTGCTCCGTAATCGATAACAGCTTCACATTGAAATGCAGCTTCAATCCCTGCAACAATTGCTTCAATTCTACCTTTCACTCGTTTCATTGATTCTACAGATAAAGTTCGAATCGTCCCTTCTAAACGAGACTTTTCTGCAATGATATTTTGAACTGTACCTCCTGTAATTTTACCAATTGTAATAACTGCACTATCAAGTGGATTTACATTACGGCTAATTACCGATTGGAGCTGTGTAACAAGATGACTTGCCGCAACAATCATATCATTTGCAGTATGTGGATATGCTGCATGTCCACCTTTTCCTTTTAAATCGATATATAGTTCTGATGTATTTGCAAATAGCAATCCTTCTTTTGTTGCGATTGTTCCTACTGGGTACTCAGGTGCGATATGAAGACCAAGAATCATATCTGGTTTCCATTCCTTTAATTCTTCACTTTCTAACATAGGAAGTGCTCCACCTGGGCCTTCTTCAGCTGGTTGGAATAGAAAAACAAGATCATCATCTATTCTTTCATTTACAACAGCTGTTAGAAGTCCTAAACCAATTGTAGTATGAAAATCATGACCACATGCATGCATCATGCCTTCATGCACAGAAGCAAATTCATATCCTGTTTCCTCTGGAATTAGTAAGCCATCAATATCTGCACGATAGCCAATTGTTTTTTCTGATTTTTTCCCATTTACTTTAACGATAACACCTGTTTTCCATGTTTTCACTTCAAGATATTCACTAGGAAGAGTCCCGATATAATTTAAAATATATTGTTGTGTTTTCCACTCTTGAAAACCTAACTCTGGAATTTTATGTAAGTCTCTACGAATTTGTACAAATTTACCGACTGTCATGTCTCCACCACCATTTATAAAAAGCGTAAGAGCTTATTTGCCCTTACGCTTTCGTTCTTTATTTTTCTGGGTTTAATTGACGAAGTTCTTGTTTAATTTCTGTTTTCGCTTTTGTCTTCTCATCAATTTCTTTAATAACACGTGCTGGTGTTCCTGCAACTACTGTATATGGTGGTACATCTTCTGTCACAATCGCTCCTGCTGCAACAACTGCACCCTTACCAACTGTTACTCCTTCTAGAACAACTACGTTTGCACCAATTACAACATCGTCTTCAACGATAACTGGTTTTGCAGAAGGTGGCTCGATAACACCTGCAAGTACAGCACCAGCACCAACGTGACAGTTTTTACCTACTGTAGCACGTCCACCAAGCACTGCATTCATATCGATCATTGAACCTTCACCGATTACTGCACCGATATTAATCGTTGCATTCATCATAATAACTGCATTATCACCAATTTCAACATGGTCACGGATAATTGCACCTGGCTCAATACGAGCTTTAATGCCTTTTAAATCAAGCATTGGAATCGCAGAATTACGACGGTCGTTTTCGACAACATAATCTACAACATACTTTTTATTTTCTTCAAGAACTGCCTTGATTTCAGACCATTCTCCAAATAAAACACCAGCTTTTTTGTTTACAAATGCTTGTACCGTTTCAGGGAATGTTACTTCTTTTAAATCCCCTTTTATGTATACCTTTACAGGAGTTTTCTTCTCACTTTTTTGAATAAACGAAATAATTTCGTTTGCATCCATCATTTTCATGCTTGTTGCCTCCTAAATCCATTTATAATGTTACTCTACCAAACGAAAGAGCTACTAGCAAGACAATAATCTTATTTTTCCATTTGAATTTCTTCTATAATATCCAAAAACGCTTGTACTTGTTTCAATTGCCTTGCAGAATCACTTGTCAATAACCACGTTTCTCGAGTCAATTGAACAGGTGTTTTATACGTCTTTTCTCTCACTTCTTTTAAAACAGTAGAAGGCAGCAGTGCATAACCAATTCCATTTAAAACGAGTTGCTTACATGTTTCAATTTGGTCAACTACAATTGTTCGTTTAGGTGGATTAGAAAATAAACCATACCACCAATTCTGGATTTGTCCATAGTATGTCGAATCACTTTTAAATTGTATAAACGGTCTGTTTGTATCTTTCAGCATAGAAATATCTTTAATTTCCGTGTCAACTAAATACAACTCATCCTCAAACAATTGCTCTTTATGCCCTTTATATTCTTGTTTCCCTCTCAATATAGCTACATGCACATCCCCTTCATAAAAGTGCTTTTGCACCTCACTACTCCACCCTGTAAAAAGAGAAACTTTAACAAATGGATATTTTTGTACAAACCTCTTTAAAACAGGTGGTAACCAATATTGGCCAATCACAGATGCCACAGCTATCTTTAATGTTCCATATGTTTCTGTACGATAGATTGCTAATTCACTTTTTATTGCCTCTTCTCTTTGCAACATATCTTTTGCATATTTGGCCACTTTTTCCCCTTCTGGTGTTATCGTCAATCCTTTTTGAGAACGAATAAAAAATTTCATTCCCCACTGTTTTTCCATTGATTGTAATCGTTGACTGAGTGCAGGCTGTGAAACGAATAGGCGCTCCGCAGCTTTTCTCATATTGGATTCCTGTGCTAAAACAACCATCATTTGAAAATCATCAATTTGCAACTTTCTCCCTCTTTCCTCATCTTACATGTAACTTTAATATATACGTTGCACTATTCTCTAACATGCATTATTTCATTTTTATTTTCAAAAAGCTCAGATGAATCGGCATTTTCACCTAACCTTTTATACCTGTTTACTCCAGTTATTATATAAAAGCGAAAATTTAATCAGCGGAGGTGGCTTCATCTCCCGCTCATTATTAGCCTCCGCCTCTCTCGCTTCTCTCTTAAAGGTTGGTGGTCTTACTAAACACGAATAACCGGATACAGTGAAACTTTAATCAGTGGGGTTCTTCATCCCCACTGATTATTAGCCTTAACCAATCGGGCTTTTACGGGCAGCCCGTCTCCCACCTAACTTCTTTGCTTTTGCTGAGTTTTAAGGTGGGAGTCTTACTGCCTGTTAATGCGGGATAAAATGAAAAGAGACGCATGGTAAAAAAGCGACTTCTTTTTCATTACGAAGTCGCTTACCCTTCTTTATCGATTATATTGTCTCACTTTTTTATTCAGCAATTTTAAAATAGCACGCCTTGTCAAAATCCCCTCAAAGTACCCATCATTATTTACAGCACAAATAAATGGATGATCAATTGTCATTTCTAATGCTTTAGCAAATGAATCCTCAAGTCCAAGATGCGGAATGTCTTTTTTCATTACATTCTCCACTTTCATATCTTCCAGCTTTTCAAATTCAATGCGTTCTAACCCTAAAATACCGTCCAAAATCATCGCAGTACTTATTAATCCATGCAATTTATACATTGGATCTAAAACAGGAATCGCAGAATATCCCGACTTTACAAGAACAAGCAAAGCATGTTCTAAGCTATTTCCAATTTGAACATGCGCGACTTTTTCTGATGAAATCATTAAATCCTTAACAAGAACTTGTTGAAACTCATCTTTTGGAATACTAATCATATTATATCCCCCACTTTTTCTCCCTTTTTTCCTGCTAACATGATCTCCATTCGACAATCCATAAGGCTTACTGTTTAGAGTTAATCATATCCACGAGTAAAAGTTTCACTTTATTTCCCATTTCTATTCACATCTTATGATAGCGTTTTCATATTATTATTTTGTCCTTATTTATTCCAACAAAAATAATGATACACAGTTCATTCTACCATAGAACACAAAAAAAAGACTACCTTTCTGGTAGCACTTAGTATCCTTCATTTTTTAATCGATTAAATAACCTTGTAATTCTTCTATACTGGGAAATATCAGCTTTTTTTAAGCCATTTTCAATATCTGTAAGCTCAACAGCTAGAATTTCACTAGCATAATTTTGGCGAAATAAAATATCTAACAACAAGCTTTTTTCTTCTGTTGTTAAAGTAATTTCCTTCTGCATATACCCCTCTCCTTATGCTTATGCTTTTTCTTATTATTTATTATATAAAATATTCGTTTAATTTAATAGATGAAAGATTCAGTTTTTTTATTTTGTATAGCGATTTGCATAACTAAAAGCTGCATAAGCATCAGGTTTAATTTTTGCAGTTAGTCCCATTGCTTTAACCTTTGCTGTCATATCTGAAATGAACTCTTTTGTTAATCCATCATTTCCAATATCTAAGTGAATTTCCATTACAAATCCAGCTCCTTCATGAGCATATGGATGTAAAATCTCCCATATACGCCTTATATGTTCCGGTGTAAACAAACAGGCAACTTCTTGACTAAATTGTGTTTCTAAATATATTTTTTCACGTAAGGTCGGTGGCTTTTTATGTACTGCTTTATGTTTCAAACATCCCCATGCTCCTTTTCCAACACGATGAATATGCACTGCTGTAATAAAACGGGTATCTTTTTGATGCGCTTGTGAATCTGTTCCAATAGATAAGCGGTATAAATTTCGGGGATCCCTTTCAATAAAAGTGCAAATGCGTGAGAAAACTGTTTCAAAATCCATATGCCTCTCTGATACATTATAAAATCGATACTCACCGTCCATATAGTCACGTCCCTTCAATTAGACAGACTTTTTGCATTCTCATTGTATGGGACAAAAGAACAAAATATGACTTTATTATCCTTTACTCGTTTCTATATTTCGGATGGAATACTTACATGCTGGACAAATATAAATTACATTTTGATTAGACTGCGCTGTTAATACTTGATCCATTTCAAATGACATATGACATTTTGGACAAACAACAATTGGTAATCGCTCCACATTCCACATTCCTTTCTAACTTTTAATACCAGTGTAGGAAGATCAAAAAAATCTTATACATATAAAGTGAAACTTTAATCATCCCCCAGCAATCGTTTTTTTCTTATCGTTATCTCCCCATATCTTCTTCAATTCCTTATCCTCTTACTATTAGTTATTATAATAACCAAAAAAGGCACCGCTTCTCGCGGTACCTTTTTTGTATGTATCAAGAAATAATATCGTAAATTTCAATTGCAACCATGTCAATGTTATCGAATTGATATACTTGTGGCTTTTCGCCTTGTTGATACACTTCTAACTCATACATTTCACTTTTATCAAAAAATTTCACGCTACATTTACGTTCACCGTTCACTTCAAAATAGCGTTGTGCTACTTCACCGCTTTCAGCTTGTTCTTGTAGACTAACAAGTCGAGTTAAAATTCCTTGGAGTAGAGACATGAAATCTCCCCTTTCTCTAATCTTCCTACCAATAGGTTTTACAGCTATACTCATTCTATCCGTCATAACAGAAAAAATGTTCCACACTCTAGGATAAAGCTTCTTGGCAAGAAACTCAACTAAAATTTGTCGAAAAAAGAAGTAAAAAGCAGAAAGAAAATCTTTATCTTCCTTTATTGCGGTTTTTATAGCTGCGGAATATAATAAAAAGCAGAAAAAGAGGAGGATTTAATAATGAAAAAAGTAGAGGTTTATACACAACCAGATTGCCCACCCTGCACCATTGTAAAAGAGTTTTTAAAGCACAATAACATAACATACGAAGAATTTGATGTCAAAAAGGATGCTTCTGCTCGCAACCGTCTTTTATATGACTATAACTCATACTCAACTCCAACTGTTGTCATTGATGGAGAAGTTGTCTCTGGTTTTCAAATTGAAAAATTACAACAATTACTAAATTTAGAAGAGGAATAGGTACCCTTTACCTATTCCTCTTCTTTCAACTCCTGTAATTTTTGCATTTCTGTCAAAAGTTGCTGACTCTCATGATAACCAGCTAATTTCCATTTCCCTTCTTCCTTTTGCAATGTAATAATTTGATATTGTTCATTTTTCATCCGTTCATATACATATAAAAGTCTATGTTCTTCACCATATGCTAATTTTGTTTGAGAAGTAAAAGAAAAAGGAGCTTCTTTTGTAGGGAGTAAATATTCGCCACTTTGTTTATCACCATTACTATTTTCATCCGTAAAAACTTGAAGAAAGTTATTTGTAAAATAAGGTGATAATGCATCATACATTTTACTCATCGATAAATGCTTCCCACGAATTGAAAATTGTGCCTCATATCCCTTTTGAATCGTTGTAAATACTTCTTTTCGATCCACTTTTATTTCTTCTTTACCAAGAACCGTTGTCACACTATACCCAACTAGAAAGGCAACACACAGAAATAGAACAAACCAAATTCCATATTTTCTCATTCTTTCACCTTCCTTTAACAGAGCTTGTCTTTGTAGTATTCATTGTAACAATGATTATGCAAAGAAAGGGATGGTTTCGTTCGTAAAATCTTTACAATGATAGACAGCATTTTTGCCATCTTTTTCACTATTACCAATTTATGATAAAAACAAACAAAAAAAATGCACGAATTGCTCCGTGCATTAAAATAAAACATCTTCTTCATATAAAAATTCATAGGACAAATCAATAAATAAAAAATGCTCGTCATCAATTGGAAAGGAAAATGTTCGTACCATCTCTCCTGTTTCTATATCTGCATATAAGTCAGAGAGTCTTGCTTTATTTTCAAATCTCATTTTCATTATATTTTCTAAAAAATATGGGCGCCAGCTCCAATTTTTCATATAATACTCTGGCATAACAATCCATTCACCATCTTTTTTCATAATATTTCCCGATTGCTGGAAGCCGTCTTCATTACAAATAAAGATTCGAAAACTATAATGTGATACATGTTGACTAAAATGTAACAACCAATCATTAACGTCTTCATTCTTTTTCTGCTTAGATAAAACATTCCCAATTTGATCACGCAATGTTTCTGTCAATTGATAAATTTTTTGTAGTTTTTTCTTTTCATGCTGGATAAATTGATGACACTCATTACCAAGACGTTCTTTTAAAATATCCGCTTCAATAAAGTCTGGTAAACACTCTTTTAAATAATTTCCTTGATAATATCTTCCGCCATTTTTCCAAGCGTATTGCAACTGATAAAAAGCATCAATCTCTTCATATAATAATGTCGCACCAATTCTTCTTGCTAATAACGACAAGGAATATAAAATATCTTGATAAGATTGTAAGAGTGCAGTTTGTCTTAAATTCGTTAAATCCACCTTTAAAATATCCGGTGCTAGTACACTAATCCGTTCCAGATTACTCGTACCTGTTCCCACTTTGTTAATGGAAATTTGAATACCATATGTACGGTAATACATCAGTAAATGATTAAATTGTTCTATATCTTCCTTGCACTCGTGCTCTGTTATTTCTAAAACGATACGTCCTAAATTTAATCCTTTTTTTTCATACATTAACAATAAATGAAGTAAACTTTCATCTTCATCATTCATTAATATGTTTGCATTACGATGTATAAACAATAAAAAATTTTGATTTGTTTCCAAATAGCGTTCTAATGCTTTTTCTACTATGACATTATCTGCCTCTAGTTGGAATTCACCCGGAATGGAATCATCATGAAAAAAAGAAGAAAGACTTTGTATCCCTTCTTCCGTTTGGATACGCCCTACTACCTCATATCCAATTACTGTATGCTCATCAGCACTAAAAATAGCTTGATAATAAGGAAGGACTTTATCCAAATTACTCATTACATCTAATGCATCTATCAAAATGTTTCCCTCCCTTTACTTTTCAAAAATTATAACATGATATGTATAGAAAAATAATAAAAAATCCCTTCAGTTTTCCTGAAGGGATTAGAGGGGTAAAATGCTAAGGGGAATTAGCAATTCTACTATGAAGAAAAAAGAGGTCTTAAATATACCTTATATAAAACCTATTGTAAATACCTTTCTTTCATATGTCACAAATTCGTCACATTTTACCTCGCATAAATGGGGGTTTAATCCCTACGTTTCACTTTATATAATCCCCTTTAAAACGGATACTGATGTAAATGCTGTCCACCATCCATTGTCATACATGTCCCATTTATGTATGCAGCCTCATCAGAGCATAGATAAAAAGCTAAGCCTGCTATTTCTTCTGGTGTACCAAGCCGCCCAAGTGGAACACTTTGCAATGTACGCTTAGCTGCCTCTTCTGAAATCCATAATTTATCCGCCCCGCCTGTTCGTTCGATTGGTCCAGGAGCAATTGCATTAACGCGAATGCCATATTTACGCCCCCACTCAACAGCAAGTGTTTTCGTCATTGCTAATACACCCGCTTTCGCAGCTGCAGAATGAATGACACCAGGTCCTGCATCCCATGCATATGTCGCTACCATATTAATGATATTTCCTTTTATCCCTTTCTCAATCCAATACTTCCCTACTGCTTGGCTGCAATAAAATGTTCCATTTAATACAATATTAATAACTGCATTCCAACCATTAACAGATAAATCTTCTGCAGGACAAACGAAATTTCCTGCTGCATTATTAACTAAAATATCAATACGTCCAAATTTTTCATCAATATATTCAATCATACGACTTATATCCTCAATATTACGAACATCCATTTGTACCGTCAATACTTGCCCTGAAAATTGCTCAATCTCTTTTTTTGTTTCTTCAAGTTTTTCCTGCGTACGTCCCGTAATAACAACGCGTGCTCCTTCCTTCGCAAAACGAGTTGCCATTCCTTTTCCCATTCCACTTGAACCACCAGTTATAATCACTACTTTTTCTTTCAAATATATCCCCTCCCAAAAAATGAATGCACATTCATTTTACCACTTTATTTAATAGAAATCTTTATATTTTTAAACTTTTCTGATATCTTTATATACAATCCCTTTTTTTCATAATAACCATTCTCTTAACTCTAGACTATTCTACTAAATCGTATTTTCACTAGATGACAAGGTTAATCGACTCAATTATACTTCTTTAAGAAGAGATAAAAAGAAAGGAGAGCTGTTGTGGCCTACACCACATTCATATAATACTTATCCCACTTTTTTTATTATATAGGCCCATTCATATTTCTATGAAACAAATAACAAGAAGAAATTTTATAAAAAACGGAATACGATCTTGTTTCTATACCTGTATTACGGCTAGTATCGGTTATTACTATGCAAAGTATATTGAACCGTACTGTCTTTCTTTGACTCATCATACACTGAGCTCTCCACTCATTCCACCAAACTTTCATGGTATGAAAATTGTTCAATTTAGTGATTTACATTTAGGATACTATTTTTCTCTCCAACACCTTTCTACAATCGTTTCAAAAATAAATAAGACTGCACCCGATATTGTTCTTTTTACTGGTGATCTAATCGATGACTACCAAACATATAGTGAAATTCCTTTTGTTTCTTCAATTTTACGAAACATCCGTGCACCCTTTGGTAAATTTGCAATCTATGGAAATCACGATCATGGTGGGTATGGAACCGAATACTATAGTCAAATTATGAGTAATGCAGGTTTTGAAGTATTACAAAATACCGAAAAACGTATTCGCTTATTAGATAATAGCGAGATTTCTATTTTTGGAATCGATGACATGCTTCTTGGTAAACCAGAAATCGACGTAACACTACAACATGTGCAGAAAGAACTATATACTATAGTACTCGTACATGAACCTGATATAGCACCTAAAATTGCTAACTTTCCAGTGAATCTCCAGCTTTCTGGACATAGCCATGGTGGACAAGTACAACTTCCCTTTTTAGGTGCAATCGTTACCCCAGCACTAGCAAAACATTACATCGAAGGTTTTTATCATATCCAAGAATTACTTCTTTATGTAAATCGCGGCCTTGGAAGAACGCGTGTTCCTTTTCGTTTTTTGTCCATCCCTGAAATTACAGTATTTACTCTCCAGCACTTGTAACCTATAATTGCCTATTTTCTTATATATCCTTTCTTGTACTCGCTCATCCATGCTTTTTCACCATATGATAACAATGAGTCCAATAAAGGAGGTTTTTTTATGTACCCATATCCTCAGCCCTATCTAGTTCGTTCAGGACCTATTGGCCCAGTAAGTGACTCACGCTTCTTACCATTCTTCGGCGTTCCATTCTTAGCAGGACTTGCTGGCGGCTTAATTGGCGGAGCATTAGCATTTGGTCCTAGACCACCTTACTACCCTCCATACCCACCGCCATATCCGCCAACGCCGTTTCCTTGTTACGGAGGTCCGTGCCAGCCGTATTATTATTAATATAAACAAAAACTATGAAAAAGCCTCTTTATTTAGTAAGAGGCTTTTTTCGTCGTATTCTCATGATCTTGAATTCAGGAGTTTACTTGTTCTCAAATTATTAAACTTAACTATTGCATATATAAATTCATTTTAATTTGTTGGCACATCAGTCACTGCTAGGAAACTCAAAGAGGACTTCCACTCATTTTCCCCCTTTTTTTCCCTTAGCATGGGACTAAAAAAGAATCGGGCCGCTTCTATGTATGGACGAATCCTCTCTCCCAACTAAAAAATATGGTTTTATATCATTTTTGAATTTACACATTACTCCGCATCTGTATTTTGATAAGCCATCTTAAATAACTTCACTTGGCTATCAATTTCTTGTGAACCATTATTTATTACATAATAGTATTCACCATCTTTATTTTGTTCACGTGTTTTTACATTATCCGCTAAAATAAGCTGCAAAATTGCTTTGATTCGTGCTTTCATTTCAAATCCTAAAATTGGAAATGAAATTTCTACCCGTTTTTCCATGTTCCTTGTCATCCAATCGGCTGAAGATAAGTACACTTTTTCATCCCCATTGTGATGAAAATAATAAATACGGCTATGTTCTAAATAACGTCCAACAAGGCTGATCACACGAATATTTTCACTTATATTTTTAATACCAGGCCGCAAGCAGCACGTTCCTCTAACGATAAGCTCTATTGTTACTCCAGCTTGTGATGCCTCATATAATTTTTGAATTAACGGTTTATCTGTTAATGAGTTCATCTTTGCCACAATATGTCCATTTCCATATTGTTTATGATAACGAACTTCTTCATCGATCAATTCCATAAATTGATGACGTATATCAAACGGTGCTACTGACAAGTAATGAAAATGTGGCTTTGTTGTATAACCACTCAAGTAATTAAAGAAATTTGTCGCATCTACCCCGAAATCCTTTCGGGATGTAATATAGCCAAAATCTGTATATAATTTTGCTGTCGCATCATTATAATTTCCTGTCCCTAAATGTACGAATCTTTCGATTTTTCCGTGTTTTCTTCTTACAACCAGGGTAATTTTACTATGTGTTTTCAAATGACTTACACCATAAATAACGTGGCAACCGGCTTGTTCGAGTTCCTTCGCCCAATGGACGTTATTTTCTTCATCAAAACGTGCTTTTAATTCAACAAGTACTGTTACTTGTTTTCCCTTCTCCGCTGCAGTCTTTAACGCCTGAATAATCGGCGAATCCCCGCTTACGCGGTATAACGTCTGTTTTATTGCTAGTACATTGGAATCATCTGCCGCATCACGTACAAAATCAATAACTGGCTGAAATGATTCAAATGGATGATGTAGTAAAATATCATGCTCTATCGCTTTTTCAAATATATCTTCTTCATCATCTAAATCTTGAGGTGGCTGCGGTATAAGAGCTGGATAAACAAGATGCTCATATAAAGGTGCTAATTTTTTATATAAGGAGAATAAGCATGTTAGGTCTAATGGTCCATCCATCATATATACATCTTCATCTTTCACTTCTAACACTTCATACAATAAAGCTAAAACTCTTTCATCCACATGCTCTTTACCAATTTCTAAACGAACAGCCGCTCCCCATTTACGTTTCTTTAACTCTTTTTCAATCACTTTTAATAAATCTCGTGCACCCTCTTCATGAATTGTTAAATCCGCATTACGTGTAATACGAAAACGAGTAACAGAGGATACTTTGTATCCTGTAAATAATTTATGAGTAAAGCTACTAATTACGTCTTCTAATAAAATAAATTTATGTTTTTGGTCTTCACTCGGTAAAAAAATAAAACGTTCGAGCAATGATGGCACTTGAACGATTCCAAGCTTTGTTCGATTCTCTTCCTCTGTTTGTTTTCCATCATACAAAATAGTAGCCAAGTTTAAGCTTTTATTTAACAACATAGGAAACGGGCGATACGCATCTATTGCCACGGGGGTTAACACAGGGAAAATTTGTTCATCAAAATACTCTTCAATAAATTCACGTTGTTCTTTCGTTAAATCTTGAAACGTTAACGGCTCGATACCTTCCATTTCAAGCGCTGGCAATATAGCATTTTTAAATGTATTATACTGAACTGTCATCAATTCATGAGCTTTTGTAGCAATTTTATTTAGCTGCTGTTTCGGTGTTAAACCAGCTTTATTTTCTGGTTGATTAAAACCCGCTTTTACTTGATCTTTTAATCCTGCAACACGTACCATAAAAAATTCATCCAAATTTGAACTAAAAATACTAATAAACTTTAATCTTTCCAAAAGTGGATTACTTTCATCTTGTGCCTCTTGCAAAACACGTTCATTAAAAGCAAGCCAACTTAATTCACGATTATTATAGTAAGCTGTATCATTGAATTTTACAGGATTCTCCTTCATCAATTCCATTTTCTCACACTTCCCTTTGAAACTTTTTCAATATAATTTAATTACATTTATTGTATCAAATCCCAAATTATTTAAGTGTAAATTTTTTGTAAAGACATCCGTACAACTTAATATTCCCCTTCAAACAAGAGTTGAATGTTCATCTTCAATACTTTTTCAAGTTGTTTTTTTTGCTTTTCAGCCTGCACTTTTTCCGCTAAAGCCGATTGTTCACACACAATATGAAAGACAAGCCCCTCTTTATTTTTCTTCACTTCAATCTTTTCAATCAGTGCTCTTTGCCTCACATTTAAAGCGGCAGAAAATTGCAAAATTACTCCTAACAAACGAATCTTTTTCTGTTCATTTTTATCAAACCACCCTTCAAATGGTTCCAAATGCTGTTTAAATAACATTTTCGACTTATAAGATGCGATGAGTGCAAGTTTAATACGCTCTTTATGCATCATGCCGTCAATTGTTTTGTTCGCTAATAAATAGAATGTATGTAGACGACTTGCTTCTGCATCTATGTATTTTCCAATATTAAACACTTTTGCAGCTTGATAAAATATACACCAATCTTTTTCTGAAAAAGATATAATTCCAGACTCTTCTAACTGTTTGCAAATTAACGTTCCGTACTTGATAAGTTGAACAACAAATTTCATATCCATTTCATATTCATAGGACAATAAATGTAAACTCTCCTCTATCACATTTGGATAATAAGAAACACCTAAATTTTTTGTAAGTTCCTCATAAAAAACACCTTCTCGTAACCCTTTCCGACTTAATACAAAGGACGGAGCTTGTATGATATTTGTTAGCATATAAAATACTTCTACCGCTGGAATAATTGTATCCGCCCGATCTTTTGCTAACCCATCCAATTTTTGTAATTCTACAAAAGAAAGACTTTCTAATTCCTCTTTTACACCTCGTATATCCGCTTCTTTCATTTTATATAAATGTAAACCTGCTATTGGATAAGAAATTATATTTTGATGAATCTTCACCATATTCCGAGCACTTCCACCTATCGCAATAAGAGGTAACCTTTTTGCCTTTAACCAAGGTAACGTTTCAAATTGATACCATAAATATCTTCTTAACTCTTCTAATTCTTCTGCAGTTGGTGTCTCATGATGAATAAATTGTTGTTTTAAAGAAAGTGCTCCAAAAGGAAAGCTATAATATTCTATAATTTCTCGATCACGAAAATATGTAACCTCTGTACTTCCTCCACCAATGTCGACAGTAATTCCTTCCGTAAAAGAAGTTGAATTCATCACAGCTAAATAACCATAACGTGCTTCTTCATATTCAGATAATACCCTAAGTACAAAATCAGTTTTTCCTTCTACAAGCTTTTTTATTTCTTCTTGGTTTTTTGCTTGTCTAATAGTTGCTGTCGCAACGCATAACACATTATGTAATCCATGAAACCTTGTGCTTTCTTGAAATTGAAGCAATGTTTGCAAAAGTGTATTCATTCCTTCTTCTATTAGCATACCATCTATTAGATAATTTCTTAACCGTGCCACAACTTTTGTATTTTCAATTTCCTTATAAAAGCCCCCATTTTGTTTTTCATAAATCACCAATCGCATCGTATTTGAACCAATATCAATAATGGCATATTGCTGTTTCAATATATCTTTCACAATTCTCACTCTTTCGTCATCAAATTTCTAGAAAACGTTCCTATCACTATTATACAAAATAGTTGTTTTTTGTAACAATATTGCATTAATATTGAAAATATATACAATCATTTTTTGCATATAATAAAAACTATTTTTATTTATGCTATAATATTGAAAAACTAGAAAGGGGTCCCACTATGAAACCTTCACAACCACAGTCTCAGTCATACAAGCAACATTCTATCGATCGATTGGCTCAATCTATTTTCATTGTGAACCGGCATGCCAAAGCTGCTACAAATCCTAAATATTTATATTGGTTGAAAAAGATTGCTTTGGAGCGTTTGATTAATGAAAAGAAAGCAATAAAAGAAGGGTTGCATTTCTCTAGAAATCCGCGTTTTAGTCAGCAACAATCAGATGTTCTCGTTCGATTAGGTGACTACTTTTTTCATATTCCTCCTACAAAAGATGATTTCAGTAATCTCCCGCATCTCGGTAGCCTCGAATCTTCCTATAGAAACCCAAAAACAACTCTTTCTTTAGCAATAGCGAAAAAAACACTTCAAGACTACATTGGGCCGGAAGCACTAAAACAAGAAAAAAAATTAAGCGAACCGATTCCTTGGTATCGTCGTACGTACACAAAAAAATAAAGCAGGTTTGGCCATAACGGCCAACCTGCTTTATTTTTTCTCTTCTTTTATTTTAATGTTCGCTTGTTTATAAAATGCTACTTTTTCTGTATTATATGATTTTGTATATTCATTAAACTTATCTTTTTCAGCATCAATATTTTTATAAGATTCGTTCACCGTTTTTACTTTATCACTAATATCTTTTAATTTTGCTCCTTTATCTTGAAGCATTGTAAATAATTCTTTTTCTAACTTTAAAGATTTACTATAGTTATCATACATCTTCTTAAAAGACTCATGTCGTTTTTCATATGTATTTTTCACTTTATCTGCTTGTTCTTTTAATTTACCATTCTCGATTTTTTTCACATATTTTTCAACTGATTTTACTTCTTCTTGTGCTTTGTTCAATGCTTCTTTCTCTTTATCGATTACTTTTCCACGTTCTGCTGTATTTTTCATTGCTTGATCTAACTTCTCTTTCACAACTTGATTATTATCTTTTCCTTCTTGCACAATTTGATCATATAATGTTTGACCTTCTTTTTCTAATGTCTCTAATTTTTTTGCTTCTTCAAACATCGGCTTTTCTTGTTTCGCAGCATTTTCAAATGCTACATATAATTCCTCTTCTGGTTTTGGTCCGAAACAACCAGCTAATAATGTCATAGATAAAACTGCTACAATTGCTATTTTATTATATTTCAACTTCTTTTCCCCCTACAATCTTTTCTTGTCCATTTTACACAGTGTAAAGGTTTACTTGCAACAATTTACAAATATTCTTTTTATTTCCCCAAAAGGAAAAGTGTAGAGATTGTTCCCCTACACTTTTTAAATGAAAAACCATTGTGCAAAAATGTATTGACACATCCATCACAATTATATGATGTTTATATCTATTTTTAAAGACTTTTGTTACAAGATACTGTTTTTTTGTAACAAAAGAGAAAAATTTGTTACGAAAATCCTCTTTTACACTACTATATGCCTCTATAACAATAATGTTTTTTTGCAAAACAAAAAATGGACGTTCTTATCATCCATTTCTTCTTACAACTTGTATTCATCTTCTTTTCTATTTCATATATATAGTATATAGCCATTATCGAAAGGAGAAGAAAATGCTACAAAGAGAAAACATTTCAGACATCCTTCGTTTTTTAGCCGGATTTCTCTTATCATTAAAACTATTATTTGAATCGTTCGGGCTTTCATTTATTACAAATGACCAAATTGATGCAATCATAAATGTTGGTTCTTTCTTATTTATTTTATACTTTGGATATAAAAATAACTATGTAGGAAAAAAAGGCCTGGAACAAAAAGAATTACTAAAGAAGCATAACCTTCAATAAAAGAGGAACCCATGTCCGGGTTCCTCTTTTATTGTATCAACATCACTTCGTTTGTTTGTAGTGGCCCATATAATTGACCTTTCTGCTGGAACGTGTATGTAGCACGTAATGAAATACTGGACGGGATTGGTATACGTGATGCTTTTACCTGACAGGTTAATTGAGCCTTTTCACCTGATAGTAATTCATCAATACGCCATCTTACAAGTTGAAATAAAAACTCTCCCTTTCCTTTTTGTATTTGTAATGTGTTGGGGATATATGCAAAATGGTCCCGAATCATATGACTAACGATCACATGAGAAACCCCTTCACTTCCTATGTTTTCAACTTCTAATTGAATAAAAAGAATTTCATGTACATCATAAACAACTTTTTGTGAAAAACACTTCTCTTTTTGACTGCGAATTTGTAATGTTACTGCTACATTTGGATTAGATTGTTTGCTCGTAACTTCTTTCGAACCACCTTCCATCCACATAACAGGCTGTAAAGACAAAGGGAACACTTCTTTACCCATACTTATTTCCCACATTTTCACAATAACAATTCACCTCATTCCAGATGTTATTATCTGTACAAATTTATTCTGCTCTCTTCAATAATAAAACACCATTCTCCAATTCGTTCCCTTTAAAGCACCCTCCCATTTTCTTCCAATAAAAAATATAAATCTTCACCATTTTTTATCTTTCTTCTTTATCTTATTCGACAACGCGATTAAAAAACCATTTTAAATAGCTATACACCATGTCATCCACTAACTTCCTTTTGTTTCTTCGATATTAAAAGCTATAAAGTGAAACCTTAATCAGTCGAGGCTCCATCCCCTACTAATTATTAGCCCTCACCAATCGAACTTTTACGAACCGTTTATCTCCCACCTAACTTCTATGCTTTCCTTGAATGTCGAGCTGAGGATCTTACTTCCCACAAATAGATGGAGTAAGTAAAAAAATTTGCCTTTTAGTCAAATTTGACTATAATATGATTTATACTTTCTATCTCTTTATGGCACTTTATATAAAAGGAATAATGAAATCATAGTCGTACATAAAGACATATTAAAGCGAGAGCCACTATCTTAAAGAGCAGTGAATCTTATATAAAAGGAGGGGTATGTTTGCAAGAACAAACATCTCAAAACAAAGTAAGTAAAACAAAATTTGTTGTTGCTGGATTGTTACTTGGTATTTTAATGGCAGCAATGGACAATACAATCGTTGCCACTGCCATGGCAACAATTGTTGGAGATCTAGGAGGATTTGACAAATTTGTTTGGGTCACATCAGCTTATATGGTAGCAACAATGGCAGGAATGCCGATTTTCGGAAAGCTTTCGGATATGTATGGTCGTAAACGTTTTTATATCGGCGGATTACTTCTCTTCTTAGTCGGCTCTATTCTTTGTGGTACAGCAACAAGCATTGAACAGCTAAGTATTTATAGAGCAATTCAAGGGGTTGGTGGCGGTGCCCTCATGCCAATTGCCTTCACAATCATGTATGATATATTCCCACCAGAAAAACGCGGGAAAATGACCGGATTATTCGGAGCAGTTTTTGGAACATCAAGCGTATTCGGCCCTTTATTAGGTGCTTATATTACTGATTATATAAGTTGGCACTGGGTCTTTTATATCAATATTCCATTAGGTCTTATTTCTTTCTTCTTCATTTCCAAGTACTACAAAGAATCTCTACAATATAAAAAACAAAAAATTGATTGGGCTGGTGCTATTACACTTGTAATAAGCATTGTTTGCTTAATGTTTGCACTAGAACTTGGTGGTAAGGAATACGCATGGAATTCCAATATGATTCTTGGATTATTTGCTACTTTTGCTATTATGCTCATTATCTTTGTCTTTGTAGAAAAACGAGCTACAGAACCGATTATTTCTTTCCATTTATTTAAAAAGCAGTTATTTGCAGCAAGTCAAGGTGTTGCCTTTTTCTATGGAGCAGCTTTTATTATTTGCACAGTTTATATTCCAATCTTTGTCCAAGGCGTCCTTGGTGGCTCAGCATCAAATGCCGGATTAATTTTAACACCGATGATGGTTGGTTCTGTAATTGGAAGCCAAACAGGTGGACAATTCGCTTCACGAACAAGTTACCGTAACATTATGGTCGTGTCAGGCATTTTCTTTGTACTTGGTATCTATTTACTCAGCACCTTAACAATGGAAACACCCCGCGTACTCGTAACACTCTTTATGATTCTTGCTGGACTTGGAGTCGGCTTCTCTTTCTCTGTTTTAAGTATGTCTTCCATTCATAACTTAGAAATGAGAGACCGGGGTTCTGCCACATCCACAAACTCATTCTTCCGTTCTCTCGGTATGACGCTTGGTGTAACAATTTTTGGTACGATTCAAAACCATATTTTCACTGACAAATTAAAAACTGTTTTTCCTCCAGAGTTAGCAAAGATGGCACCCAAAGGTGGGGATACAAGCTTTTTATTATCACCGCATGCCACTGAAAAGATCCCACCTCAAATATTGGGTGGAATTAAACAAGCACTTGCGACATCTATTGCTGATACATTTTTCTGGGCGCTTATCCCAGCTATTCTAAGTATTATCTGCATTACAATGATGGGTAAAGAACGTCTCTTAACTGGAACAATGAAAAAACAAAAACAAGTAAGTTAATATATGACAAAATGAAACGGTATATCTCTTTATCGAAAGAGATATACCGTTTATACTATGTATAAAGTTTATATTACAGGAGTTGAGACAGCATGAGTATGAAACTAGTCATTCTCGGTTTACTACTCGAAGGAGATAAACATCCATATGAAGTGCAGCACACAATGAAAGAACGGCAAATGGATTGTTATATTAAATATGCAAAAGGCTCCCTCTACTACGCTTTTGAACAATTAGAAAAGCAAGGGGCAATTGCAATTACAAACGTAGTACGAGATACCAATCGACCAGATAAGACTATTTTTCATATAACTAAAACAGGAATAGAACTTTTCCATACACTGCTTTTAAAACAATTTGAAGCAAAAAACCAAATATATAAACCAATCTATTCAGCACTATCTTTCGCTCATTTTGGTGATGAAAAAACACTCATTCCTATTTTAGAAAAAAAGAGGGATGACACGATTCAATATTTACATACAATGCAAACCATATACAAACATAGCAAAGAAAATGTTCCACGTGCACAACTTTATATTTTAAAAAGTGTTATTGAACATATTACCGTTGAATTACGTTGGTTAAATGAGCTACATAAGGATGCAAGCGCTGGATGTCTTTCTGAAATTGGAATGGATATATAGTAAAACTTCTATACCTGGATGCTTTTCTTCCCACTGCTCGTAAGAATTCTCATTAATCAAGTTCTTACGAGCAGTTTTTCTCTATTTTTGTTCTTATCTACTTTCTAATCAAGAAACATTCGTCTTCTTGTTTTCTTTTAACACTCACCTCATATTTTCTCGTTATTCTTGGATGCGAGTTAATGATGAAAAACATCTTTCTTTATTATTTTTTCAATTTTAGTAACTTTATTTTTCTGAATAATAAGAATTAAAAACTTTAAAATATTCTTATTTCAAAACAGTAGACAAAATTTTAAAAATTGTGTTAGAATTTGTTTCAATATCATATTCGCTTGTTAAATTCCTTTCATAAAGGAAAATAGGTACACGGAGTTTCTTATTTCGTGTTTAAAAGGGAAGTTTGGTGAAATTCCAACGCGGTCCCGCCACTGTAAGTGCAAAGACTTCTTTTCTATACCACTGTGAAAACGGGAAGGTGAAAGAAATCGTATAAAGCATAAGTCAGGAGACCTGCCTATTTTAACAACACTGATAGACTCACGGATGATGATTAGGTGTTATGAACGAGGAGAAAGGGCTATTTTCTGTACCTTTATACTTTTCGTTACATGCATTTCCGAGTAAACGGAAATGCTTACTTTCAATTAGGGAGGAAATTTAAATGGCAATTCAAACAAGTAGTTTAGGATATCCACGTATTGGATTACACCGAGAATGGAAAAAAACGTTGGAAGCTTTTTGGTCAAATAAGATTGATGAGCAACAATTTTCAACAACAATGAAAGAGCTTCGTCTGCAACATGTTAAAGTTCAACAAGAAAAAGGAATCGATTTAATTCCAATTGGCGACTTTACATATTATGATCATGTGCTGGACACAGCCTACATGCTCGGCTTTATTCCATCACGTTTTTCTGAGTTCTCTTCTTATCTTGATGTATACTTCGCAATGGCACGAGGCTCTAAAGATCACGTTGCTTCCGAAATGACAAAATGGTTTAACACGAATTATCATTATATTGTTCCTGAATATGAAGAAGGATTAGATATTTCTTTAAAAGACAATCGACCTCTTCGCTTATATGAAGAAGCAAAACAAGAGCTAGGAATCGATGGGAAACCAGTTATATTAGGGCCGTATACATTCTTAAAATTAGCAAAAGGATATAAAGAGAATCAATTTGCAACAATCTTACAACAACTAGTTGCTCCTTATGTACAACTATTAACTGAATTACATGAAGCTGGCGCACGCTTCGTACAAATTGACGAACCAATCTTTGCATCTTTAACAAAAGAAGAAATCGTGGAAGCAAAAAAACTTTATGAAACAATTCGTAAAGAAGTTCCACATTTATCTCTTATTCTACAAACTTATTTTGATAGCGTAGAAGAAAACTATGAAGAGATTATTACCTTCCCTGTATCCGGCATTGGATTGGACTTTGTTCACGGTAAAGAAGGTAATGTAAAAGCTATTTTAGAGCATGGTTTCCCAACAGATAAAATTTTAGCTGTTGGTTGTATAGATGGCCGCAACATTTGGAGAGCTGATCTCGATGAAGTCCTTTCTTTATTTAAAACATTAAAGGGTCGTGTTACACCGAAAGATTGGATTGTTCAACCTTCTTGTAGTTTACTACACACTCCAATTGACAAAACAGAAGAAACACATTTATCAAAAGAACTTTTTGATGCTCTTGCATTTGCAAACCAAAAGTTAGAAGAACTTACAGTAATTAAACGTGCACTTTCTGAAGGTGCAGAAAGTGTTAGTACTGAATTAACTACTTACCGTACTGCTCATGAGACTATACGTTCTTCAGCTGCACGTAATCGTGAAGATGTGAAAGCAGCACGAGCAGCTCTTAAAGAAGAAGACTTTTCTCGTCCTCTTCCATTCGAACAACGCTATGCACTGCAACAAGAAGCATTACAATTACCACTACTTCCAACAACAACAATCGGTAGCTTCCCACAAACTACTGAAGTTCGTCAAACGCGTAAACAATGGCGAAGTGGTGATATTACAAACGAACAATATGAACAATTTATCGAAAAAGAAACTGAGAAGTGGATTCGTCATCAAGAAAATATTGGTCTTGATGTACTTGTACATGGTGAATTTGAAAGAACGGATATGGTGGAATATTTTGGCGAACGACTTGCTGGATTCTCTTTCACTAAGAACGGTTGGGTACAATCGTACGGCTCTCGTTGTGTAAAACCACCTGTAATCTATGGTGATGTTGCCTTTATTGATGGGATGACAATTAAGGAAACTGCATATGCACAAAGCCTTACAGATAAAGTTGTAAAAGGTATGTTAACAGGTCCTGTAACAATTCTAAATTGGTCATTCGTACGAAATGATATTTCACGAAAAGAAGTTTCTTATCAAATTGCATTAGCACTTCGCCATGAAATCGAATTACTTGAATCTTCCGGTATTCGTGTTATTCAAGTCGACGAGCCAGCGCTCCGAGAAGGTATGCCACTAAAAGAAAAAGATTGGGACGCATATATTACATGGGCTGTTCATTCATTCCTTTTAGCAACTTCTTCTGTAGCGAACGAAACACAAATTCATACACATATGTGCTACAGCAACTTTGAAGATATCGTTGATGCAATTCGCGCATTAGACGCTGATGTTATTTCTATCGAAACATCAAGAAGCCATGGTGAATTCATTCATACATTAGAACATACAACATATGAAAAAGGAATCGGTTTAGGAGTTTATGATATTCATAGCCCTCGCGTTCCAAGTAAAAATGAAATGTATACAATTGTAGAACAATCCTTAAAAGTATGTGATCCAAAATACTTCTGGATTAACCCAGATTGTGGTTTAAAAACAAGAAGAACAGAAGAAGTTATCCCTGCTTTAGAGCATATGGTTCAAGCAGCTAAAGAGGCTCGTTCTCTTCTAAAAACAAACGCATAATTAAAAAGAAGATGTCTTTTTGAGACATCTTCTTTTAATACTATACATTTTCAACTAGCTTTCTTCTCAATTCGCATCAGTGATACCCTATAAAAATGATAAAAGACCCAAGCGACATTCAAGTGCTAATCATAAACTCGTACAAATAAAAAGCCACATTGCAGTGGCTTTTTCATTCTTTCTCTTCGAAAAACAATTCATACCGAACCTTGTACAGCTCATTATCTGTCGGTTCTTCAAGCGGGATTGCTTGCATCACTAACATATATTCACCTTGCGGAATAGAAATATGTAATTTACTTGAAAGAATGCTGCTTATAAAAACACCCTCACTACCTACAGTAAATGGTGCTGATACCGTTCTCACTATACCTTCTTTCTCAGTATGCGTTCCAATAGTCGCTTTGATTTCACATGTATAATCAGAAATCGCCTCAAAAATAATTACACCTTCTGTTTCGACATATCCTCTCTCAAAATCTTCATTCGTCCAGTCTACATAAGGCTGTTCTCCATCATAATTCATCACAATTAATTGTGAATAAGAAATTGTTAATTCCATATATACCATTCCCTTCAATCACTGATTAGAATAGCTTTCTACTACTTCACTATAAACTTCACGCGCGTACCATCTGGATACTTATCTAGTTTATTCCCAACCCACGAACCTGCACCTCTATTATCGGCTGGACTAATATATTCAATATGTGCACCTTTTCCACCTTCTTTACACATCGCCATTGGCCATTCATCACGATCATACCCTTTTTTCGCTGGATATGGAGCTAGAGACAACTTTCTTCTATCAGCTGCACCACTTCGATCAATCGTACACACTTTAGAATGTCCTTCTTTCATCGCATCTGCAATATGTTTTCCTGTCTCGGGATAGCGTTCTTTTGGAAATTCTAGAACTTGATCATATGTAACTTCTTTCTGGTTCTTTGGTTCCTCTAGTATAAACGCTTCATAAACAGCAACCAAAATAGAAAGAATTGCAATAATCGAAATAATAATGCCTTTTAATTGTTTCATATATGTACCTCCGTTTTTGACCCAATTTCTTTTTCCAGGCTATTATAACAAACTTTCTCGATACATGTTTTCAGACATTATTTTATCCCTTCCTCTCCCTTACGCCAAAAATATTCATTTTTATGCAACTTTTCGCTAATCATGTAGAAAACTTCTGGGCTTCCGACATTCTTTTTCAAAGGAAGTCCAAATAAAAGATGGAATTTGTATATACGATACTTTTTGGGGAGGAAATGTTATGGAGGCGACATATAAAACGAAAGATGTTACAAATAAAACAGGAATCCCGAAACATATAGTTCGAAAATATAGTCAACTTTTAGAAGAACATGGGTATATAATCACAAAAACCGCTGATGCTCGTATATATAAAATGGATGATATGAAGCTTTTAAAATCCATCCATGAACGAGCAGCTACACTGCAAGAAGACATCACAGAAACAATTCCTATCATTTTAAAAGAAAAAGAAAATCCACCTGTGCCGGTGATAAAGAAAAATCAAGAAGTTCAATCAAAAGAAGAAGGTCGAAACTTTGAAGAATTCATGCTAAAGCTTGAGATGCTTGCGCAATTAAACGAAGCAATTATTCATCAAAACTCAACTTTAATTACTCAGAATCGCTTAAAAGATGAAAAACTAGATGAATTAATGCAACAAGTCTATGTAAAAGAAGGAACACAGGAAGAAATGCTACAAAAACTTATTGATCACGCTGCCCAAACAGATGCCCTGCAAAAAGAAAAAATGGATTTATTGATGAATCATATGTATAAGCGTGAATCAAAACAAGAAGAAAAAATGAACAAGCTTGTCAATCAAGTTTACACGAAAGACAACAATCGAGATGCACAACTTATGCAAGTCATTCGTGAAATTCAAGAGACAAAACGACTAATCGCCGCCTCAAAAGAGCAAAGTTTATTTCAATCATTTAAAAATTTATTTGTTCGAGTTAAACCAGAAAAAACAAATGAATAAAGTAAAACCTTCATCGCTCGCTTTTCATCATCCAAGGTAGAAGTTTTACAGACCTTTCACTTTCACGTATACAAATCCATTTTAACTTTTGACATATAAGCCGCTCACGTGAAAAAGAAACAGTGATTGCTACTTGTTGTCTCTTTCTGTTTTACTTGGCATGAGGCAGGAAAAGGATCTGACCGCTTCTATACATGGCTGGATCCTCTCTCCCAACTAAAAAGAAGGGGATTATGTTGTTTTTTTAACTTTTATTCCTTATTTCTAACTGCTGGTAATGTAATAATTGCTTCTGTTCCTTTCCCACTCTCACTTTTATATTCCAACGTACCATTATGTGCTTGTAAAATGCTAAAGGTAACCATAAGCCCTAGACCTGTTCCTTTTTCTTTTAATGAATAATACGGTTGTCCAAGCCTAGCTAACTGTTCTTTCGTCATTCCAACACCACTATCTTTTACTCGCACTATAATAAAATCAGCTTTTTGAACAGCGGTTACTTTTAAATACCCTTTGTTTTCTTGAATGGCTTCAATTCCATTTTTAACGATATTCATAATTGCTTGTTTTAACTTTGTCTTATCACCGATTGTATAAAGATTCTCAGAAATTTCAACTTGTAAATAAACGCCTTGCATAGCTGCAAACGAAGACATTAAAGTAGTCATTTCTATGAGCTGCGCAGATAAACATATATGTTCCTTTTTTTCAATTTGTGGTCTAGCTAAATTTAAGTAATCTGAAATAATTTGTTCAGCTCGATCAAGCTCAGCTAGTACAAGACGCATATAATCTTTATTCTTCATATCTTCTGTACTCTCTAATAGCTGAATAAAACCACGAACAACTGTAAGGGGGTTTCGAACCTCATGTGCTACACTCGCCGCTAGCTCGCTTACAATGTTCAGCTTTTCAGACTTTTGCATTTCCGTACGTAACAATGCATTTTCATTTAAATACTCTGTTAAATACACTTGAAATACCATCGTCATAACCATAACAAGAGAAGCGAATATGTATTCACTATATAAATGCGATATAGGTGGCGTAAAGCCTACTCTCAATAAAATTCCAAACATACTACATGCTAAACCGACAAGAACATACAAAGATGAAATAATAAGAGCTAAAATAAGTTTTTTTTCTCTTGGAAATACAGACCACTTTTTTGATAACAATAAAGGAATAATTGCAAGACATAAAACTTCTATGATTCGAAACCACTGTAAACCATTCAAAAACCATTCGTATATAACAAAGATAAAAGCCGGGATAATCCCTGCAATCCCACCGTACAAAAAAGCACTAATAATTGGAATTGGATGGAAATTATAACCACAAACATCGCCAAAACAAATCGAATACGTCATAGAAAGAACAAGCGTAATACTAGATAAAAACATAATAAAATAGCGATTGGGCTTTGGAAGCATATCTTGATAGCGGTTTAGACGAATCGCTTCATATAAAAACAGTGGCAAAATAATGATAGCAACTTGGATCATTAAGTCACGGATTAGCTCCATACCCTTTCATCCTCTACATGTATTTTGATATGATTATATCATTTTATAGCCACTTTTGTTTTAAAATTTAGATTTTTCTTAACATATTTGTAAATCATTTGTGAATAACCGTTTATAAATGTTACAAATTTCCGAAATGATTGTAAACCCTGTACCAAATTATCACAATGCAAGATACAATGAATACGGATTAAAAATAAAATATAAAACAGTCCAGTAAACGGACAACTATAACAACATACAGCATATAATCCATACTATCTATGTTTACAAATAAGTGACCATTATTTTAGTAGGAGGAAGATAAATATGGCAGGAACTACGCTTGTTTTAAAAGAGGAAAATTTGGTTGTTCTCGAAAATGTGGATAAATCAGTATACGAAGAATTACAAGACAAAACTGGTGAAGAACATTGCACATGCGCTGTGAATGAATCTGTTATGTATCTCGGAAAAGTATCTTCGGTTCTTTGGAATGAAGATGAAATAGATTGGGAATATGGTTATTAAAAAGTCGCTTTACGCGGCTTTTTTTTTCGCTACCAAGCGAAAATATTGCAAATATGGTAAAATGAAATTAATTTTCAAGCGGCAGAAAGGGAGAACAAGATGGAACAATTCATTAATCCTAAAGTAAAAGATATTCAAATTTCTGGTATACGCCAGTTCTCTAATATGATTCAAAACTATGATAATCTCATTTCTTTAACAATTGGACAACCAGATTTTCCAACACCTTCTTTAGTAAAGGAAGCTGCAAAACGAGCAATCACAGAAAACTACACGAGTTATACTCACAACGCTGGCCTATTAGAGTTACGCAAAGCAGCTTGTCATTTTTTAAAGGAAAATTACGATTTACACTATTCACCTGAGAACGAAACCATCGTTACAATCGGTGCTAGTGAAGCGATTGATGTCACATTTCGTACCATTTTAGAGCCTGGAACAGAAGTTATTTTACCAGCCCCTATTTATCCAGGCTATGAACCCATTATTAGACTATGCGGTGCAACACCTGTTTTTGTAGACGTTCGTGAAACTGGATTTCGCTTAACAGCGGATGCGATTCAAAATGCAATTACAGATCAAACAAGGTGTATTGTCTTACCTTATCCTTCTAATCCGACTGGTGTTACACTGTCAAAAGAAGAGCTGCAAGATATTGTATCTGTTTTAAAAGATAAAAACATTTTCGTTCTTTCCGATGAAATTTATAGCGAACTTGTATATGAAGAAAGTCACACATCCATTGCCCATTTTCCAGAAATGCGAGATAAAACAATTGTTATTAATGGTCTATCAAAATCACATTCAATGACAGGATGGCGCATTGGCTTTTTATTTGCTCCAAGCTATGTAGCACAGCATATTTTAAAAGTGCATCAATATAACGTTACATGTGCAACTTCAATCGCACAATACGCTGCAATTGAAGCATTAACAGCAGCAAAAGATGCACCACGAATGATGCGTGATCAATATAAAAAGCGCTGCGATTACGTATATAACAGACTCATTCAAATGGGCTTAACTGTTGAGAAACCAACTGGTGCCTTTTACTTATTCCCATACATCGGGAATCTTGCATCTTCATCATTTGATTTTGCCATTGAGCTTGTCAAAGAAGCTAGACTCGCTGTTGTTCCAGGAACAGCATTTTCAGAGTATGGTGAAGGGTATATCCGTCTTTCATACGCTTATAGTATGGAAACACTAAAAGAAGGCTGCGATCGTTTAGAAGAATTTTTAAAACAAAAAGCTAAGAGGTAAGCCTCTTAGCTTTTTACGCATAATGATCACAAGTTTGACGCTTCAATAATTTATGCGGAATAATAATGCATTTTGAAGTAGACTCAGAATGCTCTACCTTATCAACTAACGCTTTTGCAGCTTCATACCCTAATTGATAAATATTCACATCGACCGTAGTAAGCGGTGGGCTCGCAATTTCAGATAATAAAGCATTGTTAAAACTGACGATTGAAACATCTTTCGGTATGGCCACTCCTTTTTTTGCAAGCGCACTTAATACCCCAAGACCTATTAAATCATCTGTTGCCATAATTGCTGTTGGTGGTTTTTCGAGTCCCATTAACTCTTCTACAGCCTGCTGACCACTCTCTCTTGAGAAATCAAAATGTAAAATATATTCATCTGGCAACATAATGTCAGCTAGTTTTAAAGCATCGCTCATTCCAGCTAAACGATCTTTTGTAACAAGTAAATCCGAACCACCGCCAATAAACGCTATCTGTTTATGTCCAAGTGAAATTAAGTATTCTGCTACTTCTCTTGCAGCTGTATAGTTATCATTATCTACATATGTAATTTCATCTTTTCTTTCGTATGGTTTTCCAATTAAAACAAATGGGAAATTTTGTTCATGTAAATATTGAATAATACGATCGTTCTCACGTGAATACAGCAGGATAATTCCGCCAATTTGACGCCCCTGTACCATCTTTACAACGCCATTAAAAATCTCCTCTTCTGTTTCACCAGTTGACATATATAGCGCATAACCTTCGACATGTGCAAACGAGCTAATCCCTCGAATTACTTCTGGGAAAAATGGATTTTGAAATGCTTTACTTGCAGAACTCGGCATAACAAGACCGATTGTTTTTGTTGTTTGATTGGCAAGGCTTCTCGCATTTAAATTCGGGTGATATCCTAATTCGTTCATTACTTTACGAACACGGCGCTTTGTTTTTTCACTTATACTTGGGTTATCAGCAATTACACGAGAAACTGTAGATGGTGCAACATTTGCCTTTTTCGCTACATCTTTAATGGTAACTGTCATAAAATCTCCTCCTCTCTTCTCATTCTTCATTCATATCTATTTTTATCCCGTAGTTCTACAGGTAATAGGAGAAAACGAAAGCCGCCATTACTTTATTTCATTCCTCAAAAAATTATATTAATGTAAACTAATATTCTCCCTCTCCATGTATTGTAAGGGATATAAGCTTATTTTCCTATACTATAATATACTATTTTTTTCACATCTTTCCCCTTACAATGTCATATGAATCGAAATTCTCCCTAAAAAAGAGAAATGGGACATAATGTCCCATTTTCACCCTTTCGTACCTCCAGCTGTTAAACCCGAAATAAAGTATTTTTGCAATGATAAGAACAAAATTGAAATCGGGATTGCAATCAATACAGACCCGGCTGCAAATGTTGTAAATTCATTACCAAACTTCTTCGCTACCATTTCATATAATCCAACAGCTAATGTATAATTTTCTGGCGTACGTAAAATGATACTCGCTAAAATAAAATCTGTAAACGGACCGATGAAGGTAAACAGCGCTACAACTGCCACAATCGGTTTTGCAAGCGGCATAATAATTTGCCAAAAAATCCGGAAGTGTCCTGCCCCGTCCATACGAGCTGACTCATCTAACTCTTTTGGAATCGTATCAAAGTAACCCTTCATAAGCCACGTATTCATTGGAATTGCTCCGCCGACATAAATTAAAATTAACGCTAAATGCGTGTCAATTAATCCTGTCAATTGAGCTAACACATAGAGTGCGATTAACGCTGAAAAATTCGGTATCATTTGTAGAATTAAAAACGTTAATAATCCATTCTTTCTTCCGACAAAGCGATATCTTGAAAAAGCATATGCAGTGAAGCTAATGGATAGTACCGAGAAAGTCATTGTCAAAACGCTAACTTTCAGCGTATTTTTGTACCAAAGTAAATAATTACTTTTATCAAGATCTAATAATTCTCGATAATGATCTAGCGTTGCATTTTTCGGAATGATACTTGATCCAGATAAACTATCTCCTGGATTAAACGATGAGCCAACAATCCATAATAATGGATAGAAAATAATGACACACATTATGAAAATTACGAAATAACTTAATGAAAGACGCAACATCTTCTGTCGTTTTATATTCATTTACATCATATCCTCTTCTTGGAATGATTTTGTTCTTTTGAATTGCCATAACGCCACTGAAATAACAATTAACGATAAAATCATCGTAAGTGCGGCTGCTTTTCCATATTGTGCTGATGTCATCGTTAATTTATAAATCCAGGAAATTAAAATATCCGTTCCACCTGCATTTTGTCCTGACACTGCAGGCCCCCCGCCATTAAACAGATAAATAATACTGAAGTTATTAAAGTTAAACGTATATTGTGTAATTAAGATTGGTGCTGTTGCATACAAAACAAGTGGCAATGTGATTTTCCGAAATTGTTGCCAAGCGGTTGCCCCATCTACTGTAGCAGCTTCATACAATTCCCCTGGAATCGATTGCAATATTCCTGTTGTCATTGCAAAGATAAACGGGAAACCAAGCCATGTTTGAATAAATATTAAAGCGATTTTTGCCCAAAACGGATCTGTCATCCACGCAATTTTTTCAATTCCAAATAGCGCTAATACTTGGTTGTTAATCGCTCCAAATGATTCATTGAACATACCAGCAAAGACAAGAATAGATACGAATGCTGGAACTGCCCACGGTAAAATAAAGATTGTACGAATTACTGCTTTCCCTTTAATACCAGGTTGATTTACTAATATCGCTAAGAAAATACCAAGAGCTACTTGCAATGTCGTTGCAACAAAAGTCCAAATCACAGTCCAAGAGAATACGCTTAAAAATGTATCTCTCCACATTGGTAAAGTGAAAATATCAATAAAGTTTTTGAAACTAACCCACTCTACTAATTTCGCTGGTGGAGAATGATACAAATCATAGTTTGTAAATCCAATTAAAAATACGAAAATAATCGGAAACACAACTACAAAAATCAATAGCAAAAATCCTGGGGAAACCATCAAATATGGAAAACCTTGATCTAATAAATTACGGTATTGTTCTTTCACAGAATTTAATGGTATTCCTACATCACGCTTTTTCCCATTTTGATAGGCATCATATAAATTAAAAGCATATATGCTTAATCCAAATGCAATAACGATTAGTGCTAAAATTCCTTCTACTAATAGAAAGATAGAGTGATCCCGAGGAACTTCTGTACCGAGCGTGACAATTCCCCACAATCCCATATTTAACAAATCAGCAAATGCTACAATAAATGAACCTGTTAATACAAGAAAGATCAGTGCTTTTACATATTGTTTATTATATATTTGACCAACACCTGGAATGATTGACAACATCACAGCTGTTTTACGGTGTTTTGAACCGTTCGCTTCTTTCACTGGTTCAATGGATGTGTGCATATTTCTTCCCCCTTTTTTCTTCCCCTTGGAAGGAGGAGAATTCGTACCTCCCCTTTATAAGAGATACGAATTCCGTCTTATTTTTGCTTACTATGATTTGCTTCAATGTTTCCTTTAATTTGTTTCACAGCTTCATCAAGTGCTGGTTTGGGTTCTTGTTTTCCAGCCGCAAGTAACTCTAATGCAAACCTTGCTGGCTCCCATACTTCTTGCATTTCTGGAATATTCGGCATCGGAATACCTGTCTCAGCCTGTGTAGTTATCGCTTTTGCAGCTTCACTGTCTTTAATCATTGGATCTTCCATTACTGATTTTACAGGAGGAATTTCTTTTGATTTTTCATAGCGAATTTTTGCATTTTCTTCATTCGTTACCCAATCAACAAATTTCGTTGCTAAATCTTTATTTTTTGAGAAACTCGTTACATGCCATCCTTTTACACCAACAAAAGTTTTCATTGGTTGACCATTTGGTAATTTAGGCATCGGTGCTACACCATAATCAATTCCGTTTTTTTCCATAGCTTGAAATGCCCACGGACCGTTCATAATGGATGCAGCTTTTCCTTCATTAAACAATCCATCTGCAGCTGCCCCACCAGATTCACCAATAATACCTTTGGGAAATAAATTCTCCTTATACCATTTTTGAATATATTCCATACCTTGTACGGCTCCATCATTATTTAACCCGATGTCCGCTGTATTCGGTTTACCATCTTTCTCACCAAATACATATCCTCCCATACCAGCCATAAATGCATTCGCAAAATACAAATTATCTCCTAATGCTAAAAAGCCATATTTCCCATCTTTCGTGAAATCTTTCGAGAAGTTGTATAATTCATCCATTGTTTCTGGTGCCTTTGGCATAAGCTTTTTATTATAGATAAAAACAGGTGTCTCAATTGCTTTTGGTAAACCATATAATTTCCCTTTATATGTTTGAGCTTCTATAGATAAGTCCGTAAATTTGTTCTTCACAGCATCATCAACTTTTACTTCATCAATTAAACCTTCCGTAACCACATTTCCAATATGATCATGCGGTAATGTTACAACGTCAGGACCTGTACCTGCTGGACCATCAAGACGTAGTTTTTTTGTTTGATCGGTCATTTGAATTTCAGCCACTTTTACTTTCACGTTATATTTCTTTTCAAAGCTCTTTACCGCTGGTTCTAATGCAGGACCTTTTTTAAGATCTTCCCAAACAAGAAGATCATAATCTCTCTTTTCTTTACTTGCTTCCTTTTTCCCTGAATCTTTCGGACCACACGCCGATAACATACCAATTGTCAAAGCTGAAACTGTTAATAATGATAATGCTTTCTTCACCCTCAAAACCTCCCCAAGTTATATATGTACTAGTTTAATAAATGAAAACGTTTGCACTTACTTGTTTAATAGGAGCGCAAACAATCTTCCAATCTATGAAAACGTTTGCGCTATTTGTCTATCATTATACATTCTTTTATATTTTTTGCAAATATTTTCTCTCTATATTTTTCAAAAAAATTATAACATTATTCTTTGTATCCATTGACTTTATATGAAATGAATACTACTCTTATAAGCAATATTAAAGTAATACCAAAAGCAATCGTTTGCAATATATTCTTATTTATAGAAATATCAAAGGGGGATTTTCTATATGTTTAAAGAAGCTATATACCATAGACCAAAAGATAATTATGCATACGCTTACGATAAAAAAACACTTCATATTCGATTGCGTACAAAAAAAAATGATGTGGATATCGTCTCACTCATTCATGGCGATCCTTATGAATGGCAAGATGGAAAATGGATTACATCAAACATACCGATGAAAAAAAGCGGATCAACAAATTTATTTGATTATTGGTTCATTTCAATTGAACCGAAATTCAAGCGCTTACGATATGGGTTTGAATTAAAAAGCAATACAGAAACGACCATTTATACGGAACGTGGCTTTTTCCACGAAACACCTCATGATGATGTAGGCAACTTTTTTTGCTTTCCATTTATTCATGAACAGGATGTTTTTAGGGCTCCTTCATGGATAAAAGATACAGTGTGGTACCAAATTTTCCCAGAGAGATTTGCTAATGGAGATGCTGGATGCAATCCAGTACATACACTTCCATGGGGAAGTACTGATCCTACAGCTACTAATTTTTTCGGTGGAGATTTTGCAGGTATTATCGAGCACCTTGATTATCTTGCAGAACTCGGGATTACCGGCATTTACTTTACACCTATCTTTAAGGCACACTCTAATCATAAGTACGACACGATTGACTATATGGAAATTGATCCACAGTTTGGGACGAAGGAAACGTTTCGAAAGCTTGTTAATGCGTGCCACGAACGTGGTATAAAAGTAATGTTAGATGCTGTTTTTAATCATAGTGGCTACTTCTTTGATAAGTTTCAAGACGTTCTAGAAAAAGGTGAGAAATCTCGCTATATCGACTGGTTTCATATTCATGAATTTCCGGTAGTAACAAAACCAATTCCGAACTATGATACTTTTGCCTTTACACCATATATGCCAAAATTAAATACAGCCCATCCTGATGTAAAAGAATACTTACTTGAAGTAGGGCGTTATTGGGTACGAGAGTTTCACATTGACGGCTGGCGGCTTGATGTAGCAAATGAAGTCGATCATAGCTTTTGGAGAGAGTTCCGTAACGAAATAAAGACCATTAACCCTGAAGTCTATATTCTAGGAGAGATTTGGCATGATGCTCTGCCATGGTTACAAGGTGATCAATTTGATGCGGTAATGAGTTACCCTATAACAAATGCACTCCTTTCTTATTTCGCAAATGAAACGATTCAAGCAAGTGAATTTATGGAACAAATTACAGCATCTCTTCACTCGTATTCCATGAACGTAAACGAAGCGGCTTTTCATCTATTAGACAGTCATGATACACCGAGAATTTTAACAACTTGTAACGGAAAGAAAGATAAAATGTACCTACTCTATGTATTTCATCTTTCTTTCATCGGTTCACCATGCATTTATTATGGTGATGAAATTGGGATGGATGGCGGGATGGACCCTGAGTGCCGAAAATGTATGATTTGGGATGAAGATAAGCAAGATAAAGTATTATTTAAACATATACAAACATTAATTTCATTGCGAAAACAATACAAAGCATTTGGTGGCCACGGAACATTTCAATGTATTGAAGCAAATGATGAACAGGGTTACATTTCTTATACGAAAACATATGGAGAAGAAACAATTTTCTTTGTTTTAAATTCAACAAATCATGAAATCTCAGCTCCTGTACCTTTTGATATTTCTAGTAAAAAAATCATCAACCTATATACAAAAGAAGAATTTTCAGCGGAAACAAACTCATTACAAGTTACACTTCCACCATATGGTTTCTCAATTTTGAAATGGTAAAGTGAAACTTTAATCAGTGGGGTTTTCTTCATCCCCACTGATTATTAGCCTCCACCAATCGGTTTTTTTCGGGCGGTTTATCTCCTACCTAACTTCTTTGCTTTCACTGAATTTTGATGTGAGAGTATTACTGTCCGTGAATAGCGAGGTAAAATATAAAAGCCTTGTGTCAGAGATTACACAAGGCTTTTCATTATTTTAATTTATATGCTCTCGCTTCATATGGCTGTAAATCGATACTCTTAACCCCTGCATCTTGTACATCATAATTGTGTATCAACAATTCTGAACTATTATAATTTAGCCCTTCTGGCATTTCAAATATACAGTTATCCTCAGTAAAGTTCGCAATAACAAGTAATTTTTCATCTTCCCATGTTCTTACATAAGCAAAAATTGAAGGATGTTCTTCTAAAATTAAATCATACGTTCCATACACAATCATTTCATGTTTTTTACGAAGTTCAATTAATTTTTTATAGTAATAAAAAATAGAGTTCGAGTCTTGTAACGCTTGTTCTACATTGATTTCTTTATAATTAGGATTTAATCCAATCCATGGTTGCCCCACTGTAAACCCACCATGCACAGTGGCATCCCATTGCATTGGTGTCCTAGCATTGTCTCGCCCTTTTATATAAACCGATTGCATTACTGTTTCTTCATCTTCACCGCGTTCTATTACTTTTTCACGGTACATATTCAGCGTTTCAATATCTCGGTAGTCATCAATCGAATCAAAGTGAACATTTGTCATCCCAATTTCTTCTCCTTGATAAATATAAGGAGTCCCTTTCATCATATGAAGTACCGTCGCTAACATTTTCGCTGATTCTATGCGATATGTTTTATCGTTACCAAAACGAGAGACAACACGAGGCTGGTCATGATTATTCCAATACAAACTATTCCATCCTGTTTGTTCTAACGCTTTCTGCCATTTTGTTAAATTCTGTTTTAATGTAAGGAGTGAACATGGTTTTACATCCCACTTTCCTCCCTTTCCAGAATCTAAATCCATATGTTCAAACTGAAATACCATTTGTAGTTCATTACGTTCTTCAGCTGTATAAAGTTTAGCTTCCTCTGTTGTTACACCAGGCATTTCACCAACTGTCATAATATCGTATTTGGACAATACTTCTTGATTCATTTCATGCAAATATGTATGGATATTCGGTCCATTCATAAAGTGTTGATGTCCAGATACATAACCTTCTTCCTCTGTCTTCACAGCTGGAAATCCTTCTTCTTTGGAAATAAAGTTAATCACATCCATACGGAAACCATCAATCCCTTTTTCAAGCCAAAACTCCATCATCTCATAAACCTCTTTTCGCACCCGTTCATTATCCCAATTTAAATCTGGTTGCTTTTTAGAGAATAAGTGTAAATAATATTCACCTGTCGTTTCATCATACTGCCAAGCGGAGCCACTAAAAGCTGCCCCCCAGTTGTTTGGCTCTTTTCCATCTTTCCCAGGACGCCAAATATAGTAATCTCGATATGGATTATCTTTTGACTTACGAGATTCGATAAACCAATCGTGCTCATCGGACGTATGGTTAACAACTAAATCCATCATTAATTTCATATTACGTTTATGCATTTCGCTTAATAATTCGTCCCAATCTTCCATTGTCCCAAACTCATCCATAATCTTTCGATAATCGCTAATATCATAGCCATTATCATCATTTGGAGATTCATAGACTGGTGATAACCAAATAACATCTATACCTAAGTTTTGTAAATAATCAAGCTTTGCAGTAATTCCGCGAAGATCACCAATCCCATCACCATTACTATCCATAAAGCTACGTGGATAAATTTGATATACAACACTTTCTTTCCACCATTGTTTTTTCATCATGCTACCCCATTTCATTTTTTAAATCAAAAAAAATCCAGGCGCAAACGTTTTCACTAATGAATGATAACAGATTTTAAAAGAAATGAAAACAGCGCTTACAATTTTTATAATCTATTTAAGTGATTTTACTGTTCATTCCACACAAATTATGAAAACGTTTTATTTTTTTATCCCTTTTTATTTATTTTTTGAATTCATTCGTATATAATGAATTCAAAGAAAACGTTTGCATAATTTTTTCTAGGGGGAAAAGTCATGGCAGAACTAAAGTTAGAAAATATTTATAAAATTTATGATAATAACGTCACAGCAGTAACAGACTTCAATTTGCATATTCAAGATAAAGAGTTTATCGTTTTCGTTGGTCCATCTGGATGTGGAAAATCCACAACATTACGAATGGTAGCTGGACTCGAAGACATTTCAAAAGGGGAATTTTCTATTGATGGTAAAGTAATGAATGATGTTCCTCCAAAAGATCGAGATATTGCAATGGTTTTTCAAAACTATGCACTCTATCCACATATGAGCGTTTACGATAACATGGCATTTGGATTAAAGCTTCGTAAAATCCCAAAAGACGAAATTGATCGCCGTGTAAAAGACGCAGCTCAAATTTTAGGACTTTCGGAATATTTAAATCGAAAACCAAAAGCATTATCTGGTGGACAACGCCAACGTGTTGCGCTAGGTCGTGCGATCGTCCGTGACGCAAAAGTTTTCTTAATGGACGAGCCGTTATCAAATCTAGATGCAAAATTACGTGTAGCGATGCGCTCAGAAATTTCTAAACTGCATCAAAAACTTGGAACAACAACAATTTATGTAACACATGATCAAACAGAAGCGATGACAATGGCTTCACGCCTTGTCGTTATGAAAGATGGAAAGATTCAACAAATCGGCTCTCCGAAAGAAGTATATGAAACACCAGAAAATATTTTCGTTGGTGGATTTATTGGCTCTCCTGCAATGAATTTCTTCCGTGGTAAATTAACAGAACAAGACTTTGTTATAGATGATAAAGTAAAGATTAAAGTATCTGAAGGCAAAATGAAATTATTACGCGAACAAGGTTATGTGAATCAAGAAGTTGTACTAGGGATTCGTCCAGAAGATATTCATGATGAACTTCTATTTTTAGAAGCTTCACAAGGAACAATATTTACAACTCAAATTGAAGTTGCAGAATTATTAGGGGCAGAATCTATTTTATATATGAAACTTGGAAATCAAGATTTTGCAGCACGCGTTGATGCAAGACATACTTTTGCACACGGTGATCAAATTAAACTTGCATTTGATATGAATAAAGCACATTTCTTTGATAGTAAAACTGAAAAACGCATTCGCTAAAATAGCACTTTTCTTTGCATCATACAAATACAAAAAAACCGTCCACATATGTATTTTGGGCGGTTTTCTATTATTATACTAGGGTTCCTACTGTATGAAGTGACTGTTCTTTTGTACTAATAATACCAAAAATAGGTAAATCAGTTAGCGTTACTTCTTCTTGGTGTTTCATAAACGATGATGTCAATTGTTTTATTTCTATCCAAACATCATTAATACAAAGTACATTGGAATCGTTCTCTTGTTGCCGCGAGAAAATAGAATCTATTTTATATAAGCCAGCATTATTAAATAACACATCAATACGATTATAAGCGTCAATCGCTACTTCAATGACACGTTGCCAATCTCCTTGTTTCGCCATATCATGAGTAACAAAAAGTGCCTCTCCACCTAAATCTACAATTTCCTCTGCTGTTGCTTGTCCATTTTCCTTATCAATATCCGTCACAATTACTTTTGCACCTTGTTTTGCCAACAAAAGAGCTGTACTACGTCCAATACCGATGCCACCGCCAGTTACAACGGCAACTTTTCCTGCAAGCTTCATCGTCATTACCCCTTCTGTAAGTCTTACCGTCATTCAGTATACTCCTTTCGCCTGTAGCTCTGCAAGCAGGAAAAGTCAATATCATTATTTGTAACCGTTTACTTGTTTATTTTCTCTTTTTTCTTACTATTATATTGATCAAAAGCTAGACCGATAAAAATAAGTATCCCCCAAAAAATTAAGCTACTTTCTGTCATTTCGATCTCCCCCTTGTTGTATAACACGTTTTCTTTATTATATCATTTTCTTAATTTTCAATCTAATTAAAATAGGATGTGTTAAAAACCGACTTTCTAACACATCCTACGTCAATATGGAGGTACTCTATAAGAGATGTTCATCCTTATATGAACTTCACTATACCAATTAAATTTATCAAATTTTATAAAACTTTAAGGATACACATGTTTTTTAATAAAGTGAAACTTTAATCAGTGGGGTTTCTTCATCCCCTACTGATTATTAGCCCTCACCAATCGGGCCTTTACGGGCAGTTTATCTCCCACCTAACTTCTTTAGAAGAGCGGAAGCGGCTCACTCAGAATCGCAGGACGCCCGCGCCCTAGGCAGAGAGGCGCTTTTTGCCTCGTCCGAGGGGGCGAAACGACCGGAGATTCTAGCCGCTAGAGCCGGACATTGCTCTCGCCGAATTTTGAGGTGAGAGTATTACTGCCCTAAAGTAGCGGGATAAACCTAAATAAAACCCCTCTTTGAATAGCATATTGCCTTTCAAAAAGGGGCTTTACAAAATATAAACCTTTATCATTCTATTATTCTTTAAACGAGACTCATCACTTTCGTTTTCATAATTAGATCATGGAAGCCACAATTATCTTGACGGAACAACATCATATATACATTACAAATAGATGGAATTCCTAGTAGCAATATGTTTGGTAATAACAATACAAAGAACCGTACTGTTAGCGTTTGAATTGTTAACTTTTCACTTGTTAATGATATAAGTCTTGTTCGTGTAATTTTTTTACCAATTGTACAACCGTTCCATATGAATGGAACAAAAATAAAATATATAGCCATTAATATAAAAACAATCATAAGATCATATCGGTAGTCACCTAAGCTTATATTAAAACGATTGAAAATGGCTCCATAATTTCCTGTTACAATGGCCACAACCGCACCGTACATAACCGAGATAAAAAACATATCAATAATGGAGGCACCTATGCGATTCATTACCATCGCTGGACGATGCATCTTTAACTTCATTTTATGTCGACTCCTTTACATCCTTCTTTACCTGCTTCATCGTACCATTTCTAAAAACCATTGTAAATAACTCATATATTGGCGTTTCCTTTCCGTTTCCTGTACAATGTGTTTACAATAAGTATTTTTAAGGAGGGCCTCATATTGAAGCGATTGATGACCGCAATTGCCATTATGTTGCTGACTGGTTGCACAGCAAATTCTAGCCACTCAGCTTACACCATCAATGATGAATATGAACTAATAAATACTTCCGGAAATGCATTTGAACTTTTTCCAAAACAAGACGCTATATACGCTACGCAATATGTACCAGCTAAAATTGTAGAAATTGCTTGGGACGATACATATATTATTGCAAAACAAATTGAAGAAAAATCTGATCCCAATAACCCGGAATCTAGTATTATAAATAAACAGAGTGAACATTATTGGATTATTGATATGAACAACAATCGACGTTTTGGTCCTTATAATGAAAAACAATTTCAGGAACAAAAGGAAGCATTTCGAATTTCTAAACAATTACAAACCGTAGAAGTGTATTTAGACGAGCAAAATAAACAGTCAGCAAACACCTAAAAACGGCTGTTTGTTTCAAAATCAAAACTTTTTCAGTCCATCTGTTGATTTAGATAACTTGGATGCTTCTCTTTTATTGTGATAACAGTACCGCATTTTTTACAAATTTCTACCTCCGCGACTGTTTGTGCAAATAAAGTAAGATAGTTTTTTTGGTTTGGTGCTATCGTTGCTTTTTCTATCTCTTTACTACCACATTCGTAACATCTTTTTTCCATTTCCCTTCCCCCTTTGCACTTTATAATACATTCGCTTTGATTTGACAAATTTCCTGTTCATTTTCTATGTAAATCCATTTTAGTCTTTCAACATATAAGTCGCTCATTCGAAGAAAAAAAGGTAGCCGCTACTTGTTTTCTCTTTCTATTTTTACTTGGCATGGGGCAGAAAAAAGATTTGACCGCTTCAGATCCTCTCTCAAACTAAAAAGAAGAGGTTTATGTCGATTTTTCAACTTGAATTTATATATACAAAAAAACATCTCACTTAGACAGTGAGATGTTAAATGTTTGCGGTTCTACAACTGTTTCATGTGTATCGCCCGTGGCCAGAACATCTGTTGTAAATGCGATTTGAGTAACCTCTTTTTTCTCATCCTCGAGTATTAATCCAATTATTCCTTCCCTTGTCTCGCCTGATTTGTACTCTTCTCTTGCAACACTTTTTGTACCTACAAGCGTGTTCTCTTCATATAGAAAGTTTTGTTTTGGAACATTAAATTGCTGTGTTTCATTAATTGTAACATCATTCAAAGAGAAAAATTGCATATCTTTATCTCCACTATTTTCTACCTTATATGTAATTTCAACATAACGTATTTTATCTTTAATATCTTTTCCACTTAACGAAGCGTACAACTCAGCATCTTCTCGATTAACTTTATCTCCAAGCCTGCGCTGCACTTCTTCTGGAGTCAATGCTGTATATACTTTCAATGTATCTTTTGCCTCTTGGCTCATTTGTGATAATGCAATAACCTTTACATCTTGCACATGTATTTTCATCGGAGTTACTTCAAACGTTTGATTCACATGTTTTAGTTGTTCTAATTTAAACGTTCCCCATCCTTTTTCTTTTACAGCTTGTCCGACTTTCTTTAATTCCTTGCCACCATATTCAGTCGTCTCTGGAATTGACTCTTTCTTCTTAGCATCTTTTTTTTCTTCCTTTTGGAAGCAACCACTTAATATAATGAGAAAACTACATAAAATACAAATACTTTTCCATATCTTCATCTTTTTATTACTCCTAACACTCTCATTCATAGTTCACTAAATGATCTCCTTATTTGATATACTACTGAAACAATGAATATACCAAATAAACACTTGTAAGTCCGGATACTATTATACTCCCTATATGTAAAATTTGAAAATACGGGTCTAACAATGCATGAGCAATAAATATCCCAAGCGCTGTGATCATGGACCATCCCCAGTATTTTACTTTCTCTCTCCCTGAAACCCTATCCATTTTTTGGGGAGAATCTCTATATTTCAAAAGAACAAATATAATGAATATAAAGCCAAAACATGTACTCCCATGTTGCATCAATTTATATATTGGTATCGAATAAATAGTTTGTTGTAGAAAGGATAGATTCATAACAAAATAACCCGTCTTATGGGAAAACGTATCCCACACAACATGTGTAAGCATACCAAATACTGTAGAATAGAGAAACACCAAAATTCCTTTCCCTGAAGTAAACTTCCATGGGATTGATGCTACATAACGATAGTAAGTAGAACATAATCTATCATAACGATATCAATTCTTTTTATGCAACACTTATTTTGACATTGGAATATCTATACTTTAAATGATACAATTTTTATGTAGTATATAGAAGATCAGTAGGGATTAAATTGTCATTCGTTCTCGCCTTTTTACTTAGTCTTATTGTACTTTTTCATAAGCACATACATAGGATTTCTTCTATGAAAACACTTAAAAATAGTAAAATATATTCCAGCACTATCAGGTCCTATTACCGTATTATTGATTTTTACCTTAAAGAGAAATACATATGGCTGGGAAGGCTTAGGTTTTGATGCTCTCCAATTTACCATCTTATTCACAAGCTGTCTAACCCTTGTATTTGCAGCCATATTAGAAACGAAATCATCAATGAATTGAGGTTTATATATTGAATGAACATACGCCCTTTCTAAAAAGTGTCTCCTTGCAAAAAGAACAGATTCCTAGCTTTTCCGTGTACCCGTATTGTTTACCTGCGATCCGAACATTGCAATCACTCACTTTCCATCCTAATGTAACATTTATTATCGGAGAGAATGGAACTGGAAAATCAACATTACTAGAAGCAATTGCTGTCGCTTTAGGATTTAATGCAGAAGGTGGTACAAAAAATTTTCGTTTCACTACTTACGATTCTCACTCTTCCTTACACAAGTATATTCGAGTTGCCAAAAGCTTTGCTACACCTAAAGATGGGTTCTTTCTGCGGGCAGAGTCATTTTATAACGTTGCTTCCTATATTGATGAGGTGGATGCAAATGAGGATGCCATATTAGGCAATAAGGTAATTGATTCATACGGTGGTATATCCTTACATGACCAATCTCATGGGGAATCATTCTTTTCCTTATTTATGAAGCGTTTTTCAGAACAAGGTTTATATATTTTAGACGAGCCTGAAGCCGCTTTGTCTCCTATGAGGCAACTTTCTATGCTTATTCGGATGCATGAATTAGCTAAACAAGGATCACAATTCATCATCGCAACACATTCTCCTATTTTAATGGCTTACCCAGAGTCCACTATATATTCTTTAACACAAGAAGGAATTCATGAATCGACTTTAGAAGAAACTGAACACTATCAAACAACAAAACTCTTCTTTGAAAATCGTGATCGGCTATTCCATCATTTGTTTCAATCATGAATTTGAACTCTCATCAATAAAAAAGAAGCAGCAATTGCTGCTTCTTTTTACAACGCTTCTATAAATAATGCTACCCCAATGCCACCACCGACACAAAGAGATGCAATACCTTTTTCTAGTCCACGTCTTCTTAATTCGTGAATTAAACTTACCGTAATACGCGCTCCTGTGCAACCAATTGGATGTCCAAGACCAACACCACTTCCGTTAACGTTTACTTTCTCACGGTTTAATCCAAGTTCCTTCTCAACCGCTAAATATTGTGCTGCAAAAGCTTCATTAATCTCTAATAAATCGGCATCTTCTAATGACCAATTTACTTTCTCTAACCCCTTACGAATTGCTGGTGCTGGACCGATTCCCATAACTTTCGGATCTACCCCAGCTACAGAATAGCCAACAATTCTAGCTAACGGTTGTAAACCTTTTTCCTTAGCCTTTTCTTCACTCATCAATACTAAAACCGCACTTCCATCATTAATACCGGACGCATTCCCTGCCGTTACGGACCCACCTTTACGGAATGCCGGCTTAAGTCCAGCTAATTTTTCAGCTGTAATATCAGCACGCGGATGTTCATCCTTTGAAAATACTACTTCTTTTCTACGTTCTTTTATCGTAATAGGAACAATTTGTTCATCAAAATAACCTGATTCAATCGCCTGAAGCGCTAATTGATGGCTACGCAACGCAACTTCATCTTGTTCCTCTCTTGTAATTTCATATTGTTCAACTAAATTTTCAGCTGTTTCTCCCATCATAATATGATGGATCGGATCTTCTAAAACTTCCCACACCGTATCACGAATTTCTCCATGTTGAAGACGCTGTCCCCATCGGTGCTGTTTTAATGCATAAGGGCTTGAGCTCATCGCTTCTACTCCACCCGCAATAACAACATCACTTACACCTAGCTGAATTTGCATTGCTGCTGACATAATCGCTTGCATACCTGAAGAACATTGACGCTGAATTGTGTAACCTGTAACTGTTTCTGGAAACCCTGCTGCTAATGCAGCTGTTCGCGCTGTATTTGCTTCGTCTGTTCTTTGAATACAGTGTCCTAAAATGACTTCATCCACTTCATGAGGGTCTACTCCACCTCTTTTGACAGCTTCTTGAAGCACAGGAACAGCTAGTTCTACTGGCGTTACATTTTTTAGTGCTCCTCCAAAAGTTCCAATTGGCGAACGAACTGCGGCTGTAATGACAACATTATGCATCTTGCACTTGCCCCTCTCTTATGTACCCTAGTAAGTTTTTGGATGGAATAGCAGAAGATGTATATCTGAACTTATCATACTACAAACATACTAAAAAATCAAAATATTTGATATAGTAAAAATAGAGGGAATCAACCCTCTATTCCGTTAATGCATATAAGAATTTTTGTAAAATTTTCTCTGTTGTTTTATTTAAATTCGGTAACTTTTCAGCAGGAAAATACTTGAGATCCAGCCCTTCTTCATCAAGTTCTATTTTTCCACTCACGTGATGCGCTTGGTATAGATGAATTACATTATAAATTTCATCTCCATTTGGATAACGATAATACACATCTTTCCCAGAAAGGACACCAAGAAACTGCAACACCTTCGCTTCTAATCCTGTTTCTTCAAAAAGCTCTCGCCGAGCCGTTTCTTCCGTCGTTTCACCTAACTCCATTGCACCACCTGGTATACCCCAATCATATGTATCCGAGCGGTATTGAAGCAATACCTCTTGTTTTTCATTTAAAATGATCACAGCTGATCCTACAAGAATTAACGGTCTTGTACCGACTGATTTTCGCAACTCTTCGATATACCCCATTATAAATCTCTCCTTTCCTCACCCTTCCTTATCATAGCAAAATTCCTTATTTTTTTGTGCGATGAAAAAAATATTCCTACTAGTAAAAAAAGGGAGCATCTGCTCCCTTCTAATCATTTTTATTTTCGAAAACTTTCATATTTAACTGCTTCAAACGCCTTTTCAATCTCTTCATTTCGATAATGAACATATGTAAAACGTCCTAATTCTACTAATCGAGCAATTTCCTGTAATGCTTTTTGCTTTTCATATGTCTCTTCAATCGTTACATGTACATAAAATTTCATAAGTGGATGTTCATATAAAGCTTCTCCAACTTCTACATATACATTCTCTACCCCTTGAACGACCCTTACATAACTTGCAAACTGATAAACAGCTTCTCGATCTGAAACAATTTTTAATGTATACATACATTCTCCCCCTTTTCTTTTACTATAGCAGAATGAATCACATATAATTGAATTAAACTATGAATATTTTCCGACTTCTTCCATTCATCCTTATATCCATATTATCCACTCCTCTATATATTCTCAGGTAAAAACATAGCTATTCATAAAAGAAAACTTTAATCATTCCTTACCAATCGAGATTTTACGAGCAGTTCTCTCATCTAACTTCTTTATTTTCGCTGAATTTTGAGGTATGAGTCTTACTGCCTGTTAATGCGAGATAAAACATATTGCGAATATATAGATATTCTATTTTCTCATCAATTCCAACACACCAAAATACACCTAATTTATAGGGATTATATCCATACATACCCTTTTCCTTTCACATAGTATATTAATAAACTATTTTCCATTTGAGGTGTTTCTAATGGATCCGTACGTAAATATATGTATTTGCATTGCCCCAGGCTCTGATATTACAGAAGATCGCATTGCCAAAGACTTAGCAGTTGCTGAATCAATCTGGCACCCCATTTCATTTCAAATGAAAGATGTCATTATACTAAATGAATCCTTTAGATTTCATGATGGTGAAATTAGCTATATGGATTCTGTCAAAAATCAACCTAAAGTTTCTTCCTTTTTTAACACCTGTTCATCAGAAGTTCCCGATTGTGATATTTATATTTGTTATATTGGGAGTAATTATTTTAAAGAACAATCTGTAATTGCATGTGCCTACTCATTCGTTATAAACCAAATCCTCACAGGTTATATCATTCTTACTAATGCTGCTTCTCCTATGAAAAATATATATACACTTGCTCATGAAATAGGACATATTTTATTTACAAGGCGTATTAATGGAAAGCTTACCCATGCAGATCCACATTCTCCAACCGGTTCTGAGCATCACCCTTCTTCCACCAATCTTATGTACCCAATCGTACCTCGCCCTGATCAAGTACACATTGAATCTTTATTAACAAAAGAACAGCGAGCATTATCTTTACAGAGTTCTTTATTACACAGAGAAAAACAGTAACCATATCAGTTACTGTTTAAAATAAACCTTGTAGGTGGGAAAGAGAGTCTGACTATGTATAGAAGCGGTCAAATTCCCTTCCTGCCCATGCCAAGTAAAAACAGAAAGTAAGTGAAAATTACCATTCTTTGTAGCAACAACTCATATGTCGAAACATTAAAATAAAGTTGTATATAAGCTACTTCTCTCTTAATCTTATATATTCGCTTTTCTTTTCTCTAATTTCATATGAATCATTACAAGGACAAATAAAATAGCTAAAAATATGAATTGTTTTATATACAGACCTGGCACACTTGACAAATCTATTTTGAAGAATACATACTCTATTGTAATAGGAATCATTAAATATAATAGAGTAAACCAACCACCAACCTTTATATTTAAAAATGCTGCTATGAGGAATATAGCACCTACAATACAATAGCTTTGCCCTGTAGTAAAACCATAAAACTCATTTAATAGTGCGATGCTAAAAATTGATAAGAAATACAGCGCTCCAGTGGTACACATAATAATGAATTCAATTCCTTTACGTTTAAAAGCAGCTGTTCGCATCCCAAAAATCAATATCATAACACCTATAGCAAATATAATTAGATAACCAATTATTTAGATTAACTAATAATATAAACGATGATCTACCTGACTAAAAAATACACTCTTCACCATTGTGAACGCCAATGCATTCACAATGAAATAGACTAACCAACTATAATTCTCCTTCTTATCAACCTCCATCTCTCTAGCAAGCTGTTTGGCAAACTCTTTCGGTGAATCCCCAAAAATATCAACGACTGTCTTTCCTTGTTTTTCACCCTCTATTAAATGAAGCTCTGCATCTTCTAAAAAGGAAGTAATGTCAGATTCTTTAATCCCCTTTACTCGTAAATATGCGCGTGTCTCCTCTATAAATTTTTGTGATTCTTTTATAAGCATTGTTCTACCTCCCATCTATTTTATATGTTAGAAGTCTCCGTTCTTTTCAAATCTATTTTCATCAATAGAATTAAACTTCCATATAAAAAGAGCGGTTCCAGTGCTCCGAAATTCGTATCTTTAATTGCTGTACATTCAAACACAAACATAATGGTAAATAATGCAGCTACTTGAAGTAAGCCCATCCAGCTTGCTAAACGCATATTGATAATGGCCAATACACATAGTAATAATCCACCTAATAGATAACTTTGCACTGGTGATAAATAAAAGAGCGGTGGTTCATACCATTTATTTAGTAGCATAACCAAAACAATCAACGCGACTGGTAAAAGGGATATACATATATACAAAATAGAGAATTCCTTTAATTTACTTGTTATAAATGTAGATTTACGAAAAGCAATGATCCCCATAGGAATGCTAATAGCCAATACTATTGGATAACCGATTAAGCTGATTAATGATATAGATACCGGCTCATTCACCCCATGAAATAAAAGATCTGGAACAGACCAATACGCAAGAACTCCAATGATAAAGGAAATGAATAGATTCATGTTTTCTTTTTTATCAAGCTCCATTTCTTTTGCTAACTCTTCAGCATATACCTCTGGTGAATCTCCAAAAATATCTGCAACTGTTTTCCCATCCTTTTCTCCTTCTATTAAGTGAAGTTTTGCATCTTCTATAAAAGAATCAATGTCTTCCTTTTTTATTCCCTTCGTTACTAAATATACTGTTGTATCATCTAGAAATTTCTGTGCTTCCTTTGAAAACATTATTTTCCTCCTTTTATTTAACTATTTAATGAGCATATACCAGCTACCAAATTTACCTAGCTGTCTCTCTTTTATTCGCCTTCATAATAAATTCAATAATAATAAGAATAAATAGACTGCCATACAAACACACAATCTGAAATAACATCGGAATTAAATCCTCTGATGTAAATGTTTTAAAGACGAGCATAATAGCAAGTGGAACCACTAAATATAAAACTTTATACCATCCTTCAAAGTACACGTTTATAATTACTGTTACGATGAAGATTGCGCCTGCTATCATATAGCTCTGCAACTGAGTTAATTGAATCATTGGTGTAGGATAGATGATATCCAGTATAATTACTGCTCCTAATAAAACCATCGGAACTGCCATCAATAACGCTTGGACAAACAATTGTTTTGAAAAATGTAATCGAAAAGCCATTTTACGAAAAGCCAGATTGGGCACTACAAGCGCAACCATTAGTGACATCCCATAGCCAATACATTGAACAACTGAAATCTGTAATTGCCCACTATCATTTACAACTAAGATAGAGGCAATAATCCAAAACGCAACAATATTCATCACTGTATATCCGATTTGTTTCCAGCTCTCCCTGCGATCTTTTTCCATTACTTTAACAAGTTCATTTGCATATTCTTTTGGTGAGCTTCCAAAAATATCTGCTACACTTTTCCCGTCCATTTCACCTTCGATTAAATGTAACTTTGCATCTTCTAAAAAGCTCTCAATATCACTTTCTTTTACACCCTTTGCTTTAAAAACAAGCTCATATCTAATAGGAATTTTCTCGCTTCGGTAGATAGCATCATCGTCGTCTCCCTTTTCCTTCTAGCAAACGCTCTACACTACTCTGCATTGTCCCCCAACGCTCCATAAACTCATCTAACGCATCTTCACCTCTTTCTGTTAATGTATAATATTTTCGCTTTGGACCAGATGGAGATTCCTTCATTGTGCTTACTATTAGCCCTTCCTTTTGCATCCTTATTAATAACGGATAAATACTTCCTTCACTTGCCATAGTGAAACCATACTTAGCTAGCTTTTCACTCATTTCATATCCATATATTTCTCCTTCAGAAATAATTGCAAGGAGACACCCTTCTAAAATCCCTTTCAGCATTTGACTTGTCGACATAATTCAAATCCTCCCTCTATCTTGTTTTACAAGATAGATAAGCGTAAGTATCTTGCTTTACAAAATAGTATAGCAAAAGCTATTTTGCAAAACAAGATAGTTCAGTATATTTTTCCAAATCTTTGCAGGATTTTCATTACATTCCCTCTAAATAGAGCACTAAGACAAATTTTATATAAAGGAGTGCTCTCATCATGGTTTCAAATCGTGTCGTTTTTTTAACAGGTGCTGCAAGTGGAATTGGTTATGAAATGGGAAATGCTTTTGCGAAAGAAGGAGCAAAAGTTGTGATTAGTGATCGTCTTGAAGATCGTGCGAAGGAAGCTGCTGAACAGTTATGCAGGGAAGGTTATGAAGCAATAGGTCTAAGATGTGACGTTACATCTGAGAAAGAAATATCCGAGGCTATTTCTGAAACTGTTACAAAATTCGGCTCACTTGATGTGTTAATAAATAATGCTGGTATGCAACACGTTTCACCTATTGAAGAGTTCCCAACCGATAAATTTGAACTTCTGATTCAAATTATGCAAATCGCACCTTTCATCGCAATAAAACATGCTTTTCCAATTATGAAAAAGCAAAAGTATGGACGCATTATTAATATCGCCTCTATTAATGGGCTTGTTGGATTTGCTGGAAAGGCTGCCTATAATAGTGCAAAGCACGGTGTGATTGGTTTGACAAAAGTTGCCGCTTTAGAAGGCGCTACACATGGAATTACGGTAAATGCCCTCTGCCCCGGCTATGTTGATACACCGCTTGTTCGAAATCAACTCCAAGATTTAGCAACAACAAGAAATGTTCCACTAGAGCGTGTATTAGAGGATGTTATTTATCCACTCGTACCACAAAAACGATTGCTAGCTGTAGAGGAAATTGCTGACTATGCTTTATTTTTAGCAAGCGAAAAAACAAAAGGAATAACTGGCCAAGCGGTCGTTATTGATGGGGGATATACAGCACAATAATCTTTGTAACAAAAGGCTTTGCTCATTGAGAGCAAAGCCTTTTGTCATTTTGTTTCATGCGGAGCTTCATACCTTGTCATCTGTTGTGGTAATTTCTCAATTGCAACAATTACACCATCTAATTTACTTTCAATACGATGCAGTAAATATAAAGTCACAACAATTGGAAATCCAACATTACCGATCATAGATATCCATTCCTCCATCTACTTCTCCTCCTTTCTTTTAAATAAATAGAAAAAAGAAAGGAAATTTGGCAATAAAAAAATAAAATACTGTATATTATATACCTTTTCATTTTCCGTCATATAAGTCACAGTTATAAAAACAAAAGAGGTTCACCACTCATTTTCCCCTTCTGTTTTCATATGGCATGTGGCTAAAAAAGGAACTGACCGCCTCTACCCATGAGCGGATGCTCTCTTCCACTACTTTATGCCGGCCTTTCCATGCGTATTTGTTGAGCTTGTGTTCTCGAATAATGAAGCAATCTCTACTGAATAATCTCCTTGTAGAATTCCCTTTTCAGTAATAATTCCAGTAATAAGATCATGCGGAGTTACATCAAATGCAGGATTATAAACACCGACGCCCTCTGGAGCAATTTGTTTTCCAAAAACCTTTGTAACTTCAGATTCATCGCGTTCTTCAATCACAATTTCAGCCCCTATTTTCTTCGTAATATCAAATGTAGAAAGCGGAGCAGCAACATAGAAAGGAATATGAAAATATTTCGCTAGTATAGCTAAATTCAATGTCCCTATTTTATTTGCCGTATCACCGTTTGCAACAATTCGATCTGCTCCTACAATGATAGCAGAAATATTTTTTGTTCGAATCGCATGGGCTGCCATATTGTCTGTAATGAGCGTTACATCAACACCAGCTTGTTGCAATTCCCAGGCAGTAAGGCGCGCTCCTTGTAAAACCGGCCTTGTTTCACATGCATAAGCATGTAAGTTCACCCCATGCTCTTTTCCAATATAAAACGGAGCTAGCGCTGTTCCATAACGAGCTGTAGCAATACTTCCTGCATTACAAATCGTTAAAATGTGATCACCATCTTTAAATCTAGTTAAAGCATGCTCTCCTATGCTACGGCATACACTTTCATCTTCTTGCTGAATTTTAAGTGCTTCCTCTTCTAATATTTTCCTTGCTTCTTTAATAGTTGTTACTTGCTTGATAGAAGCAGTCATACGATCAATTGCCCAAAATAAATTAACAGCTGTCGGACGTGAGGTTGCTAAATAATTGCAATCTCTTTTAAATTGTTTTTCAAAGTCAGTGATATTCGCAGCATTATATTTTTTTGCGGCAAGTGCTAAACCAAAAGCGGCGGTAATACCAATTGCAGGTGCCCCGCGCACTTCTAACATAACAATACTTTTCCACACATCCTCAATACTGGTTAACGTTTTATATTCTACAACATGCGGTAATTTCGTTTGATTTAATAATGCAATAGAATCTCCTTTCCAGCTTATAGAACGCGGAATGGCAACTGTTGTCATCATGCTTTCACCTTCCCTGAAACAATATATTGAAATAACGTTTGGAACAATCGAGTATCTGCACCTGTCGTTTCATGTAACAATAGTTCTCTGCCCAAGTTTAATGCATGCTTTTTAGTTTGAATTCTTCTATTCTTATCCTGAATTCCATCTAAATCTGCTACGTGTGCTAATCCAATTGTTCGACGAATGACTTCACACCCAGCAAATCCAACTGCATCAGCAAAAATATTTTGCAGTACAATTGCAAGCCATTGTTTCTCCTTTGTATATGATTCTACTCCTTCTAGTACCCATAGCTTTGTAAATACTTCTACAAAATTACTCCATGTTTTTTCAATATGATAGAATAATACACTTCGCTTCTCTTCTCTTGATAGCGCATTTAATAATAAATTTGCTATAAATTGACCTAGATCAAATCCTAATGGCCCAAATGTTGCAAACTCTGGATCAATTATCTTTGTTTCAGAAGGTGATGAAAAAATACTACCTGTATGTAAATCGCCATGAATTAGTGCTTCTTTTCTCGTTAAAAATTTATATTTATACTGCGCTACTTGTAATTTCAATTTCTTATCACACCAAAGTTCATCTAATGTAGGCTGTAATTCTTTCTCATAATTATTTGTATCATAATTTCCAAACGGATCTGTAAACACAAGATCTTCTGTAATTTTGCAAAGATCAGGATTTACAAATTTTCCGTCTAGCACCCTTTTCTCTTCTGCTAATAGACCAAAATCTGACGTATAAAAAAGAACGTGTGCCAAAAAGCGTCCAATATGCTGGGATAAAAGTGGATAATCTTCCCCTTCAATCAAACCTTTACGAGTAATAGTAAGAGATGATAAATCCTCCATTACCGTTACAGCTAACTCTTCATCGTGACCATATACTTTCGGAACATATTCTGGTACATATTTCGCAAAAACTTGCAATGCTTGACTTTCAATTGTGGCTCTTCTTAGCGAAAGTGGCCAGCTTTCCCCAACGACTTTCGCATACGGGAGAGCTTGTTTTACAATGATACCGCGTTCTCCATCATGGAGCCGGAATACATAATTTAAATTTCCATCCCCTATTTCATGGCAAGTCACCTTTGCTTTTTGCTCAAAGTACCCCTGCTCTTTTACATACTCAACTGCTGTTTCTTTTGTTAATGAACAATATCCCATTTTTTATCCCCCTTTATTAAATTCAGAGGCTTTTCATTATAAGAAAAACCTCTTTCCATGAAGAAAGAGGTTTGAAGTTGATCTTCTCCCCTCTTATCTGTCAGAAAGCCATCCTTTCTGCTGGAATTAGCACCGTGCCTTTTTGGCGCATAAGCGCCCCATCTCACAATGGTATTACGGTCGGTTGCTGGGTTTCATCGGGCCAAATCCCTCCACCTGCTCTTGATAAGAGTTGCATGATTTATTCAAATTTTTAAGTTTCTGTTACAGAATATAACAAGAATAAAAATCATTTGTCAATATTTTTATTTATATAATTCCGGACGTCGATCAGCAAAAACAGGAATTCCCTTTCGTACTTCTTTAATTTTTTCTAACTCTACATTCCCATACAAAATAGACTCTTCTTCTCCTGCTTCTGCTACAATTTCTCCCCATGGATTAACAATTAGAGAATGTCCAGCAAACACATTATTTGGATCCTCTCCTGCTCTATTGCATGCAACCACATAACATTGATTTTCAATTGCTCTCGCTTGAAGAAGTAAGCGCCAATGAGCTAAGCGAACAAGCGGCCATTCTGCTACAACGAATAATACATTTACTCCTCTTACAGTATGAACACGCAGCCATTCTGGAAAACGAATATCGTAACAAATGACACCACCGCACTGTACACCATCCAATGTAAATTCTCCTGTTTTATCACCTGCTATTAAATAGTTATGTTCATTCATCAACTGGAACAAATGAACCTTACTATACTCACTTTGTAGTTTTCCTTCCCGATTCACTGTATACATCGTATTCATAACACCGTGCTTTGTTTGTTTCGCAATAGACCCCCCAACAATATTCACACAATATTGTTGGGCCCATTCTGAAAGAAGTTGCTTTGTTTGAATACCATCCCCATCTGCAATTTCCGGCACTCTCTCTAAATCATAACCAGTCGTCCAAAGTTCTGGTAATACGATAATGTCCGGGTTTCCTTGCATCGCTTCTTCTATTTTTTTCTTTGCATTTTCAATATTTATTTTTACATTACCAAAAGCAATATCCATTTGAATACATGCGACTTTCATTCTATCGACCCCATCTTCAATTATTTTTTCTTTACAAAAACTTAGAAAGGTTATATCATTTGTCACTAGAATTGTAACAACTTTCAAAAGAGGTGGAAAGTATGAAACATTTTCAACCTTCCGAGATTACAACATCATTACCAACACAATTTTTTGCTTCACTTGTTGCAAAAGTTAACAAAGTCGTTGAAGCAGGGCATGATGTTATCAATCTAGGTCAAGGCAATCCAGATCAACCAACACCGCCGCATATCGTAACAGCTTTACAACGTGCAGCAGAAAAAACAGTTCATCACAAATACCCGCCATTCCGCGGACATGAAAGCTTAAAAAAAGCCGTTGCGACATTCTATAAACGTGAATACGGAGTCAAAATAAACCCTAAAACAGAAGTCGCTATCTTATTTGGTGGTAAAGCAGGGCTGGTTGAACTACCGCTTTGTTTTACAAATCCTGGTGACACAATACTTGTACCTGATCCAGGATATCCTGACTATTTATCAGGCGTCGCTTTAGCGAAAGCAAAGTTTGAGACGATGCCATTATTAGCAGAAAATGATTTTTTACCGGATTACACTAAAATTAATGATGCTATTGCCAAACAAGCCAAATTGATGTTTTTAAATTATCCTAATAATCCAACTGGTGCTATTGCATCAAAAACGTTCTTTGAACAAACAATATCATTTGCACATGAAAATGATATTTTAGTAGTTCACGACTTCGCTTATGGAGCAATTGGCTTTGATGGCAACAAACCAACTAGCTTCTTACAAGCAAACGGCGCAAAAGATGTTGGCATTGAAATTTATACACTATCAAAAACATTTAATATGGCTGGCTGGCGTATCGCCTTTGCGATCGGTAACGAAAGTGTCATTGAAACAATTAATTTATTGCAAGATCATATGTATGTCAGCATTTTTGGTGCTGTGCAAGAGGCGGCTTGTGAGGCGCTATTAAGTTCACAATCTTGTGTAAATGAACTTGTAGAACGCTATGAATCACGGAGAAATGCACTCATTACAGCGTGCCGTTCAATTGGATGGGATGTTGTCGCACCGAAGGGATCATTTTTCGCATGGCTTCCTGTTCCTAATGAGTATACATCAGAACAATTTACTGACTTATTGTTAGAACAAGCACATGTAGCAGTTGCACCTGGAGTCGGATTCGGTGAACATGGCGAAGGCTACGTTCGTATTGGGTTATTACATACAGAAGAGCGATTACAAGAAGCTATTCAACGAATCCAGAAATTAAAAATTTTCAAAAAAACATTGACACTATAAAGAAACTCTGTCAAAATTCAGATATCGAAAAAATTTAAACATTTCTAAATACTTCTTATCAAGAGCAGGTGGAGGGACGAGCCCGACGAAACCCGGCAACCGATCTACAATTGTAGGCACGGTGCTAATTCTCGCAGCATTACGCTGACAGATAAGGAGCTGGTTGTAAAAAAACCTCTCCTTAGCTGAGAGGTTTTTTTATTTAACTAGGAGGTTATGAAAATGAGCGGAATAACAGCAACTTATTTAATCCATGATGATTCTCATAATGTAAACAAAAAAGCAGAACAAATTGCTCTCGGTTTGACAATTGGTTCATGGACCCATTTACCACACTTATTACAAGAACAATTAAAACAACATAAAGGCAATGTCATTCATGTCGAAAAGTTAGAAGAACAAGAACATGTAAATGCGTACCTTGGAAAAAAAGTAACGCGTGGACTCATTAAAATTCATTATCCATCACTAAATTTCAGTCCTGATTTACCGGCCATTTTAACAACAACATTTGGAAAATTATCATTAGATGGTGAAGTTAAATTAATTGATTTAACATTTTCAGATGACTTAAAAAAACATTTCCCTGGTCCTAAATTTGGTATTGAAGGTATTCGACATCTCTTACATATTCACGATCGTCCACTTCTAATGAGTATTTTCAAGGGAATGCTTGGACGTAATATCGGATATTTAAAAACTCAACTACGTGATCAAGCAATTGGCGGTGTAGATATTGTAAAAGATGATGAGATTTTATTTGAAAACTCATTAACGCCACTTACGAAACGAATTCATGCTGGAAAAGAAGTATTACAATCTGTATACGAAACATATGGTCATAAGACTTTATATGCAGTGAATTTAACGGGACGTACTTATGATTTAAAAGAACATGCCAAACGAGCAATTGAATCCGGTGCAGATATCCTACTTTTTAATGTCTTCGCGTACGGATTAGATGTACTACAATCACTTGCAGAGGATAAAGATATTTCTATTCCTATCATGGCTCATCCTGCTGTTAGCGGTGCTTATGCATCATCAAAATTATACGGATTTTCTTCACCATTGTTACTTGGAAAATTGCTTCGTTATGCTGGTGCAGACTTCTCTTTATTTCCATCGCCATACGGCAGTGTTGCATTAGAAAAAAAAGAAGCCCTTCTTATTACAGAAGCACTAACAAAAGAAGATTCCGATTTAAAAAGAAGCTTCCCTGTTCCATCAGCTGGTATTCATCCTGGTTTTGTTCCATTTATCCTTCGCGATTTTGGCAAGGATGTTGTCATTAATGCAGGTGGTGGTATTCACGGTCATCCAAGCAGTGCACAAGGCGGAGGAAAAGCATTCCGAGCAGCAATTGATGCCGCTTTGCAAGGAACACCATTGCATGAAGTAGATAACACTGATTTACATGCTGCACTACAATTATGGGGAAATCCATCTTACGAGGTGAAACTATGAGTCTTCAAATTTTTTGTGACTTCGATGGTACGATTACGAACAATGATAATATCGTTGCCATTATGGAAAAATTCGCTCCACCAGAAGCTGAGGAAATAAAACGAAGGATATTATCACAAGATCTTTCTATTCAAGAAGGAGTCTCACAACTTTTTAAATTATTACCAACAACTTTGCATGATAATATCATCAAGTTCCTAAAAGAAACGGCTAGTATACGCACTGGTTTTGAAGAATTTTTACAGTTTATAAATGAAAATAATATTTCTTTTTATGTTATTTCTGGAGGAATGGATTTCTTCGTTCATCCCCTCTTAGAAGGACTCGTTCCAGAAAATCGAATTTATTGCAATAAAACTGATTTTTCTGAAGAATTCATCAAAGTAAAATGGCCACACCCTTGCGATGAACATTGTAATTATGCTTGTGGTCTTTGTAAATCAACATTAATTCGACATCTTAGCTCTAACGATGATCTTCATATTGTAATAGGCGACTCCATCACAGATTTACAAGCAGCCAAACAAGCCGACAAAGTATTCGCCCGGGATTTTCTTATTACAAAATGTGAAGAACACCATATTCCTTACACACCATTTGAAACATTTTATGATATTCAAACGGAATTACAGCACTTGTTGGAGGTAAAGCTATGAAACAACTTTTTCATCAATGGCATAACTTAAGTGAACTAAAAAAAGAATTAACCAATCGCAACTGGTTTCCAGCAACAAGTGGAAATATTTCTATAAAAGTAAATCACGAACCACTTACTTTTCTTATCTCAGCAAGCGGGAAGGATAAAACAAAAACAACACCTGATGATTTCCTATTAGTTGATTATCAAGGAAAACCAGTCTTAGATACCGATTTACGTCCTTCTGCCGAAACCATATTGCATACGCATATTTACAATCATACAAATGCTGGTTGCGTCCTACATGTCCATACAACTGATAATAATGTCATCACAAATTTATATAAAGAAGAAGTTATTCTTCGTAACCAAGAAATTATTAAAGCTCTTGATATTTGGGAAGAAGGTGCAACCATTCACATTCCAATTATTGAAAATGATGCCCACATCCCTTCGCTTGGGGAAAAATTCAAGAAGCACATCCATGAAGATTCAGGGGCTATATTAATCCGAAACCACGGTATTACCGTTTGGGGAAAAGATAGCTTTGATACAAAGAAACGATTAGAAGCATATGAGTTTTTATTCCAATTTCATATAAAACTATTATCAATTCAAGGAGGCGTTTCATATGGCGCAAATTCGTATTCATGAAATAAATACCCGCATTGAAAATGAAGTAGAAGTGAAGCAATTTTTACAAGGAGAAAACGTTTTATATGAGAAATGGGATATTTCAAAGCTTCCTGCTCATTTAAAAGAAAACTACTCCTTAACTGATGAAGACAAAAAAGAAATTTTAACAGTATTCTCTAAAGAAATTGTTGATGTTTCAGAACGTCGAGGTTATAAAGCACATGATGTTATTTCCCTTTCAAAGGCAACACCTAACCTCGATGAGTTATTAATTAACTTTAAACAAGAGCATCATCATACTGACGATGAAGTTCGTTTTATTGTCAGTGGGCATGGCATCTTTGCCATCCAAGACAAAGATGGTCGCTTCTTCGATGTTGAACTTGAGCCTGGTGATTTAATCTCTGTACCTGAAAATGCAAGACATTATTTCACATTACAAGATGATCGCCAAGTTGTAGCCATTCGTATCTTTGTTACAACGGAAGGTTGGGTTCCTATTTACTAAGGTAGTTAGTTGAATAAAAGGAATTGGACCCCCTTTTCCTTCCTTTTATTCACTCTACATATATACATCCTCCTATGGAACAGGCTTATTTCATATTTTTGAAATAAGCCTGCTTTTTTATTTTCTCCTACTTCGTAAATTCATCACCTAGAATGAATGATCCTCATTTTTTCTTTTTCCATTTTATCAAGTATATTTATCAATAATTTTTGAACATTTTTTGAACTTTTTCTGAAAATTCTGTTTAAATTGTGTTATAATACAAATAATAGAAAATGTATCGAAAAAACTGTAAAAAAAAGGAGGAAGAACATGAATTTAATTATAGCACTTATACTTGGGGTTACTTGTGGGGCTATTCCTGCTATTCTTGGGGCAATTATGGAGGAATTAGAAATTGGTATGTTAGGTTTTGTCGCATCTTCTGTAAGCGCTTTACTTTTTGGCTTGTACGGTGCTATTCCTGTCGCTATTCTCTTTTCATTATATATATTACGTCACGCTCGCACAAAACAATTCAATCGCAATCATATGGCCCAAATCATTCCATTTCCAATTGAACGCTCTCGTCGTGCTTCTAGCTTATAATCCATTACTATATCCTCTCCATACACCTACTTTCATGCAACCTACCTTTGTCAAAATGAGCCTCCAGCTTTCAAAAAAATATTTTAAACAAAATAAAAAAGTCCTCAAACAAGGACTTTTTTATTTATTATCTTCCAAAAACTGAAATAGTTCTTGTAAATGAAGAGCATCTTCTCCGTAGCTAACAGATACATAACATACGCCATCAATTTCAGCATGCATATAAAGATCGATACCTTCACGATCGTACTTTAAAGCTAAATAAAATTCCATTTCTTCTAGCATTTTCTTTGATGTTCGAATAACATAATGGTCATTCTCATCACGTCCATATTCAAATGTTGGCTCAAAATCATATTTTTGTTTAAATGCTGCTTGTTGTTTATCATTAATCGGCATACAAGTTGTACGCTGCACAGCATCAATCATTCCATCAAATTTTTCTAAATTCATCATATTACCCCCTTATGTATTTTTTATATAACACTTGTGTTCCACTGTCTTCCTCTCCTGCTTCTATTAATTGTACATATAAGTCTTTCGCGAGCGTTAAACCTGGTACAGGTAATTCTAACTTTTCAGCCTCATCTAATGCAATCTTCATATCCTTCATGAAGTGTTTTACATAAAACCCTGGTGCAAAGTCTTCCTTTAGCATACGCGGAGCTAAGTTACTTAATGACCAACTACCAGCTGCTCCAGTTGAGATACTTTGTAATACTTTATCTGGATCTAATCCTGCTTTCTTTGCATATGCTACCGCTTCACAAACTCCTATCATATTAGAAGCGATTGCAATTTGATTACACATTTTTGTATGCTGTCCACTTCCTGCCGGCCCTTGTAATTGAATGTTTTCCCCTAATATCTCAAATAACGGCAAACAAGCTTCATACACATCTTCATCTCCACCAATCATAATGGCAAGTTTTCCTTCTTTCGCTCCAATATCGCCTCCCGATACTGGTGCATCTAAAGTATGTACATTTTTTGTTTTTCCATCTTCATATATACGTTTTGCTAACGTTGGTGTCGATGTTGTAAAATCAATTGTAATTGTTCCTTCATTAGCATATTCTAGAATTCCCTCTGTTCCGAAATAAATTTCTTCTACATCATGCGGATATCCTACCATCGTCATAACAACATCTACATTCTTTACTAATTCTTTTGGTGAATCACACCAATGTGCTCCTTCATTTAATAAAGAAGTTGCTTTTTCTTTCGTACGGTTATATACATATACTGTATAACCACCTTGTAATAAATGATGTACCATACTTTTCCCCATAACACCTGTACCTATAAAACCTATTGATGAAATTACTTGTTTCATCTACTCATCCCCTTTTTTCTAATAAGTCACTTACCATTTTTCGAAATTCCTTATTGAAATCATCATTTATGCTATTTTGTACATTTGAAAATAAGATAACAAACGTTCTCTTATCTTTATTAAAATTATTAAATGTATTCCAACCAGCTACTACACCATGATTATGAAAATAATCAGAATAAATATAAAAACTCAATGCATACTTTTTTTCTGCTGAAGGTATAAACATTGCTTGTATACTTTTCTGTGAAAGAAGTTTTCCATTTATAATCGCTTCATCTAATTTCTTCATATCCCCAACTGTAGTATACATCTCGCCGCAGCCATATAGCCAGTTCATTGCTAATTTTGGAGCTGGTACAAGTATATTATTTTCCTTTTTATACCCTTTCGTGAAATGTCTCTCTCCTGGCGCCATTTTCCCCATACCTGACTCATGCATGCCTGCTCGCGCAAATATATTCTCATTTACATATTCCCCCAAAGACTTCTTAGATACATTTTCTATAATATAAGCAAGCACCATATAATTATAGTCAGTGTATTCCCAGCCAGTACCGGGCGGAAAAGCTACTTGCTGGTTTCCAATCCAAGTAACTAAAGCCAAACGGGATGCAGCATTCACTTTTCCTTTTCCCTTCCCTGGTAAACCAGAAGTGTGTGTGAGAAGGTGGTATAATGTAATATTTTTATCTGCGGGGAACGAAGGGATATATTTATTTACATTGTCCCGAATATTTACTTTCCCCTGCTCTTGCAACTGTAAAATGGATGTTGCCACAACAGTCTTAGTAATTGAACCGATGCGATATTTTGTTTGTGGTGTATTTTTAATTTTATTTTGCACATCCGCATATCCATAACCTTTATTGAGTAACACATGACCTTTATCCTTGACAAGAACCGTTCCATTAAAGTCTTTATCTATTAAATATTGATCTAACTTTTGTGCAATACTAGCATAATCAGTTGATGGTCGCTTTTTTTCTTCCAAATTATCCTGCAATTTAGATTTAACAGAAGGGATTGCCTTTGCTATTGGCGCTTTTGGCTTCTCCGGCGTATCCCAAAAATAGTACACAATTCCGCATACTAAAAAGCAACACAAGACCATCATAATCAATCTTTTTAACATTTAAAAACCTCCACAGTTACTTCATCATAAATGGCGCCCTCTTTCTATTATCAAACAACAGAAAAAAATCGCAACACTTTGTTGCGAAAAATTCACATTTTTTCTTCTCTATATAAACGTACTTGGTTTTTCCCATTCTTTTTCGCTTCATATAAAGCAATATCTGCTCGTTGCATCAATTCCTCTTTTGTAATTCCTTGCTCATATAAAGCAACTCCAAAACTTGCGGTTAATTTTGAAATACTAGAGAATTGTTTTGTTTCAATGAAAAAACGTAGCGATTCAGCAATTTGGAAAGCCTCTTTTTCCGTCGTATTTGTTGCTAATATAATAAATTTTTCTCCCCCCCACCGTGCCAGAATATGCTGAGATGCTATTTTAGATTTCATAAGTTCGGCTAATTGAATTAATGCTAAATCACCAAAATCATGTCCATATGTGTCATTCACTTTTTTAAAATCGTCTATATCAAAAAGAATAACCGCCATTGTTTGATTCATTCGTTTCTCACTTTTCCAGTTTTCTTCTAATAATTGTTGAAACTTCAAACGGTTGTATATTTCTGTTAAAGAATCAATTGCAGCAAGCTGTTCTTGCTCTTGATATAATTCATCTAATTCCGTAATATCGGTACACTTAACAATAAACCTAGACAAATCTTCTGGTACAGATACGGCACGTAATAAAAAAACGAACTCTTCACCTTCATAATTATACATTTTTATTTTTCTGGATTGCTCTAAAGAATCATCGAGCCAAGTTATATCGTGATTTGTTGTGTAATATCCATTCTCTTGAATAAAATGTTCCGCAAATACCATATGATTCTCACGGTATGAAAGTAAATTTTCATATCCAAAAAAACTTAAAAAGTTCGTATTACAGTCGACAATTTCATCATCTTCTACAATAAATAATAAATCATTTTGAAAATCAAACATCATTTGAAGAAGCTCTTGTTGAATAGTCAATTGCTGCAATAGTGATAATTGGTAAAGAGTTTTGTTTACCTCTTCTAGCACAACCTGCGGTGTAACAGGAGCCATCACAATATTACGTACCCCTATTGTAAGTAGATCTACAAATTTTGATGTCACCGGCTGATCCCAAATAATAATAAAAGAACTCATTGAATTATATATGTGTTTTATATACTCTACTTGTGCACCATTCGACACATAAATGATTACAATTTGTGGTCGCACTTTTTCATATAATAGTTCTCCTTCTTCAAAACTATTTGCTATAAACATACATTTGGGATGTATATTGTCAATCGTATACTGGTGATTACACCCTTCTTCTATATAAAGTACATTTACATGGAGATCTTGTAATACATTTTGAAAAACCGTATTCTCTAATAAAAAATGTAGTATGTTCACCACTGGTCTTCACTCACTTCATATATCCTGTTCTACTGAATTCTTCACTATCCTTTTCTATAAGGGACCGCTATCAAAAGAACCCGATTGATGAGGGCTGAGTATCAGCAGGAACGAAGAACCCTCCCACTGACAGGAGCTTCTCTTTACATATTTCTTTCTTAATCTGTGAATCATCTTTTTATTGTATGACTTTATGAACGGCAGCGATTGTACGAATGTCCTCTTTTTATTCTATTCTCAACAACTTGACAATTAAAATAAAGGTATTATATTCTTTTACAGTGATAACTTACAAAACGTAAGTGAAAATTACATATAGTATTTTTTGTAAATCGATATAAAACTTGGAGGTATATTATGACACAGCAAGATTTTTTTACTGTTTTATATGAACGAACATCTAATCGTGCATTCAATCCTGAAAAGGAAATTTCAAAAGAAGAATTACAAGAAATTTTGAAAGCAGCGTGCCAAGCACCATCAGCTTGGAACTTACAACATTGGAAGTTTCTTGTTTTCCAAGGTAAAGATGTACAAAGTCGTTTACATCCAATCGCTTATAATCAACAACAAATTCTTGACGCCTCTGCAGTAGTCGCTATTTTAGGTGACTTAGAAGCGAATAAAAACATTGATCCTGTATATGGACCAATCGTAGAGCAAGGATTTATGAAGGAAGAGGCCAAAGAACGTTTGGCACAAAATATTGAATCTGCATATAAACGTGAACAATATCCACGAGATGCAGCCTTCTCTAATGCATCTCTAGCAGCAATGCAGCTTATGCTTGCAGCAAAGGCAACTGGCTGGGATACTTGTGCAATCGGCGGCTTTAATCCACAAGCACTAATGGATGAATTTAATGTTTCTTCTCGCTATGTACCAATCATGTTAATTACAATTGGAGAATCGACTTTAAAAGGACATCCAGCACCACGTATGAATGTCGAACAAGTAGCCGAATGGGTAAAGTAAACCGTCTCACAATGACATAAAAACCGAAGGAGATTCCTTCGGTTTTTATGTCATTTCTTTGTAATATTTCAACATATATAAATAACAAAACACTCCTCTTCCCCCCTTTGAACCGTAGTGTTTTGTCGAATTTTGTTACATACTGAAATATAAAGGGTGTTTTTTTGTTACAATTATGATACAATGGTAACAAACAGATAACAAGAGAGGGATTTTCATTGAATTCATATGGAAGCTTTATTGCATTTTTAAGCTATACCGTAACTGTTCTGCTTCTATACTTTATTGGTGATGCCACAAATATTACAATATTACAATTTCCAAAAGAAAAGGCACTACAGCTAGAAGAAGGACTACATATCTCACAATCTATCGTACCATTACTGTTGGCTCTTCCCGTATATGCAATCGTTTTATATAAAAGTAGAAAAGTGTAAAGGATACCTCGTTATAAATGAAGGTGTCTTTTTCTATGTATCCGGTTATTCGCGAATAGCCAAATCTCCCCTAAAGATTCTTGTTGATTCAAAGATGAGAAATACAAAATAACTCCCCCTAAAATTCCGATGCTTGAATAAAAAAACACACGAATAAAAGTTGCAATCTATCTTCCCCTGTCATTTGTCCTTATCCAAATACCACTAAGTAACAAATACCCATCTAGTCATTTAAAATAAGAAAATATCCCAGCAAAAATTCCACGCTATGTCCAATCACCACATATGGAACTTACATACATTATAAGTGTGAAGGGGGTGAAGAATTATGTTTGGATCTTTTGGATGTCGTGATGACTTCAGAGGTTGTAACTTTGACGATGGGTGTAAAAAAGATGATTTTAGAAAAGATGATTCTAGAAATGATGATTTTCAAAGAAAATCACTATGCAATGTCCTTGTTAACATTTCAATTGGAACAAAAATTTCTCTTCTAAAAGTTAAAGATTGTGGTACGTTCCGTGATGTAGTATTCGAAGGTTTTTCTTGTGGTGTGGCTCTCTTCTCCAAGAATAACTGCAGAAACGATCATCACCATGATTCAGGTGATAACAACAGACACAAAGACGATTTTAAAGGATTATTACGTGTTTGCCCAGAGGATATAATCGCAATTGCAATTTGTTAGAAGATTAACCTTGTACAAAAAACCTGAGACCGATTTCAAATCGGTCTCAGGTTTTCTTTTTACTATTAAATACTTTTAACTAATTCAACAACTTCTTCAGCAGTTGACATTGTTAATGCTTTTTGTGCTAACTCTTCCATTTTTGCTTTTGACAACTTACTTAGTTGTGTTCTTGCAGGAAGGATAGATGTTGCACTCATGCTAAATTCATCTAAACCTAATCCAAGTAATAATGGGATTGCAAGTGAATCTCCTGCCATCTCACCACACATACCAGCCCATTTTCCTTCTTTATGAGCAGCATCGATAACCATTTTTACAAGACGTAAAATAGATGGGTTATACGGTTGGTATAGGTAAGATACACGCTCATTCATACGGTCAGCAGCCATTGTATATTGGATTAAATCATTTGTTCCGATAGAGAAGAAATCAACTTCTTTAGCAAACTGATCTGCTAATACCGCAGAAGCAGGGATTTCTACCATCATACCTACTTCAATATCTTCAGAAACAGTTGTACCAGCTTGAACAAGTCTCTCTCTCTCTTCCAATAAAATTGCTTTTGCTTGACGGAATTCATCAAGAGTTGCAATCATTGGGAACATAATTTTTAAATTACCATATACGCTTGCACGAAGTAATGCACGAAGTTGTGTACGGAACACATCTTGTTCTTCAAGGCATAAGCGAATTGCACGGTAACCTAAGAATGGGTTCATTTCTTTTGGTAAATGTAAGTATGGAAGTTCTTTATCTCCACCGATGTCAAGTGTACGAACAACAACTGGTTGACCTTCTTTTACACCTTCAAGAACTGCTTTATACGCTTCGAACTGCTCTTCTTCTGTTGGAAGGTTGTCACGACCCATATATAAGAATTCTGTGCGGTATAAACCAACGCCTTCTCCACCATTGTCAATGATACCTTGTACATCATTTGGTGTTCCGATGTTTGCAACAAGCTCAACATGATGTCCATCGCTTGTTACAGTTGCTTGATCTTTTAATTTAGCCCATTCAGCTTTTTGTTCTTCGAATTTCGCTTTCTTTTCTTGGAAAGTGCGAAGAGTTTCTTCAGATGGATTTACAATTACTTCTCCATCTAAACCGTCGATGATTACCATATCGCCATTTTGGATTTTCTCCATAACAACTTTTGTACCAACAACAGCTGGAATTTCCATAGAGCGAGCCATAATTGCAGAGTGAGATGTACGTCCACCAATATCAGTTGTAAAACCTTTTGCATATTTACGGTTTAATTGAGCTGTATCAGATGGTGTTAAATCTTCAGCAATGATGATCACTTCTTCAGAAATTGTACTTGGATTTGAGAAGTTAATTCCTAGTAAATGTGCAAGAACGCGTTTTGTTACGTCGCGAATATCCGCTGCACGCTCTTTCATATATTCGTTATCCATGTTTTCAAACATAGTAATGAACATTGTTGCAACTTCATCCATTGCAAATTCAGCATTTACTTTTTCATTGTTTACTTTATCTTTTACTGGATTTACTAGTTCAGGATCATTTAGTACTAGTAAATGTGCTTCAAAGATAGCAGCTTTATCAGCACCAAGCTCAGCAAAAGCATGGTCTTTAATTGCTTCTAATTCAGTTTTTGCTTTCTCAAGCGCAGCGTCTAAGCGTGCAATTTCTGCAGCTTCGTTCGTAATCGTTTTCTTTTCAATGTTAAATTCAGGATTTTCAAGTCTGAAAGCCTTTGCAATAGCAATCCCACTTGATGCAGCAATCCCTTGAATATTAAGAGTCATTATTCTCCTAATCCTTCGTTTTTCATAGTTTCTTCGATAGCTGCTAGTGCTTGAGCTGCATCATCACCATTTGCAGTGATTTTAATTTCTGCGCCTTGTTGAATACCTAAAGACATAACACCCATGATTGATTTTAAGTTAACGTTTTTACCGTTATACTCTAAGTTAATGTCAGCACCGAATTTGCTTGCAGTGTTAACAAGTAGAGTTGCTGGACGAGCATGAATTCCTGAGTCACTAGTTACTTTAAAGATTTTTTCCATAATAATCTATCTCCTTTAAATACAGTATTTTTTAGTTGTATAGACGTGAGTACTACACCATCTATTGTATATAATAGGCGATGTCCGGTCAACCACATCGCCTATTATAATTATAAACATTTTGCGTCAATTTCTTACTGAATGTCAATAATAGCTGTTTCACCTTTCTTGACATTACCTTCTTTTTTCAATTCAACTTGTTGCCCTTGCGCTAAATTTGTAAAAATAATTGGTGTAATAATAGATGGTGCATTTTCTTTTACAAATCCTAAATCTACTTTTAATAAAGGTTGTCCTTGTTTCACTTGATCACCTTGCGCTACAAGTGCTTCAAAACCTTCACCATTTAATTTTACAGTATCAATACCGAAGTGAATCAAAATTTCTTTTCCACCTTCAGATTGAATACCAATCGCATGTTTTGTCGGGAAGACGTTGACAATCTCACCGTCAACTGGAGAAACTACTGTCCCTTCTGTTGGCTCAATTGCAAATCCATCACCCATCATTTTCCCTGAAAACACTTGGTCAGGTACTTCTGTAATCGGTAAAATCTTACCTTCAATTGGAGATACAATTGTTTCATTTGTATCAGCTTTTTGTACAGGCTCTTCTACTTTTACAAGTTCTTCTTTTTCAACATGAGGCGTGCGACCTGACATAATATCATGAATTTGTGATTTTAGTGTGTCTGATTTCGGTCCAAAAATCGCTTGAATGTTATTTCCAACTTCAAGTACTCCTGCTGCCCCAAGTTCTTTTAAACGATCTTTGTTTACATTTTTTTGTTCGTTAACTTGAACACGTAAACGTGTAATACAAGCATCTAAAGAAGCGATATTCTCTTTACCACCAAGCGCTACTAGTACTTCACGTGGAAGTTCGCCTGCTTCTGTTTTCCCTGCGCCATCAGTATCTGTTGTTACTTCACGACCAGGTGTTTTTAAATTCCATTTACGGATTGCAAAGCGGAATCCGAAGTAGTAAATCACTGCAAGTACAAGACCAACAACAATTACCCACCACCATGGTGTACGGTTTTGAAGTACACCGAATAACATAAAGTCAATTAAACCACCAGAGAATGTCATCCCAATTTTAACACCTAAAATATGCATTGTCATAAACGATAAACCAGCAAATACAGCATGGATTCCGAATAATACTGGTGCAACGAATAAGAATGAAAATTCAAGTGGTTCTGTAATACCTGTTAAGAAAGATGTTAACGCAGCGGACCCTAAAATACCAGCTGCTAATTTTTTATTTTCTGGACGAGCTTCATGATACATTGCTAAAGCTGCTGCTGGAAGACCAAACATCATGAATGGGTATTTACCTGTTGTAAATGTACCAGCTGTTAATTCTACACCGTCTTTTAACTGTGCCATAAAGATTTTTTGGTCACCGCGAATTAACTCGCCTGCCGCATTCGTATATTGGCCAAATTCAAACCAGAATGGTGAATAGAAAATGTGATGTAGTCCAAATGGAATTAAGGAACGTTCAATTAATCCAAAAATAAATGCTGCTAACGTTTTGTTTGCATCAATCATTTGATGTGAGAACGTATTTAAACCACCTTGAATCGTAGGCCAAATGAAACACATTAAAATCCCTAATAATAAAGAGAATGCTGCCGTTGCAATCGGTACGAAACGTTTACCTGCAAAGAATCCTAAGTATGGTGGCAATTCAATATTGAAGTATTTATTATAGCAATACGCCGCTAATATCCCGACGATAATACCACCAAATACCCCTGTTTGCAGTGTTGGAATCCCTAATACATTCGCATACGCAGGATCTGTAAAACCGATTTTAACCGGGTCAGATCCAGTACTTGTTACTTTTACTAGCTTGTCTACTTCTAAGAAAACACTCATTGTTTTGTTCATAATTAAGTAGCCGACGAACGCTGCTAATCCAGCTACCCCGTCTCCACCCGCTAGTCCAATCGCTACCCCAACTGCGAATAATAACGCTAGGTTTGCGAAAATAATATCACCAGATTGTTCCATGATTTTTGCAACCATGACAAACCAATCTGCTTTTAAAGCAGGAATGAAATTTGTTAACGTTTCATTCTGAAATGCGTTACCAAATCCAAGTAAAATACCTGCTGCCGGTAAAATCGCTACTGGGAGCATAAGCGCTTTTCCGACTTTTTGAAGAACACCAAAGATCTTCTTAAACATGGAAACCCTTCCTCTCTTATCTATATTGTACTTTTCGACAAACGCCAAAAAGGCATGAGGAAAAAAAAGATAGAACGGTAGCTATACAAAGGGTAGTATGTCCCTTTCTCTAGCTTACATTCCTGACTTTTCTCCACTCATGCCTGATCGAATCAGTAACACGTGTCAAAAATAGGTTTACTTATAAGTTCACTATTTTAAAGCAAACGTTTTCGTTATTTGCTTTCATTTGTTTGTCGAATTTTGTATAACTTTGCATGACTTATTATACAAAACAATTGTAAGCGATTCAATCATTTTTTTTAACGTTTTCATTTTAGACAAAATATATGCCTTTTACACGTGCTCTGCTTTTACTAATCTTTGCAAGTGCATCGTTAAATAAATGCTCTCCGCTTCATATACAGGAAGCTGTAATTCTTTTTGCATCACCTTCACAAGTTTCCAAGCTAAATTATAACAAACTGGATACTCTGCTTTTAACAAATCAGCAAACCCTTGCGATTCTTCTACCTTTTCTCCCTTTTTCACTCGTTCAATTGCATATTGCAAATGACGAATAAGACGTAAATAATGAATGCTTTCTGGATCTAATGTAAGGTGTAAGTTTGTTTCAATTAAAGAAACAAGCTGTGCAATAAGACGGGAGTTTTGATTAACAGACGATAAATCAGAATTTGTGAGTGAACTATAAATATGAAGTGCAATAAAACCAATTTCCCCTTCTGGTAATGTAATTTGCAAGCGGGAATTCAGAAGTTGTACAACTCCCTCAGCGATTTTATATTCTTCAGGGTACAGCATTTTTGTTTCAACTAAAAAAGGATTATCTATTGTAAAGCCTTGTTTCAGTCTTTTAATTGCAAAAGAAATATGATCTGTTAAGGCAATATGAATATGCTCGTTTAATGGTGACTGCGCTTTTTCTTGAATGTACAGCATAATATCGCTCATCAATTCAATTAACTTTTCACTCACATGTGGCACTAAAAGTTTATATTGTTCACGGTCCCGTTCATTTTTTAAAACAAACATTTTTTCAATTTGTTCCGCATCTAACATATCTTCTGCTTTTTTTCCAAATCCAATTCCCTTGCCAATCACTACTACTTCCTCATGTTCCGGATGGCTCGCAATGATGACATTATTATTTAAAACTTTTTTAATTTCTAGATAATTATTCATATAACACCACCCTCGTACTTAAATAGCCTGCTTTTATGTTACAGAACATCCTTCTTTTTCGTCAATGCAAAACATCTACCATTTTAGAAAAATTCATTTTTTAGACATGATTGTACGATATACGTATAATGTAAGAGCATATGTACATAGAAAGGAGAGAGCAACATGATTAAAATGTTTGTAAGCGATATTGATGGTACAATGATGCAACATGGAGGCATCATTGATCAGGAAGATATTGCCGCACTTCGTAGTCTCGCAGAACAAAATGTAATTCTTTGTTTCGCCTCTGGTAGGCTAGATAATGAAATTGCTGGTTTAATGAAAGAGGTTGGTGCTCATTTTCACCGCATCAGTGTGAACGGTGTCTTTGTATATACACATGACAATAAACAACTATTGTCAGCGACATTTGATTCAAATATTTTACCCGATTTGTTAGCTATGACAAAAGAGGAACCGTATTTTCGTTATGTAAGTGATGAACATAATTATTACATCGAAGAAAAAACACCTTTTATCCATGAACTTGAAAAACAAGTCACAATGACTTCTGTTGAAGAACCAAATTTATTAGAAAAAATTGATGATACAATCTTCCCAAATAAAATTTCTGTTGGTGGCATGAAAGAGGACTTACAAGCTCTTCAGAAGAAAATTGATGAAAGATTCCATGGGAAGGTCAGCACTTTTATTTCTGCTGAACAGTGCCTAGATGTTATGCCACCCAATATTAGTAAAGGCTCAGCTATCTCAGTTTTATTACAGGAATTCCAAATAAATCCTGAAGAAATTGCTTGTATTGGTGACTCTTATAACGATATTCCAATGTTCGCACTAACACCTCATAGCTTTGCCATGGCGCAAGCAGATGACGCAGTAAAAGAGTATTCTCATTATGTCGTAGACTCTGTAAAAGATGCTGTCGAACACGTTCTAGCCTTCAATTCAAAGCAAAATAAAAATACGACTCACTCCATATAAGGATGAGTCGTATTTTTATTTCTTTACATACCTAATTGATCGAAAGTTTACTATGTTTCAAAAAATGAGGTATATTACTTGTTTCGTGAAATACTCGTAATAAACTTATAACGATCACCACGATAAATACATTTTACATATTCTAACGGTAATTCGCCTTCTGAATATGACCATTGTCGCATTACAAGCACAGGTGCTTTTTTAGGTATATGCAGATGTTCTGCTTCATCATCTGTTGCAATTGAAGCTTCAATTGCTTGGGTAGCACGAACAAGTTTAAAGCCTAACTTTTTCTCTAAATGTTCGTATAAAGATTGTTGCAGAATTTCTTCGTTAATATCTTTTACAAGAGTTGGTGACAAATATGTTGTCTCAAAAGCAATCGGCTCGTCATCAGCTAGACGAATACGTCTCACTTCATATACCGATTCTCCCTCTTGAATTTTAAGCCGTTCTGCTATTTTAGCAGTAGCTGGAACGAGACGGAAGCTTAATAACTGACTGCTTGGTTTCATACCACGGGAAAGCATATCTTCTGTAAATCCCGTCATCCCTTGCAGTTTCTGCTCCACTTTTGGAAGTTGAACAAATGTTCCAATTCCACGTTTTCGGTATAAATACCCTTGTTCCACTAAATTATTAATTGCCTGTCTGATTGTCATGCGACTTACTTCGAACTTATCACAAAGTTCATTCTCAGATGGAATTTTATCTCCCGGCGTCCATTCACCGTCCTCAATTAGCTGTTTCACCCACTCTTGAATCTGATAATAGATCGGAAATGGTGAATACTTGTCGATGTTCATCAGCAATCGCCTCACTGCATAAAGATAGAGCTTCTGGATCAGCAATTACGGTTACATTCGGATGACGTTGCAGTACTGTAGCAGGACACGCTTCGCTATACTCACCTTGCAGTAGTTCTTTGATTGCTTCTGCTTTTTTCGGTCCCATAGCAACAAGTAGAATTTGCTTCGCTTTCATAATACTACCAATCCCCATTGTAATTGCATGAGTTGGTACATCTTCTTCTTTTTCGAAGAAACGAAGGTTTGCTTGGCGTGTAGACTCTGTTAATTCTACAATGTTAGTTGGAGAATCAAAAGCTGTTCCTGGCTCGTTAAATCCGATGTGACCGTTTTCACCGATTCCAAGAATCTGTAGGTCAACTGGGTTAGCTGCTAGAATGCCTTCATAACGCTTGCACTCTTCTTCTAAATCACTTGCCATCCCATTTGGTACATAAGTTTCTTTAAATGGAAGATGATCAAACAACTGTTCTTGCATAAAATAATGGTAGCTGTTTTTATCTTCGTGTGGTAAATTTACGTACTCATCTAAGTTTACAGTGGTTACACGGCTTGTATCAAGTTTATTTTTTCTCATTTCTGCATAAATACCAAGTGGAGAGCTTCCTGTAGCCATTCCTAATGTTGAATTTTCTTTTGATTTTACAACTTCTTCAATTAATTTATAACCTGCTTCTGCTAATTCTTCTGGCGTTTTTACAACAAGAATATTCATCTACTCACTTCCCTTCCTTCATATGAATTCCTAATCGAACTGTGTCATATACATGTAAATCTTCAGTCATGACAACAAAATCTGCATCTTTCCCTGATGCTAGTATACCTTTATTTGTTAATCCAAACTCTTCTGCTTGGTTAACTGATGTCATCAGAACAGCCTCTTCAATAGAACAGCCTGTGAATTCAATTACATTTCGGAATGCTTGGTCCATTTTCAAAATACTACCAGCTAATGTTCCGTCTTCTAAACGAGCACTGCCATCTTTTACGTGTACAGGTTGTCCACCAAGTTCATATAATCCGTCTTCTAAACCTTTTGCACGCATCGCATCTGTAATGACACTTATTTTTTTAGGACCTTTTAATTTATATGCTAATTTCACCATGTCTGGATGAATGTGAATACCATCTGTAATCACTTCAACCATTACATTTGGGTTTAATAACACATGACCGACAACACCTGGTTCACGGTGATGTAAACCACGCATTTGATTGTATAAATGTGTAGCATGTGTAATGTTTCTATTTTTTAATTGTGCATCAATTGCATCTGTATGCCCCATTGTACCAACAACACCAGTTTCAGCAAGATACTGTTCAAACTCTACCGCACCCTCTTCTTCTGGTGCATACGTTACTAATTTAATTAAATTACCGCTTGCTTCTTGCCATTGTTTAAATTGTTCAATATCCGCAGGGACGATATGCTCAAGTGGCTGTGCTCCTGCACGTTTTTTTGAAACATATGGTCCTTCTAAATGAATATATTCAAAATGTGCTCCTTTTTCTTTTGCTTCTTTTGCAGCACTTAAAGCCGCTTCAATCGCTTCTGGAGCTTGTGTCATTGTTGTTGGGAAGTAAGTTGTAACTCCTTCTTTTAACATTTCTTTACCAAGAGTTACTAATCCATCGCTATTTGCATCCATCGCATCAATATCGTATCCACCATGAATATGAACATCGATCATACCTGGAATCACAATTTTTCCTTCTGCATCAAACACAGTTTCATTTTCTTGTGATACATATTGAGCCATCAAACCAAGTTCTTCAATTTTTTCTGCGTAACGAATAAATCCACTTTCCATTACTTCGTGACCTGTATAAATTTTGGCATTGATGACAACTTGCGTTTTCATTTTCATCGATCCTTTCCCATGAAATACCTACTTGTTATGATTACCTATTTGCCTAATTCCATCTTAATATATACACGAGTAGTTGTCTATACATTAAAAATAAATTTCCTCTTTTATGATCAAAAAAGGAAATTCTTTTTTCTTCCCTAATTATAATATATATTATGCATTTTTTCCAAAAGGAGACAGTAGACTTTTTATGAAATTTGGTATCGATTCCTTATTTTATCTAGATTTTGATTATCAATAAACAATACTAGTTTACTTTAATAACGGAAGTAGCAAATTAGACCTCATTACAATATGCTCTCCATCTGTTTCAATTTCTACCGTTCGTTTATCTGTTGTATATGTCATCACACCATGTCTCTTTAACCTTTTTACTACACTTTGATGTGGATGCCCATATGGATTTTTTTTATCATAAGAAAGAATAGCAAATTGAGGATTTGCCTTTTCTAAAAGTTCTTCACTAGTTGACGTATACGAACCATGATGACCTACCTTTAAAACATCTGCATGTACATCATACAACCTTATTATTTTCTTTTCAGTTTGTACATCCGCATCTCCCATTAACAAAAAATCAGCTTTACCATATCGAACTTTTAAAACAATTGATGATTCATTATTTTCATCCTTCGACTTCCCATTATTTAATACTTGCATGGAAACATGAGGATCTAATGGGATATACTGTCCTTGTTTTACACGAACAAACGGAATCCCTCTCTTTTTAATATCGTTCCTATACGTATGATATGTAAAAGAACTATAGGTTTTGCCGCTATCTAATACAAGTGAAACTGGCATTTGTTCTATAATCGGTATAAGTCCGCCTATATGATCCATATCTGGATGAGTTCCTACAACAACATCTAAATGGTTAATTCCCTTTTCAACCAATTTTTGAATGATTACCTCTCCAGCCTCATAAGGACCTCCATCAATTAACACTGTTTGACCATTAGGTAAAATAATAAGTGTGGCATCACCTTGTCCTACCTTAAAAAAACTCACTTTCATTCTCCCTAAATGCGGTCGTTGTACGGAAAAAGAGGACGCAGTATGAACAGACGTCATATATCTTTTGGCAGATGTGCTGTTTAATGAAAAACATAATAAAACAGAAACTAGCAATAGAATAATCCGTACACCTTTCATAGTTCGTCTCCTTTTTTCATTTAGTATGGCACGAGACGTATTTCATATACAAAAAAAGCTTAGCAATGTGCTAAGCTACGATTTTGACAGTTCTTGCAAAGAACCAAAGAATAAGTCTGCTTCATTCATTTGTTCATTTTCTTCAGAAAGGGTTGGTAAATCTTCTAATGTTTGAAGTCCAAATGTATCTAAGAACTCTTTCGTCGTACCATATAAAATAGGGCGCCCTGGACCTTCTGCTCTGCCCGTTTCTTTTATAAGTAAGTGTGATACCAATGTTTGCAATGCCCTGTCCGTTTTCACACCTCGAATCTCTTCCATTTCAGTTCTTGTAATTGGCTGACGATAGGCAACAATCGCCAATGTTTCAAGAGCAGCCTGGGAAAGAGATGCTGCTGTTGGCGTATCCATTAATTTTTGATAATAAGATGCATGTTCTTTTTTTGTAGCAAGGCGATACACTTTTGCAAATTGTACAATTTGCAATCCTCGCTGCATCCCTTGGCATTCCTTTTGCATTTCTTCGACAAGCTGAATTACATCTTCCACTTCAATTTCAAGTACTTTTGCAATTTGTTCTGGATAAATCCCTTCATCACCCGCAACAAATAAAAGCCCCTCAATTATTGCCATCTGTTCTTTTCTATCCAACATACAATCTCCTTTCTCATATCTTTCCGCGCAAAAATATCCACGACAAAAACCGAATCACAGTATATTGCGCTCGGTCCAACACTCCTTCTATTGTTCCAAACAAAATCATGTAAAACTATGATCAGCGAATTTACTTCCACTGATCATTCGTCTTGACTAATCAAATACTTACTGCTAATTTTCATTACAATCTTGAAATAGGATTTCCTAAGATTTAGAGCGAGTCAAAAAGATTTCATCAAAATTGTGTTCCTGCTCAATAACAATCTGCTGGTTTTTCATAAGTTCGAGTATGGCTAAAAACGTCACAACCATTACTTCACGCTCTTCATCAACAAATAAATCATAAAAGCTTTGGCTTCCTTCCGCTGTATCTAATTGCTGTAAAATATCACTCATACGCTGTTCAATTGGTATTTCTTGACGAGTAATTCGCGTTGTTACTGGACGTTTTGACTTTTTTCGACGCATAAGTTTTTGAAATGCTGCTAACATATCATACAGTGTGACATCGAGAGGTAAACTTGTCTCCTCTTCTTGTTGAAACGATGTAAAATCGATTGGTGGACGTGTATAAAGTTGTGCTCTTTCTTGTTCTCTCTCTTTTAATTCAGCAGCAACTTGTTTATATTTTTTATATTCAATTAACCGCTCCATCAACTCTTGACGAGGATCATCCATAAAATCTTCACCACTATCAGGTACATCTTCTTCTTGTTTCGGTAACAGCATTTTACTTTTAATTTGTAATAGCGTTGCAGCCATCACCAAATACTCACTTGCAACATCCAGTTGCAATTCTTTCATCGTATGAATATAAGATAAATACTGCTCTGTAATTTCCGCTACAGGGATATTATATATATCGATTTCATAACGATGAATTAAATGTAACAGTAGATCTAAAGGTCCTTCAAAAGCTTCTACTTTAAAATTATATTGCACAAAGCATCCCACCACATTTTTTCTATAACAACATAAGTATAGAGCATACTTATGTTCTATCCAACCTTTTTAAGAAATTTACTTAAAAATAGACATCTGCCCATGCAACAATGCCCACCTCTTCATATGATAAAAGTGTAGTAAGTTCAATGTAGGAGGTAAAAAACTATGGGCCATGTTGATTGTGGTTTTAATGGCGGTTTCGCTTTACTTGTTGTGCTATTTATCTTATTAATCATTGTAGGCGCGGCTTGCTTCTGCTAATGCAGAACATAATAAACGGCTAGGGAATCTCTAGCCGTTTATTATTTATCCTGCTATTTACAGGAAATAACCCCCATACTGATTAAAGTTTCACTTTATCTCTCATCTCTAAAAAAGAAAAGCTTTAGAATTCTCCCCTACTCACATTATCGTTACGCTTCATGGTACACTGTACATAAGACCGTTTAGACAGGAGCGAAAAGAATGTATCCTACTGCATACATACAGTTTTTAATTCATTTTCACGGAGATTACGATTACTTCGAATGTCACGAAGTATTAGAGGAATATTGGAAATTAAAACCAAGAGGAGAGCGTGACAACTACTGGGTTGGTTTTATTCAAATAGCAGTTTCTTTATACCATCACAGACGCTCAAATTGGAATGGTTCAATACGAATGATGAAAAGCGCCATTGCTATTTTAAAAGAAGAAAGTAAACAAGTGCATGAATTAGGTCTTGATCACCCAAAACTTTTAACTATTTTGCAAAAACAATTACAGTCTATTCAAAAGAAAGAACCTTTTACACCTATATTTTTACCTTTTTCAGACTCTTCTTTGGAAAATACATGCTTGCAATTGTGTACAGAAAAAATGCTTCCCTGGAAAGATGCTCATTCACTACCTACTGAGTACATTGTCCATAAACATAAATTACGTAACAGAAATGATGTAATTGCCGAACGAAACGAGCAACTAAAAAAGAGAAAGCAGAGATGACATTGTTCTTATCTCTGCTTTTATGAATGTATATTTTGTTCTACTTCCTTACACTTTTCGCAAAAACTAGTAGTTTGTTCATTACCACAAACCGTAACACCTTGAAACTTATTTTTTAATTCTTGTACCATCTTCGTACCAATCCCCATGTGACGATGAGATGGATTCACACTAAGATGTTGAATCTCTAATACATTTTCTTGATTGATAATTCCAACTATCCCAACAAAATCATCATTTTGTTTCCACAAATACAGTTGCCAACTATCGTTTTTATCATATTCTTTCATTGTTAATTGTAAAGTTTTTACATCTTTTTCAGTCGGCATAAAAGAAAGAAGTCCCATTGCAATCTTCTCATAACTTTTTTTAAAACGAATTAACATAAATCTTATCCCTTCTTACAAAAGTTACAAACCATGTATCCCCTCTACCACTATTTCTACATCATATCCATTCTACAATATTTTCACTATAGTGAGAAGGGCTGCCAAAACAACTTGATAATCATACAAAGAGAGTTTAGGAAAGTCAACTACATATAAATTTTAAAATGAGCATAAAACCTTTCCCTTTTAGGCGGGAGGAGAGTATCCGTTCATGCATAGAAGCGTTCAAACCCTTTTTCTGCCCCAGGCCAAATCAAACAAGGGAGAAAAATTGAATACAATTCAATCATAACGCCTATAAAAAATTTTACTATATCCTATGTATGTTTACAAAAACTAGTTCTTCGCATAATAACTTTATTCTCTACATTATCATTTACTGTACAACTATCATCAATTCCTCCTTATAACATAAAAAACTACTCTTCCCTTTTCATATTGATTGCAAAAGAATTATCTTAAACTGATGATAGTAAGAATAAGTACAAAAAAAGAGAGCTAGATTGCTCTCTCTTTCACTTACTCTTCCCAAACTTTAACTTCTTTCATTACATCGCCTTGACGCATGTTTAATACTGTTTCAATACCGCTTGTCGCTTTACCAAACACAGTATGTACACCATCTAAATGTGGTTGTGGCTCATGGACAATAAAGAATTGGCTACCACCTGTATTACGGCCAGCGTGTGCCATAGAAAGTGCTCCAACTACATGTCTATGAGGATTCCCATCAGTTTCACATGGAATAGAGTAACCAGGGCCACCCGCTCCTGTTCCTGTTGGATCTCCGCCTTGACTTACGAAACCAGGAATAACGCGGTGGAATGTAACACCATTATAAAATCCTTGGTCTGCTAATTTTTTAAAGTTTTCAACTGTTTTTGGTGCTTCTTCTGGGAAAAATTCTAATTCGATTTTTTCACCATTCTCCATTAATATGTATCCTAAAGTTTTCATACGTATATGTCTCCTTTCAACTATCTCAGCACTATATTACCATATTCGCGTCCAGAAACAAAAAGAATCCGACAATCTGCATACTTCTTTTTTGAAATCAAGAAGAAGACGGATGACAAATCAGAAAAATATACTATAATAACTGTGTTGCCCGAAAATTCCAGAAAGAGAAAGGGAGCGATTTTTCGTGAGAACGAAACTATTAGCTCTGCTACTAGCTGTTACAGTATTTATGATTCCAACAGCTTCATTTGCAGATGTGATTGAGGGAGAATCAATCGTTACATTAGGAGAAAATTTATCTGAACAACAAAAACAAGATCTTTTAAAAGAAATGAAAGCGCCAAAAGATGCGCAAATTATTACTGTTTCTAATGCGGAAGAACATAAATTTTTAGAGGGTATTGTACCAAAAGCACAAATTGGTACGAGAGCTATTTCCTCTTCTATGATTACGTATACAAAACCAGGATCAGGTCTTATTGTGCGAGCGAAAAACATTAATTGGGTAACAGATGCAATGTATACAAACGCACTCATTACAGCAGGTGTCAAAGATGCAGAGATTCAAATCACAGCACCCTTTAAAGTATCAGGAACAGCTGCTTTAACAGGACTAATGAAAGCTTACGAAACAACATCGAAAAAAGAAATTCCTGAAGAAGTAAAAAAAGTAGCCAATGAAGAAATGGTACAAACAGCCAAGCTTGGTGACAAAATTGGTGAAGAAAAAGCTGTTCAACTTGTTGCAAAAGTAAAAGAAGAAATTGCTAAGGAACAACCAAAAACAACAGAAGATTTACGTGCGCTAATTAAAAAGATTGCTGAGCAACTTGGTATTACACTAACAGATGAGCAATTAGATAGTTTAGTTTCATTATTTGATAAAATGAAAAACTTAAATATTGACTGGAACCAAGTTGGTACCCAATTAAATAAAGCGAAAGAACATGTTTCAGCCTTCTTAGGATCTGAAGAAGGACAAGGGTTCCTAGATAAAGTAAAAGATTTCTTCTCTAGTATTATTGATTTTATTAAATCCTTATTTAAGTAAGAAAAAGCTCGTCATTGACGGGCTTTTTCTTTATACATCCGAATCAAACCCTCTTTTCTAGGTGGGAGAGATCATCCGCCCTTGCATTGTAGCGATCAGAGCTTTTTTAACACCATGCCATGTGCAAAACAAAGAGAAAAAATGAGCAGATGCTTCTTTTATTTTCATAGTCACGACTTATATACTTGAGATTTATATAAGCAAGGGTAACTTCATAACAGCTTCCTCTACAGAACGAACAACGTGACGTGCTTTTTCTTTTACATAGGGATGTGCATGATGAAGAGTGAAAGAATTTGGCGTTACTGCAAACATGGAGATATCATTAAAAGAATCACCGATACATGCTACTTCGTGCGCTTCAATTTTCAAATGCGCCATTAAACGTTTTAAAGCACTTCCTTTACTAACTCCCATTGGCATAATATCCACATAGCCTTTTCCAGAAATAAAAATTTCAGCTTGTTCATGAAAAGTTTCTCTTAGTTCTTGATCCAATTTCACAATTTTTTCTGCTTCTCCATACACAAACAACTTTGCAGGATGTACACTTTTACCAAATTCTTCTTCTAATGTTTCTATTTCAGCAATATGCACACCCATATATTCTTCAAAAACATAATGATGTTCGTTTTTCTTTTTCGTATATCGCTGCTCTTTTGCACACACAATATCAGCTAGCTTTTTTTCATGAATATATCGATATATTTCCTGGGCAACTCCATCATTAAATTTCGATTCATGAAATGTTTGCCCGTTTGGTAATAGCATCGTAGCTCCATTTAAACCAGTTGTATAATATGGAAATGTGAACCATTTAACTGCATCGTGAATTCTATGTGTAAAACGGCCAGAAGCAAAGCAAATATTTGTCCCTTTTTCTGCTAACCAACAAAGTGCTTTTTCATCTTCCTTATGAATATGACTTACATTATAAACAAGTGTATCGTCTAAATCACTTACAAATAATTTAATCATGCTCTCTTCCCCTTTCATACACAATTTCTACTCTAATTGTACGAAAAAAATGTTGTGTTTTTGTTAAAAAACGATAAATTTATAATAAAAAATAAGCAGGAAAATAATCCTGCTTATTTTTGTCTACGTATATTTTGCGGATGTACAATGCTTGGACGTACTTTTAAGCTAGACATAGTTGGACGTAACAAAATTTTCGTTAATGCGCCCCAATCAAACGGTAGAAACGGCCATAAATACGGTGTTTGTAAACTTTTAATAGATGTTAAAAATAAGATTAACATTGTCATTCCAACAATAAATCCTATTTCATGAAATAAACCGGTTAAAAGAATTACGAATAATCTTCCTAGTTTATTTCCGAGTCCTAATTCATAACTCGGTGTCGCATATATTCCAATCATCGCAACAGCTGTATATAAAATAACTTCTGGAACAAATAAGCCAACATCAATTGCAATTTGTCCAATTAAAATCGCTGAAATTAAACCGGTAGCTGATGATAGAGGGGTTGGCGTATGAATCGATGCCATTCTTAAAAATTCAAGCCCAATATCTGCCATAATAATTTGTAATACAATAGGTAAATGCGTCATTTTATTCGGTCCAATAAAAGCTAGTTTTTCCGGTAATAACGTTGGATCTAAAACAAACACGAGCCAAAAAGGCATCAAAAATAGGGAAAATAAGATACCAACAAATCGTACCCATCGTAAAAATGTACCAACTGCGGGATTTTGTCTAAACTCTTCCGCATGCTGTACATGATGAAAATAAGTTGTTGGTGTAATCATCACACTTGGAGATGTATCAACAATAACTAATACGTGCCCTTCTAATAAATGATTTGCTGCTACATCCGGTCTTTCTGTATAACGAATAAGTGGAAAAGGATTATAGCCTTGTTTAACTAAAAATTCTTCAATCGTTTTATCTGCCATCGTAATTCCATCTACTTCGATATTCTCTAGTTCTTGCTTAATAATCTTTACTAAATCTGGATTGGCAACATCTTGAACATACGTAATGCAAATATCTGTTTGCGATCTATCCCCTACCCGGATAATTTCATTTCGCAAGCGCGGATCACGAATACGTCTTCTTATTAAGGCAGTATTTACAACTATATTTTCTACAAAGCCATCTCTCGCTCCACGTACTACTTTTTCTGTATCTGGCTCTGTCGGTGTTCGCCCTGGATAACTACGAACATCAATTACAAAAGCTTCCGTCTCACCTTCTACAAAAATAATCACGAGACCAGATAAAACTTGTACCATTACATCATCCATCGTTTTCACTTTACTTACTTGTTGATGAATAAGTCGATTTTCTAAAATCTCTACTGTATTCCCCTCAGCATTCCTTATCTCATTTGTATCCACTGCTTCTTCCAAAATTGGAATGATATAGTTTGTATCACACAATCCATTTACAAATAATACACCGATTTCTTTATCAAGAATTTGAAATTTACGAATTCCAACATCAAATGTAACACCGAGTCCGACTGTTTGTTTTAAATAATTTTCATTGTCACTTAAAAAAGAAGAAATCGGGATATTAACGTTCTTCTGTTTCGTCATAAAATCCACTTCTTTCTAAAATTAATTGAATTGCTTTTTTTGTAATAGGTGATCCTCGTTCCCACTCATCATTTCCACACATTTTTCCAATATCACCAATCCCAACGATGACAGGGACATTTAATTCATCTAAACAGTAAATCGTATCCCCATTAATCCTGCCAATTTCACCATCGGGCAATCCAAATTTGTCAACGCCGTATTCTGTTAATCTGCCTTCTCGATCTACACTGACATCTACACGTGCCCACTCCCAATGATGTGTATTAGACGCAACAGCTAAAATACCAAGAACATCAATGTTTTTATGCATCGCCACATATTTTAATGCCTTTTCACCTGAACCTTCTCCGATAAATCCACTATCATCAAACATGACAAATACAGGGTCATATGGCGTTTGCATAATCAGCTCCACAATCTTCTTTCCTGTCAACTTGGTCGGATTGCTTTGGGAGGCTGAAATACACCTTCCGCCAAATTCCTTTGTTAACAGCTCAATTGTTCGCTTTGCATATTCATCTCCGTCTGTCACCAAAATAACCCTTCGTCTCATTTGTTTTATCCTTTCGGTTTACATATAAGTGCCACAAAGAACGCAAATAATATCGCTGCTGAAATACCCGAGGAAGTTAAACTAAACATCCCAATTCCTATTCCTAAATAGCCATGTTTTTCAGCCGCCTCTAATGCCCCATGTAAAAGGGAATGTCCAAAGCTCGTTATAGGAACAGTTGCACCTGCACCTGCAAATTTTATGAGTTTATCATATAGTCCAAAACTATCTAAAATCGCTCCAATCACTACAAAAGTTGCCATCAAATGTGCAGGAGTTAATTTAGCAAAATCTAATAAAAGTTGTCCTATTACACAAATAGCTCCTCCAACAATAAACGCGTATACAAAATCCACACTTCACACTCCTTTTACCCTTTCAAATACAATGCCATGTGCGATTGTCGGAATCGTTTCTTTTTGTTGTATCATAATCGGGCTTAACAATGCTCCTGTTGCAACTACAAAAATACGCTGTAAGTTTCCCTTTTTCATTTCTTCTAGTAAATGACCGTATGTTACAACTGCCGAACAAGCACAACCACTTCCACCTGCAAAAACTTCTTCTTGATCCTTGTGATAAATCATTAGTCCGCAATCATTATATACATGCCCTAAATCATATCCTTCCTCAAGTAAAAGCTGCTTCGTAATTGGCGCTCCAACACCTGATAAATCGCCTGTAACAATAAGATCATAATCAGCTGCACTTCTCCCTAAATCTTCAAAATGCTGTTGAATCGTATGAGCAGCTGCAGGTGCCATTGCCGATCCCATATCAAAAGGATTTGTAATTCCTAAATCTTGTACCTTACCAATGGTGGCAGCTGTTATTTTAATATTGCTCGGTTCTTTACTAATTAAAGCTGCTCCCGCCCCTGTAACAGTTGATGTAGCTGTACCAGGCCTTTGCCCTCCATATTCTGTCGGATAACGAAATTGCCGTTCTGCAGTTGCATTATGACTACTAACCGTAGCTATCACACGGTTAGCAAAACCGCCATCAATAAAAGCCGATCCGATTGCTAGTGTCTCCATTGATGTTGCACAAGCACTGAACATACCTAAAAAAGGAATTCCAAGCTCTCGTGCCACATAATTCGCTGTAACGGTTTGGTTTAATAAGTCACCTGCTAAAAAAAAATCAATTTGCGAAGGTCTTATATCCCCCTTTCGCATAACTTGCTGAATTGAATCATTCATCAACCTTCTTTCAGCGAGCTCCCAATTTTCTTCCTCGCAGTGTAAGTCATCGTATGAAATATCAAAACACTTTCCAAGAGGACCTTCCGCTTCTTTTGGACCGACAGCAGTACCTGTTGCATTCACAAATATATGATTTTGAAATACCCATGTTTGCTTCCCTGTCAATCTCATATCTAGTCTCCTTTAAGACATCCAAAGTTTAAACGTATATCGAATGAGTCCAACAATATATGCTCCAACAACTCCAAATACAATTACACTTCCAGCAAGCTTAAACATATTTGTAGCAACTCCAAGTACAATTCCCTCACTACGATGCTCTATTGCTGCACTTGCCATTGAATTTGCAAATCCAGTAACAGGAACTGCTGAACCAGCTCCTCCAAATTGACCGATTTTATCATACACACCAAGTCCAGTTAACATGGCTGATAATAATACAAGCGTTGCTATTGTAGGGTTTCCTGCATCTTGCTCACTGAAATGAAAATAATGCATAAAAAATTTCATCAAGCATTCACCTACCGTACAAATCAGTCCCCCCACGACGAATGCTTTTACACAATTCATCACATAATTTGGCTTTGGATGATAATCTTTTACTTTATTTATGTAATCATCTTTTAATTTATCTTGTGTCATCTGATGCCTCCTACCGTGCAAAATAAATCCAATGAAATAAAGAACCCATTACCTTTCCAAGTACAAGTGCAACAAGTAAAATAACAATTTTCCCATCTACTCCTACCCGTTTAGCTAATATAGGTAAAACATTTAATACTTCTGTCAAAGCTGCAGCAAGCATACCAATGAATGTTCCACAAAATAAGCCAAGTATAATAAGCCAATACTGAGATACTTGAAAGGTTATATCTCTTAAACTGCACCATGCCCCGACCAAAGAACCACCAATTACAGCCCATTCAAAAATTTGAATACGATGGCCACTCCTTGTTAACTGAGCTAATCGTGGAATAACACCGAGCACAGCTAAAAATGCAACATATCCCCCTCCAACTGCGATACCACCAGCAAGCCCCATTACGATCACCAAACCATATTCAATCATCTGCAATTTGTTTTGCACTCTCTTTATTTTCATTAATCATGACATATTGATCGAGTGATTGTTGATACTGGAACATTTCCACTTCTAACGGACTCGGCTCTTCATTAATTCGTTTTTGAAACACATGATTAAAAAATAGGACCATCCCTAATCCAAGTCCTAAAGAATAAGGAATTTGAAATAAGAGTGGTTTATAGTTAATTTCTCCTGTAATCATGTAATATAGACGTCCATGTACTTGTTGCATACTTACGTCCTCATGAAAATAAATAATTGCCAGAGCCGCCCCGACAAAAAGTAATATCCAAACCAATCCAAAGAAAACGGGGTTTACTTTCTTTTTTTCATAGACGATTTCAACAAGTGTTTGTCCAGGACCAAATAAATTAATTTGTGTATGCTGCGTAGTTTGCCCAATGACTTGAATAATTTTCATCGCATCAATTACAACATGTGTTTTATCACGTTTTGTGATTTTATAGACGAGCTGTTTTTTTATTTTTTCTACTACATCAGACTCTCCAACTACTTGTGCAACATCTTCAATCTTCACCTCATATGAAGGCGATACTTGCAGACGATTTCGCATTTTGAGATAGATTGTTTGTTCCACTTAAAGCTCACCTCTTCACTTTTCCTCGTAGTTGTAGTATGGTTTTTGGAAAATTTTCTAATACAACATTTTTATAAAATAAACTTTGTACGGTGAATTTTTATCAACGATCACAGTGAATAAAGAAAACAGGAATTTTAGTAATAGGGTCTTATGGAAGAAAATGGTGAATAAAATTTTATCGTTCCAATTTCAAATATATCGACATTGCCACAAATAACGATAAAAACAGGAGCCTGCTGACTCCTGTTTCCCCACACCCTTAAAGAAAAAACATCCGCACTTTTTTGGCGCAGATGTTTTTTTATGCCTTCTTTTTTCTAAATAAATTCATAATACTTAAAGCTAATCCTCCCCAAATGACTACAATTCCAATGATCATCATCATAATTGCTGATCCACTCATTATGAAACACCTCGATCTTTCCATTCTTTTTCAAGCTGGGCAGAATCTGAATGTATTTGCGAATTCCATTTTTTCACGCTAATAATTAATGCAATGATAAGAAATGCTGCTGCCAAAGCCCAACCATACGTTACGACAAATTGTGTTGGATAATCTCCGTAATTCTTTTGAATGTTTTGGATTGTACCATCAATCAGCATGTACCCTAACATCAGTGGTGTAATAACAAGTAAACTAACTCTCCAGAACATCCCTAGCTTAATATCCGATGTGAAATTCGCATGATTTTGATATACTGGTAAACGGCGAAGGATAAGTCCAACCGTAACTACCTCTACCAATGCAATTACAATAAGTCCAAAGTTATTTGCAAAGTAATCTACAACATCTAGGAACATAAGCCCGCCACGTGTCGCAAATACAAGTGAAACTAGCACAAGAAGAGTACCCATAATTCCAATGGTCTTTTGACGACTTAGACTAAATTTTTCAGATACAGCTGCAAAACATACTTCTGCTAATGAGATAAGTGATGTAATTCCAGCTACCGTTAAGGACAGAAAGAATAATACTCCAAATAATGGTGACATCGGTAATTCGTTAATAATTTGCGGGAATACGACAAACGCGAGTCCAACGCCAGCGCTCGCTACTTTATCAACTGGTACTCCCATGTTATTTGCCATAAAACCGAGTGCTGCAAACACACCGATTCCAGCTAATAATTCAAAGCCTGAGTTCGCAAAACCAGTAATAAAAGCGTTATTTGTTGTATCAGAGTTCTTTGGTAAATAACTAGAGTAAGTAATCATAATTCCGAATGCTAACGATAAACTAAAGAAAATTTGCCCGTATGCAGCAAGCCATACTTTTCCATCTAAAATACGACTCCAATCCGGTTTAAAAAAGGCATCAAGCCCTTGCATTGCCCCTTCCATCGTAACAGCGCGAACAACAATAATTAGAAACATCACAACAAGTAAAGGAATAAAAATACGGTTTACAACTTCAATTCCTTTCTTAACCCCTTTAAATGCCACACCAAGTACAATAATCCAAACAAGCGCAAGTGGAATTAACACTTCTGGTACAAGGCCTCCAAATTGTCCTGGCTTATCAACAACTTGTAAATACTCTTTAAATAGAAAAGCTTCTGTATCTTTCCCCCACGCTCCAGTAATCGAAAAATACGTATAAGAAATCGACCATGCAATAATAACAGCATAATACGTGGAAACGATAAATGTAACAGCCATTTGCCACCAACCAATAAATTCAGCACGTGGATTTATACGAAAGAATGTAAGTGGTGCTGAACCGCGGTGACGGTGCCCAAGAGCAAATTCAAAAGCTAATAATGAAATACCAGTCGTTAATAATGCAAATAAGTACGGTAAAAAGAATGCGCCCCCTCCGTTTTCATACGCAGTATACGGAAAACGCCATATGTTCCCTAATCCAACAGCAGAACCGATTGCTGCAAAAATAAATCCAGCCCTCGTTCCCCATTGCTGCCTTGTTTCCATGTTTCCTTCCCCCTTTATGACAAGTTTATAATTGGATTATATTTAAAATTTACTAAATTATCAATAAATTCTGTAAATTTTTCTGGATGAGTGAAATTTTTGGATTTTGGAAAAGATAACATTAATAACATAAGATGTAGCTTTTTTCAAAAGTTCATTTGAAATATTACTCCCTTCTCGTTGAAATAAAAAATCGAATAGATGGTCATTCATCTATTCGATCTTTCATCTGTTTTAAAATTTTCTTTTCAAGTCTCGAAACTTGAACTTGAGAGATACCAATTCGTTCCGCAACTTCCGATTGCGTTTGATCTTTATAATACCGCAAGTACACAATTAAACGTTCTCTCTCATCCAATTCTCGAATTGCTTCTTTTAAAGCAATCTTATCAAACCATTTCGTTTCTGTTTGATCTGCAATTTGATCCAAAATTGTAATAGGATCTCCATCATTTTCATACACGGTTTCATGTATAGATGATGGAGCACGGCTCGCTTCTTGCGCAAGAACAACTTCCTCTGCCGTTAGTTCAAGCGCTTCAGCAACCTCATTAATCGTTGGAGCCCTGCCGTATTCTTTAGAAAGCTCATCCTTCATTTTTCGAATTTTATTTCCAGTTTCCTTTAAAGAACGACTTACTTTTACGGATCCATCATCCCGCAAGAACCGCTGTATTTCTCCAATAATCATTGGAACTGCATAGGTTGAAAATTTCACCTCGAAAGACAAATCAAATTTGTCTACTGATTTCAAGAGTCCAATACAGCCAATTTGAAATAAATCATCTGGTTCATATCCTCGATTGAGGAATCTTTGTACAACTGACCATACAAGACGCATATTGCTTTGGACTATCGTATCCCTCGCCCCTTGATCTCCATCTTGACTTTTTTGAATTAACGCTTTTAACTCGTGGTCCTTTAACTGAGGTTTCTTTTTCTCATTTCTGACCTCTATGTCCATAGGCAATTCTCCTTAATTGCATAGAGCGTTACTATTTGATAAGTATTTTGTCAAATGGATTGTTGTCCCGAAAGATTCATTTGAAATTACTTCTACTTCATCCATAAAATTTTCCATGATAGTAAATCCCATTCCGGAACGCTCTAATTCAGGTTTAGTTGTAAAAAGAGGTTGCCTTGCCTCGTCTAAGTTAAAAATGCCAACCCCTTCATCTCGAATCGTGAGTTTCACCATTGCTTCTTCCAAAATCACTGAAATGTAAACAAGACCTTCTGCATTCCCTTCATATCCGTGAATAATTGCATTTGTGACTGCTTCAGACACAACCGTTTTTATCTCTGTCAATTCCTCCATTGTTGGATCTAATTGTGCGATAAAAGCAGCAACTGTAACGCGAGCGAACGATTCATTTTGACTTAATGCTGAAAATTGAAGGTTCATTTCATTTCTCATTTATGCCACCCCCAATGTCGCGAGCGCATGCGCTTCACTTTCTTCTAAGCGAATGATTTTAAACAGACCTGACATTTCAAATAAACGTTTTACAGGAGGTGAGATTGCACAAACGACCATCTCCCCTCCTAAACCTTTAACATGCTTATATCTGCCTAATATAACACCAAGACCAGAACTGTCCATAAATGTTAACTTCTCTAAACTTAGTACAATATGATGAGCGCGATGCGTCTCAATCATATCCGTTACCTTTGCTCGCAACTCTTCAGCAGTATGATGATCTAATTCACCCGCTAACCGAACACATAAGACATCACGCTTTATTTCTAAATGCATGGAAAGACTCACACGATTTCCTCCTTATGCTTAAACTTGATTCATTTACATAAGATTTTCGTGAACATAAAATAAGAATCCTTCCTACTGACAAAAGAAGTACTATTTCGCCATAATGTGAACCTTTCAGCAATTATTCTACCTTTTTCATGCCTGCGGATAGAAAAGGAGCAATATCTTTGTCGTTATTCCGATGTTGAGAACGCTCCCAAACTTCTTTTAAACAGTTCCCACCAGCTTGCTGCAGCAACATCTTCTTTCGCTACAATCGTTTGCTTTAATAAAACATCTTTATCTTTTTTTATAACAAGTGTACCGAGTGCATCACCTTTTTTAATTGGTGCTTTTACTTTCTTTTCAGCGATAACTTCCTGTTTTACCTTGTCCATATTCTCGCCTTTTTTCATAAGAAGAGATACATTATCTGATGCCACTAAATCTACATTTTCTTTCTTACCTTTTCCTACTTTTACAGTTTGAATTTTCTCACCGCGCTTATACAATTTTTTCGTTGTGTATTGTCCAAATGCATAATCAAGGAGCTTTGTTACCTGGTTGTTACGTTCTTTTGATGTTGGCGCTCCCATGACAACAGAAATAACACGCATGCCATTTTTTTCAGCTGATGCAGTTAAACAATATTTTGCCTCTGTCGTAAAACCTGTCTTCACTCCATCTACACCTGGATAAAAACGTACTAATTTATTCGTATTTACAAGCCAAAATTTTTTCTCTGTATTTTCACGTAAATAATCTTCATACTTTCCTGTATATTTTCGAATGAGTGGATACTTCATCAATTCTTTCGCCATAATTGACATATCATATGCTGTTGAATAATGATCTTTCGCCGGAAGCCCCGTTGGATTTTGGAAATGTGTATTTTTCAGTCCTAAATCCTTTGCTTTTTTATTCATCATGTTTACAAAGCCTTCTTCTGAACCAGCGATATGCTCAGCAACCGCAACAGATGCATCATTTCCCGATGCAATCGCAATTCCTTTTAGCATTTCATTCACTGTCATTTCTTCACCTGGCTCAAGAAAGATTTGCGAACCACCCATTGATGCTGCATGTTCACTTGCTCTGACTTTATCTTCTAGTTTTAGTTTTCCCTTTTCAACTTGTTCCATAATCAGTAGCATCGTCATAATCTTCGTCATACTAGCAGGTGGTAGTTTTTCATTTGGATTTTTCTCAAATAAAACTTTACCTGTATCTTGCTCAATCACAATTGCTGATGATGCTTGCTCCGCTAACTTCGGCCCTGTTTCTACTTCTGTTTTCTTAGACTGTGTTTTCTCAGATTCTGCAAAGCCAACTGAAACACCAGAAAATAACAACATGAAACAAACAAGTATTCCAAAAACTCGCCTCATGACTAACCCTCCATTCTATATCAAACCTATTTTTTCCAACTAGAGCATTTTTATACCATATTTTTCTATGAATTCGTATTGACAAACAATTCTATCGCATATATTGTATTAAGTGTATTACAACTAGTAATACACTAATACTCATCAGGAAGGAGACATTGCTCTTGCACATTCAACTCGATCCAAGAAGCAACACTCCGATTTGGGAACAAATTGTTCAAAATATAAAAGAACTCGTACTGAAAAAAATGCTAGCACCAAATGATAAACTACCATCTGTACGTGAACTGGCTTCACTTCTTGTCATTAATCCGAATACAGTAAGCAAAGCGTACCAAGAATTAGAACGGCAAGGTATTATCGAAACGCTGCGAGGAAAAGGTACATTTGTCTCTCAATCGATTACACCGACACTAGATGAAAGGAAAATTGCTATGGTTGAAAAACAATTCCATCAATTACTACTAGAAGCTTCCTACCTTGGGATTACGAAAGAAAAAATTCATAATTGGATAGATTCATACTATAAAGAACTAGGAGGAAATACGAATGCTAAAAGTGACGAGTCTCAGAAAAACAATTGATAACCAAGTCATTTTAGACAATATTTCTTTCACATTACAAAAAAGAAGTATTGTTGGATTACTCGGAAGAAACGGTGCGGGGAAGACCACTTTACTTCGGACACTTGTTGGTATTTTAAATCCAGATGAAGGCACTGTTACATATGATGATGTGGATGTTCATGAGCATCCAGAAATAAAACAAAAGGTAGCCTATGTGCCGGATTCTACTAATATATTAAACGGATATACAGTAAAGGAAATTGTAAAGTTTTATAAGGCTGTTTATCACAATTTTAATGAAGAACATTTCTATCAGCTGCTAGAACGCTTCAAATTGCCTGAAAAGCGCATTCGTAGTTACTCACGCGGGATGAAGGCACTTCTTGCTATGATTTTAGCCTTTTGTACAGGTGTAGAATACATCATTTTAGATGAGCCAACCAATGGGCTTGACCCAATTGTAAAAAGACAAATTTTACAATTTTTAATTGAAGAAGTAGCGGAAAGAGAAATTACCATTCTCATTTCTACTCACCATTTAGATGAAGTAGAAAAAATTGCTGACACAGTTATTATTTTAAAAGATCATACAATCGCATCGATTACAGCATTAGAAGATACGAAATCTCGCTATGCAAAAATACAAGTTGCTTACGAGCGTTCACTACCACAAAAACTAGAAAACTTAGCAAATATAAAAATATTAAATCAAACTGGAAAAGTATATACCATCTTAATTGAAGGAAACGTAGCAGTTACATTAGAAAAGTTTCATAAAGAACAGCCCCTTTTATTAGAAGAATTACCAATGTCACTCGAAGATATTTTTGTCACAACGTTTGAGGAGGATTCACATGTTTCATAAAGCTTTATGGATGAGGCAATGGAAACAAGGAAAATATATCATTCTATTGTTTTGGTTAATTAGTTTGTATCAACTCCCTTATAAATATTATCAAGCAGCACAAATGGCGCTAAATCATTCAAAAATGAAGTTTGATGACTATACGTACTACTACTCCTACTATTTTCAAACATCTGATGGTGCTGTCCTCTTTCAAGGAGCTGCTCTTATTGCACTCGCTTGTCTTTTAATTGGATGGGAACGTAACAATCAATCTACTGATTTTCTATTCTCGATGCCTTTTAAGCGAAAAGATATTTTTTTAACAAAGTGGTTGTTTGGCGTTTTCAACATTATTGCAGTACAGATCATTTGCTGGATTAGCATGTACGGAATCAAACACATATCGTTTCACAATGAGTATCAAATCTTTACTCCGTTCCATAGTTACTTTGTATATGCTACGGTTGTACTCATTGCTATTTATACATTCACTTTATTTATCGGAACTATTACTGGAAATATTTTCTCCCAAAGTAGCTTAACAGCAATTTTATTATTTTTACCATACGGTTCCATATTATTAATCTCTGGATTCATTTATACCCATACACAATGGTCTTTAGAGGCGATGGGAGAAATAGAGGTGCAGACTCATGAGTACTTACAACATGTAGGGATTATTTCACCATTAGAATCTTTTTCTATTACTTATGATTACCATCCGATAGAAACATTTGATGACTATGGAAATAAACTTTCTAGTGTACCACAGGACAATCCAATGGAGCATACTTCTGTGCCTTCTCCTTGGACACTATTAACACCATTTGCTTACATCATTATCTTTTTACCATTATCAATTTTTCTATACACACGTACACCGAACGAACAAAACGGAAAAATACTATTGTTTCCTAGCTTGCAAAAGTGGTTCATGCTTTGTACTGTTCTATGCTTCGGATTACTTGGCGGTAGAATATTAGGGGGACGAGATGCCCTGCTGTCTTATTATGTTGGATTTTTCCTATTCGCTATCATGAGTTATTTCATTTTTACACGTCTATTAAAATTGAAGTTTGCTTTTGGAGGGAAATAAATACAAATTGAGGTGGTGGATACATGTTTCATAAAGCCTTATGGATACGGAACTATAAACAAGGAAAATATGTGATTTGGCTCTTTTGGCTAAGTACTTTATACACCTTACCATATAAATATTATATGAATGCACAGCACACGGCTGAACATTTACGGAAAACGACAGATACTTATTATACGTATCATATACAGGGAGCTGACGCTATACTATTTCCAGCCCTTCTATTAATGGGATTAGCGATCCTCTTAATAGGATGGGAACGCAATAATCAAACAATCGATTTTCTTTGGTCTATGCCATTTAAACGGTCACACTTATTTTTATCAAAATGGTTACTAGGCATCGTTCATATCGTAGGTGCGCTTAGCCTTAGTTGGCTTCTTATGTATATCATCTACCAGAACACGATACATGCTCAGTATCAATCTTTTGAACCATTTCATATATACTTTACGTATACAATCATTACGCTTATTGCAGTTTACACATTCACACTCTTTATTGGAACCATTACAGGGAACGTAATCTCACAAGGGACTTTAAGTTATATTATTATCATTTTACCTTTATATATCTTTCGACTTATTTTCCCTTTCCTTGCATTACATGTGGATTTACCACAGAAGGAATACAATTATAATTATAATAAATACGCCCTTTATACAGAAAATGTAAGTATTGCATCTCCTCTTACTCATTTTCGTATTAACTACAACTATGACTCACAAAGTGAATCTTATAAAGATGAATTCGGCAATGTACAAACAGGGCCTACCTACCATCATATTCCGTCCGCTTGGACATTGTTAAGCCCTGCTATGTATATACTTATTTGTCTTCCACTAGGGGCTTATTTATATATACGTGCTCCAAATGAACATAACGGAAAAATACTGCTATATCCAAAACTTCATAAGTATTTCTTAATTTGTACTTCTCTTTGTTTTGGGCTTCTTGGTGGTACAGTTTTTATTGATGGTAGTAATTCTTTACCTCTTTACTATATTTACTTTATAGGATCGGGCGTACTGACATATGTTATCTTGCAGCGCCTTTTAAAGCATAAACTTTCTTTATATGCAAAATAAACAAGGCATTGCTTCCGAGCAATGCCTTATTACTATATAAAAGATTATTTCACATTCTCTCTTCTTTTCCCATATTCCTTCTCTTCCTTCATCCCAAATCCATCACCATTCTCTATCATTTGATCTGTAGGAGCTACAATACTTTCAGCAATCCTCCAATCGCCTTGTTCTTGTACAAATACTTGAAGAAAATAATTCATTCCATTCAATTGATATGGAGTTTCTTTTTTCACTTCATAACGAACAGCAACGTAATAAACTTGAACATTTTTATTTTCAAACTTAGAGACATATTGAGATAACCGTGGGATGTAATGTGAAGCCTTTTCAAGGGAAAGCTGTTTCACTTTTACGAGAGAAGAATTTTTGACATTACGCATTGTATCCTGCTCACGAATATTATTACTATGTTGAAAAAGAATAGCATTCTGCATAGAACGAATCCATAGCTTTGAATATAAAATAGGCTGATCACTCGTAATATAATGTAGTTCTTTTTGTACAACTTGGACTGGTGTTTTTGCATAACTTAACGTGCTCGAGCATATAAAACTTCCAATAATAATTGCAAGTGAAACAATATATTTCATTATTTTTCCTCCGAATACTTTTTACTTAAAGTATTGGAATTTCAAAATATTTTTATTCAAAAGAAAAAGATAGGAAAGCATTTTGCTTCCTATCCTCATTTATCGTAATTATAGTACACGACCAAATAGTTCTAATACCATCTCAACCTCTTGATCGCTCCACTCTTTAAATTTCTCTTTATAGTATTCTTTACGTACAGCTTCAAGTTTTTGTGTAACTTCTTTTCCATGCTCTGTAATTTCTAAATACACGATACGACGATCTGAATCAGAACGTTTTCTCGTTACAAAACCTTTTCGTACAAGGCGATCTGTTACTGCTGTAATATGGCTGGATGTTACATTTACCTCACTAGCTATTTGCGAAGCCATTTGCGGGCTTTTCAAGAACAATGCACGCAATACTGAAAACTCATTATATGGCATATGCTCTGAAAAACGTGTATTAATATCATTTTGTAATAAACGTATCATCTTTCGAAATGATGTAGATAAATCTAAAATCAGCGCTTCTCTTTTTTCGTTCACTAGCCTCGACCCTTTTTCATCATATTTATACATATTATAATCTATAAATACCTACGTTGTATATGTTTTCTTTCCTTTTGATTCTCAATTATGTAACTTTTTACATACAATTTTCTCTCCCTTTTACTCATATACATATAAAAAGGATGGTGAGCAAAAATGCAAGTTGGCATGAATCCTTATTCACCCGATGTCCGTAATGGAAAACAAGCAACGATTACTGTACAAGGAGAAGGCGTTATAAAAGCAAAACCAAATGTTGTTATATTAACAATCGGTATTCGAACAGATAATAAAAATGTCAAACAAGCACAAGAGGAAAATGCAATTCAATCTAATCAATTACTTGCTGCACTTAAACAAATTGGTATCGCTGATAAAGATATAGAAACCATCTCCTACACAATTACACCTCAATATGAATACGTAAATGAAAAAGCATTATTACAAGGTTACCGAGTAGAGCATTTGTATGAAATTACCGTTTTAAATGTACAGAAAGCTGGGGAAGTATATGATATAGCCGTTACAAATGGAGCAAATGTCGCAAGAGGATTACGCTTTCGCATTTCCCATCCAAACGCGTATTATCAACAAGCACTCTTACAAGCAGTTCAGCATGCTCAAGAAAAAGCTCGCATCATTGCGAATTCATATAATTTAAATATTAATCCTGTCCCTCTGTCACTCGTTGAAGAATCGGCACAATTGCCGCGTGAATTTACGACTCATACTACTTTACAGGCACAAGCTGCTCCTCCAATTCAATCTGGGGAACTAGAAATTATCTCTACCGTTCGTGCGATCTTCACTTATTTGTAACACCAATTAATCTTTAAGTAACCGTTCTCATTTTATTTATTGTAAAAAGATTATGTTCTGATATAATAAAGAACGGTGAGCTCTTTACAAAAGGGATATCACGGGTGGGAGAGGGATATGAAAAAGAAGGTTTAACATGAAAGGAATTCTTGAAAGAACATTTAAATTAGACCTACACCACACATCAACAAAACAAGAAATATTAGCTGGAGTGACGTCATTTTTCACAATCGTTTATATTATGATTGTCAACGCGTCTATTTTATCAGATGCCGGTATTCCACTTGAAGCTGGAATTTTGGCAACTGTTTTTAGTTCATTTGTTGGATGTCTAATGATGGCATTTTGGGCAAATGCACCTGCTATTCTTGTACCAGGTATGGGTGTAAATGCATTTTTCACTTACACAGCTGTGCATACGCTTGGATTAAGTTGGCAAGAGGCATTAGCAGCTGTCTTTATCGCCGGTATTATTTTTGCAATTGCCGCGTTTACACCGATTGCTCGCACGCTTTCACTATCGATTCCAAAATCGTTAAAAGAAGCAATAACCGTCGGCATCGGTTTATTCCTAGCTTTCATTGGATTGCAAAAAGGTGGTTTAGTCGTTTCGCATCCGAACACTGCTGTTGCATTAGGAAAATTAAGTAGCCCTGTTGTTCTTGCAACACTACTTACTCTAATTGTTGCACTTGTCTTATTTATTCGTAACGTACGTGGAAACTTTTTATGGACGATTGCAATTGGAACTGGTATTGCGTGGCTATTTGGTCTTGTTGATACAAGCCAAGTAGGAAATAGCTCATTTTCATTCGCTAACTACGGAGATGTATTTGGAGCTATGTCATTTGGAAAACTTTCTTCCTTACCGTTTTGGATTGCAACATTCTCCTTAAGTATGGTACTTATTTTTGAGAACATGGGGCTATTGCACGGATTATTAGAAGACGATCGTAAATTCCCACGTGCTTATCAAGCAAATGCAATTTCAGCAATGACATGTGGTCTATTTGGCACAAGTCCTACCGTTTCAACAGTAGAAAGTGCTGCAGGTATTGCCGCGGGAGGAAAAACAGGTCTGACGTCTATCGTTACAGGGATGTTATTCTTCGCATCACTGTTTGCTCTTCCGTTTGTCAAATTAATTCCTGATAGTGCCATTGCACCGATTTTAATTATTATTGGTGGTCTAATGATTACAAACATTCTACAAATCCCTCTTAATGACTTTTCAGAAGGATTTCCAGCGTTTTTAATCATCGTTATGATTCCACTCACATATAGCATCGCTGATGGTATTGCGTTCGGATTTATTGCTTATCCTATTTTAAAGGTTGCTCTTGGAAAGCATAAAGAAATCGCACCGTCCATGTATATTATTACATGCCTATTCTTAGCCATGTTTGTCTTACATGCTATCGGCTAAGAAAAAACGCTAGGGAGAAACTCCCTAGCGCTTTTTACTTAAACCATCCTTTTTTATAAAACCAAACCATCATACCTCCACCTATAAAGGCCATAAGTGCTAAACATATAAAATAACCATACTCCCATTTTAATTCTGGCATATTATCGAAATTCATCCCATATACACCAACAATAAATGTTAATGGCATAAAAATAGTCGAGAATACGGTTAATGTTTTCATTATGTTGTTCATATGATGCGAATTTAACGAAAAGTAACTATCTCGAATATCCGCTGTTAACTCTCGGCTTGCTTCAATCATTTCTGAAAGCTTTAGCAAATGATCGTGAATATCTTTAAAATATATTTCATGATCGCTTACACCATAAAATCGAGTTGAATTTAAAATGCGATACAAGAGATCACGCATTGGTATAATCGTACGTCTAAGCTTAGATAGGTCCGCACGAATATCAAATACTTCTTCTAGTACACTTCCTGCTGTATCTCCTGTTAAATTATCATCAATTGCATTTAAATGATCTTCAATATAGTAAACAGGCGCAAAATAGTCATCAACAATTTGGTCAATAATTGTATGTGCTACATGCAAAGGACTCTTCTTAATCCGTTTCTTCTCACCAAGCCTTTTCCACACTCTTTCAATCGCATTATTATGTGAGAAATGGAAAGAGACGATATAACCTTCACTAACAAATAAGTCAATTTCGTGTGGCTCTAATCCATCTTCTCCAAATGCATGGAGAACTAAAAAATTATATCCATCATAGAAATCCACTTTTGGCCTCTGTACATACTCTACACAATCTTCAATCGCCAAGGGATGGAACTTAAAATGGTCTCGTAAAATATATGTATACTCTTCTTTTGTCGGCTTATATAAATCAAGCCAATACCATACAATATCTTCTCTCTTTGTGTCTTCTAATGAAACATCGTATAATACTTCATCTTCTTTCGTTACTGCGCAAATTCTAATCATAATTTCACCCATTATTATTATTAACAAAAAACAACCAAAAAAGCCAAGGAGAAGGCCCCTTAGCTTTTTAGATTATTTCGTTACAATGCCATGCACGAGTTTCGGTGCATCAACATAGTCTTTCTCAATTTTCATGTTCTCATAAATTTTTGCTTTTACATCTTCTACATTTTCGCGATTTGCGTAAATTGTAACAAGTGAATCACCTTTTTTCACGCTATCGCCCACTTTTTTGCGAAGCATAAGTCCAACTGCTAAATCAATTTCAGATTCTTTCGTTGCACGTCCTGCCCCTAAAAGCATAGCTGCTGTTCCAATTTCATCAGCAACAATTTCAGATACGTATCCGTCTTCTTTTGCTTCTACTTCCATTTTATATTGTGCTTGTGGAAGCTTAGAAGGATCATCAACAACTGAAGCATCTCCGCCTTGCGCTGCTAAAAACGTTTTAAATGCTTCTAATGCTTTTCCATTGTTCATTACTTCAATAAGTTTTTCACGAGCATCTTCTAAAGAAGAAGCTTTTCCAGCAAGGTATACCATTTGACTTCCAAGTGTTAAACATAACTCTTCTAAATCTTTCGGTCCTTTACCTTGCAGTGTATCAATTGCTTCTTTTACTTCTAATGCGTTGCCAATTGCTTCGCCAAGCGGTTGACTCATATCTGAGATAACTGCCATTGTTTTACGTCCAACGTTATTACCAATGCGTACCATTGCTTCTGCTAAACGTTTGGCATCTTCATCTGTTTTCATAAATGCACCCGCACCTGTTTTGACATCAAGCACAATTGCATCTGCACCAGCAGCAATTTTTTTACTCATAATAGAGCTTGCAATAAGCGGAATAGAGTTTACCGTCGCTGTTACATCGCGAAGTGCATATAACTTTTTATCAGCAGGTGTTAAGTTTCCACTTTGACCGATAACAGCGATTTTATTTTCGTTTACGAGACGAATAAATTCAGCATTTTCAATTTCTACATGAAACCCTGGAACTGCTTCTAATTTGTCAATCGTACCACCTGTATGTCCTAAACCACGACCAGACATTTTGGCAACTGGTACATCTAAAGCCGCTACTAACGGACCTAACACAAGCGTAGTTGTATCGCCAACACCACCTGTTGAATGCTTATCTACTTTTACCCCTTCAATCGCTGATAAGTCAATTGTATCGCCGCTATTCACCATTGCCATCGTTAAATCAGCACGCTCTTGTTCATTCATATCTTGGAAGAAAATCGCCATTGCAAGTGAGCTCATTTGATAATCTGGAATATCGCCATTTGTATAGCCTTCTACAATAAAGTTCACTTCTTCTGTCGTTAATGCATGTCCATCACGTTTTTTTGCAATTAGGTCCACCATTCTCATTGTGAACTCACCCCTTCATTTGTTTTACGATTGCTTTTACTAATGCTAAGAAATTAGTTTTAACACGCTCTGTCGTTTCAATTACTTCATCATGATGAAGTGGTTGATCTAAAATACCAGCTGCCATATTTGAAATACAAGAAATACCAAGTACTTTCATACCAGCGTGGCGTGCTACGATTACTTCCGGTACAGTTGACATTCCAACTGCATCTCCACCAAGTGTACGAAGCATACGAATTTCAGCAGGTGTTTCGTATACGGGACCTGTCATTCCAACGTATACACCTTCTTGTACTTTAATGTTTAAATCTGCTGCAACTTGTTTCGCCATTTCGCGAAGCTCTTTTGTATACGATGTAGACATATCAGGGAAACGTACGCCCATTTCAGAATCATTTGGCCCGATTAATGGGTTCGTACCCATGAAGTTAATGTGGTCTGAGATTAACATCAGATCTCCTGGTTCAAATGATGTGTTAACACCACCAGCCGCGTTTGTTACAACAACTGTTTCTACACCTAGTTCTTTCATAACACGAACTGGGAATGTTACTTTTTGCATGTCATACCCTTCGTAGAAATGGAAGCGTCCTTGCATCGCAACTACTGTTACACCTTGAAGTGTACCAAATACAAGTTGACCAGCATGTCCTTCTACAGTTGATACAGGAAATTCAGGAATTTCACTATATGGTACTGTCACTGCATTTTCGATTTCATCGGCTAAAACACCTAGTCCAGATCCAAGGATAAGTCCTACTTGTGGTGTTTCTTGGAATTTCTCTTTTAAGTATGAAGCTGATTTTGTAATAAGTTCACGATTCATTATATTGTCCCCCTTATTTCTTTAAGTCGTTTAAGAAACTTGTTCCGTATTCTGGCATTTTCACACCGAAGTTTTCTGCTACAGTTGCACCAATATCAGCAAATGTTTGACGAAGTGCTAATTCTTGTCCGCCTTCTTTCATGCTTGGGCTATATACTAATAATGGTACATATTCACGTGTATGGTCAGTACCATGGTGAATTGGATCATTACCATGATCTGCTGTAATGATTAATAAATCATCTTCTTTTAGTTTTTCAAATACTTCTGGAAGACGTGCATCATATTCTTGCAATGCCTCTCCATATCCTTGAGGATCACGGCGATGACCGAACATCGCATCAAAATCAACTAAATTCAAGAAGCTAAGACCTGTAAAGTCCATGTTCAATGTATCTACAAGCTTATCCATTCCATCCATATTAGACTTTGTACGAAGAGATTCTGTTACCCCTTCTCCATCGTAAATATCAGAAATTTTACCAATTGCAATTACATCATAGTTGCTATCTTTTAATTCATTCATTACTGTTCGGCCAAATGGTTTTAATGCATAGTCATGACGGTTTGGTGTACGTGTGAAGTTTCCTGGTTCTCCAACGAATGGACGAGCAATAACGCGGCCCACCATATATTTTTCGTCCAGTGTTAACTCACGGGCAATTTTACAAATATTGTATAACTCTTCAAGTGGTACAACTTCTTCATGAGCCGCGATTTGTAATACGCTATCAGCTGATGTGTACACGATTAGAGATCCTGTTTCCATTTGCTCTTTACCAAGCTCATCAAGGATTTCAGTTCCTGACGCTGGTTTATTCCCGATAATTTTACGGCCTGTCTTTTCTTCTAACTCATCTAATAATTCTTTTGGGAATCCTTCTGGGAACACTTGGAATGGCTTATCAATGTAAAGACCCATAATTTCCCAGTGACCTGTCATTGTATCTTTACCAGTAGACTTCTCTTGCATTTTTGTATAGTAACCAAGTGGTTTCTCTACTTTAGAAATCCCTTTCATTTCACGGATATTACCAAGACCTAATTTCACCATATTTGGCATTTGTAATCCATTCATATGTTCAGCAATATGACCGATTGTATCAGAACCTACATCACCAAATTTTTCAGCATCCGGTGCTTCTCCGATTCCTACTGAGTCCATTACGACTAGGAAAATACGTTTATATTTATTCATAACTGCAACCTCCTATATGTTCGGTTCTACTTCTTGTAGTATGTTCAAAACGTTGTAAAGTGAAACTGCTATCAGTGAGAATTCTCTCGTTTCCCACTTACTAAAACACTTCTTCAAGTCATGCTCCAACTCTCTTCGCTCTATTTTCAAACGAAGCAAAAAACTTTCCTGTTTTTTCTAAGTCAGATGTCAGACATCTCATACTGATATCATAACATGTTTACGCTTTCTTTTTAATACATTTTCGTAGAAATTCTTATTTTCTTCACACCTTCTATTGTAATCCATTCTGCACAGAAGTGCTAATGAAATTATGATTTATTTCATTAACCTAAAGAAAAAAGCAGCTCTAAAGAGCCGCTTCTTACTTTACTTCTACTGTTTCTTCCTTATGTTCGTGAAGCTCACCTTTTTTCACATGAACTTTTACTTTATATGCACCTGCATCTTTAAACGTATGTTTACTTACATATTCGCCTTTATTGCCTTCTTCAGCAGGAATATATTCATGTTTTTCCGCGCCGTCTTTCCAAATTTCAAGCTGCACTTCAGCTCCAGTTAACGCTTCTTCTTTTTGTTTTAAATGTACTTTCATTGTTGATTCAGTATTTACTTTTACTTCACCAGCCATAAGGTGAATCATCGTATCGCTCTTATGATCGCCGTGCCCTGCTTCATGACCGCCATTTTCTTTCTTTGCGTCCTCAACTTTTGCATTTCCTACAGCTATTTTCACTTCTGGCATTACATGCATTTCACGTGCATTTGTATGTGCAATAACATGATATACACCATCTGATGGGAATGCTTTTTCTACTGCATAAACACCTTTTCCTTTATGCTTCCCATTTAACATTTCATGCTTTTCTTCGCCATCTTTCCAAATTTCAAATTTCACATCATCAGCATCCGTTACTTTTTCTTTCCCTTGTGTAACAAGAGCCTGCACTTCTGTTTTTTCATTTGGTTTAATTTTTTTCGGATTTGTTTGGACAGCTACTTTTACTTCTTCAAGTTTCTCTTTTTTTGTTGTATCTTCTTCCTTTGTATTACATCCAGCTAATGCTAGCATTGCAATAAATAAAGTGATTATAAGTTTTTTCATTATGATTTCCTCCTTTATACTTTATTTAGTATAGAGGATATACCAGTTCATATTCCAGCCTTCTGCTGAAAACAATGTACGAAATGTTTGTGAAGTTTTTGTGAAACACTTACTTTTTCATTTTTCATACACATTCTATTATTACTAGATTTGTGCGCTAGCTTTATAAATACAAAATAAAAAACATTCCTTTTAGATAGAAGAGAGCATCCAGCCATGCATTGAAGCGGTCAGACCCTCTTCCTGCCCCATACCAAATTAAAACAAAAGAAGAAGACAAGTGGAGATCTCCTTTTATTTTCATAATAGCGACTTATCTGTTGGAAAATAAAAATGGATCTATATAGAGTAAGCAACAGTTGGAAATCTCTCCCCAATTAGCCTTTTACAGGCATTCTTCCTAACTTCTATCTGAATCTTGAGAGAGCGAAGTCCTACTCCCAACAAATAGCGGAATAAATTGAACTACCCCCACCTACCTCTACAAGAGCTTGAGGTGGGGATTCTCCTGTCTCTGTCCTCACAAAAACAGTTCCTCTCGTTCAACAAAGAGGATACAACGATATAGAGTTCAGTAGTGTCTGTATGTTATGTAAGACGACCCATTCTATCTTCCGACAGAAGGCAAACAAAATAGGTACAACTACTTTTTCTTATATCGAGGCTAGAACACTTTGTCATGCATCCAGTTCCTAGACTTATTATCTGCTCTGGTAATAAGCGTAAAAATCTGGGACAAAGTGTTCTTCTTTATCATGCAAATCGTTTTGCTAGTTTTTTCTTTTCACTTTCAAATAAGTTTAATCGCTCGATTTGTAATGCCTCTTGCGGCTGATTCACATCGTATAACTGATAGAAATGATGCGTGCGAATATCCAATTGATTGTTTAATTGATGCCAATGACTCCAGTGGTGTACGCCTTTCTTTGGAATATAAAGCTGAAGCACCCGAGGTACTTTTTCTTTATATTCTAATCCCCGGCGACCAATTGTAAAGGCCGCGGATTGATGAATAGAGATACCGAATTTCCGCATGTATTTCATTTTTCCAGAGATTGAAGTGTAAGCGGGATTCACTTGAAAGACAGCCACACCTCTTTTATCTGCACGACTGCGGATCGCACTTGTCATCTTCTCATACGCAAACATACTCTTCATTCGATTTGCTTGTTTATTTCCGTATCGATCTCCTGTTTTCGATTGGGTCGTATCTAATTTCTCTAGTACAATTGGTTTGTTATACCGCTCCGCTAAGTCCACTAAGCGAATCACTTCCACTTCGATGATTTTTGTGATTTGTCCTGTAGATTTACCCATAATAGAAAAATGAAGGGAGCCACTTCCTTTATAATTCCCATCCTTCGTTACATTTGCCCAAGCAACATGCTCAAGATTACAATCTACACCGATCACACCATCTGATGTACTGTAATTCGTATGAGGGTTTTTCGGCACATCGACTAAACATTTTACAATGTAATACTCCCCGTGGTCTTCCACAGACCACGCAATCGGTTTGCCATCCTTTTTCTTATTCTTACACTGTAATTGGGTTGTGATTACTTCTTCAATCATTTCTTGCCCATACGGGAACGTAAC
>NZ_JAHCDO010000011.1:0-200945 GCF_050768835.1 Bacillus pfraonensis | reverse complement strand
AAGCTAACTTTCCAAAAAATGATTGTGCTCGCACAAATGATTTATAGCTCCAGTACGCAATTCCTGCTCCAATTGCGAATCCTACAATACCAGCAAGACTACCAAGAGCAATTAAAGCCAAAATACCGGCTGCGATAAACGCTAGAAATTGTTTCATCTTGTGCTTGCCTCCCTTCGATTTGATACTCTTATCTTAACTATTTTTTCGTTTTTCCATAACGAGCTTAAGAACCGTTTTCTAATCAGACTTAAGACCTATTCCAAGTCAGCCTTATATGAAGGTGAATGTAAAGAAAAAGGATGTCTTATATAAGACATCCTTTTTTTTTATGCTGTTTTATGATATTGCTTTTTTTTTGCTACTTTTGAAAATCGTGGAAATCCTATTAAGATAGAAACTACACCACAAATTCCAACTAAAATTGGATAGAACGCATATGGTAATAATTCAACCGGTGACAATGCTGCAAATCCTGCTGCCGTTAACATTTGAGCACCGTATGGAACTAATCCTTGTACAGAGCATGAGAAAAGATCTAACACACTCGCTGATTTTCGTGGATCAATTTCATATTGATCAGCAATATTTTTTGCAAGCGGACCAGTAAAAATAATAGAAATCGTATTATTCGCAGTACACACATTCGTCAAACTTACTAAACCAGCAATTCCAAATTCAGCACCTTTTTTCGAACGAATACTACGTGTTAATGTATTCATTAAATATTGAATACCGCCATTATATTGAATAATTTCAACCATTCCACCGATTAAAATTGCCAGTAATACAAGCTCCATCATTCCACTTATTCCTGTTGTAACACTTTTAAAGAAGCTAGCTAATGTGTAGCTCCCATCAATAAGACCAATAAGTCCTGATAGAACTGTTCCACCTGCTAACACAACGAGCACATTCCACCCAAGTAAAGCTGTAACAAGCACACCCGCATACGGCAATATTTTCACCCAGTCAAATGTATGAGCTTTGATTTCTGTATGGTTTCCTACTGTAAGGAAAACCAATAATACAATTGTAATAATTGCGGCTGGTAAAACGATTAAAAAATTTGTTTTAAATTTATCTTTCATTTCCGTTCCTTGCGAACGAACAGCTGCAATTGTCGTATCAGAAATAAATGATAGATTGTCACCAAACATCGCTCCACCAACAACTGTTGCCATCGTTAACGCAATAGAAATATCTGTTTGCTGGCTAATCCCTACTGCAATTGGCGCTAGCGCTGCAATTGTCCCCATGGAAGTTCCCATCGCTAATGAAATAAAGGCCCCTATAACAAAAATGCCTGCAACAATAAATCCTTGCGGTAAAATAGATAGCGCTAAATTAACTGTAGAGTCAACCCCGCCCATTCCTTTTGCTGTTTCAGAAAACGCACCCGCAAGTACAAAAATCAACACCATAATCATAATATCCGGATTACCAGCCCCTTTGGCAAACCGTTCTACTTTTGATGTAAAGCTTTCTTTTCTATTCATCACTAATGCAGTCCCTACAGCAATTAAAATAGCTACAAGTATCGGCAATTTATAAAAATCTCCTGTAATAATTCCAGAGCCAATAAATAGCGCTAAGAATATTCCAAGCGGTAATAATGCTAAGCCATTTCCCTTCGTTTGTTTCAAAATAACATCTCTCCCTAGTTCTAAACCTTTTCTATCTTATAACAAAAGACCTCTTCCCAAAAGAAGAGGTCTTATACATCTATAAGAAACACTCTCCTCATCTATCAAGCACATGCTTGCTGGATTTGGCACAGCACTCTGTTGTGAGTCCGCTGCCGAGGCATCGTAGGGCCAGTCCCTCCGCCTCTCTTTATAAGAAGGTTTCATATTTTATTTTTAATAATAATTTCTTCCCTAACTTTACTCGCTTACTAATAAAAAGTCAATTATTATTTGCATGAAAATATTTTACATTTTTTGATATTTATACAAAACCATGAAATAAAATAAGCAATCTATAAGAAAAAATACTCATTTTAATTTTTGAATTTCCCTTTCTAAAATTTCGATCCAAAAAAACTTTTTCTTTTCAATTGTTGTAATAATCCACTTAGCTGTATCCCAAGCTACATGATATTCTTCTTTAGAAATATCTCCAGCTACATATGCTTCCTCTAACTCATCTGCATCCAATACATATACATCACCATTAGGTAATAACACCACATCTAAATAGAGATCATCGAAATATGGCATGCCTCTCTCATCTACTTTATAATCTTTGGCCACATCAATATAAAACTGCACTAACTTCTTCTTTTCATTTAACATAGCTGTAATCGCAAAGTTCTTATCATTTATAAAATACTGCATCCATGTGTACCCATCATTTACAATACAAAGTTTTTGATTATTATATTGCTTATAGCTAGGCTCTTTCACTTTTTGCATATGCAGCACACCTAACATTCCTTGCTCAATTGTCTTCACTTCATATGTTTTCTCTATTAACCGTTCCCAAGTAGAGCCATCGCCATATTTTCGTTTCATGATTCCCAACTCCTTTTCTATGCAAAAAAGCCCCCACATCTTATGCGGGGGCTCTGCCAATAGCTATTAAGCTGCCTGTTTTTCAGAAAGCTCTTTTAAATAAGCTTGTCCTTTTTCAGCGTCATATTGACCTTCCCACTTAGACATAACTACAGCTGCTAAAGAGTTACCTACTACGTTAACTGCCGTACGAGCCATATCTAAAATACGGTCAATACCTGCGATAAATGCTAATCCTTCTGCCGGAATACCTACTGTACCAAGTGTTGCTAATAATACAACAAATGATACACCCGGTACACCTGCAATCCCTTTAGATGTAACCATTAATACAAGCAATAATGTAATTTGCTGCGCGAGAGATAAATCAATGCCATACATTTGCGCTAAGAAAATCGCTGCAATAGCTTGATATAAAGTTGATCCATCTAAGTTAAATGAATAACCTGTCGGAATAACGAAAGATGTAATCGCTTTCGGACAACCGAACTTCTCCATTTTCTCCATGATTTTCGGTAAAACCGTTTCTGAGCTTGCAGTAGAATACGCTAAAATAAGCTCATCTTTTAAGATCTTAAAGAATTGGAAAATGTTAATACCAAATATTTTCGCTGTAAGTCCTAATACTACTACAACGAAGAAGATCATTGATCCATATACGACAATTACTAATTTCCCTAACGGAATTAATGAAGCTAAACCAAATTTAGAAACTGTAACACCAATTAATGCGAATACACCAAACGGTGCGAATTTCATAACTTGGTTTGTTACATAAAACATTGAATCCGCTACACCTTGGAAAAATTGAAGAACCGGTCTTCCTCTTTCACCGATCGCTGCAACTCCTAAACCAAATAGTACAGAGAAGAAAATAATAGCAAGCATATCACCTTTTGCTAATGATTCTACAATATTTGTCGGAACAATGTTTACAAATGTATCAGCAAAAGAGTGACTTTGCACTTGCTCTGTCGTTTGCGTATATTTAGAAATATCTGTCTTTGTTAACTTATCCATATCGACGCCGTTTCCTGGTTGGAAAATATTCGCTACCAGTAGGCCAACAACAATCGCAACTGTTGTAATGATTTCAAAATAAAGAATTGTTTTTCCGCCTAATCGACCTAGCTTTTTCACATCACCAACACCAGCAACACCAACAACGATGCTTGCTACGACAATCGGTACAACGATCATTTTAATTAATCGGATGAAAATATCACCAATCGGTTGTAAGTACTTCACTACTGCCGGATTGTCATAAAAAATCGCCCCAACTGCAATACCAAGCGCAAGCCCTATTAAAATTTGCCATGCAAGTCCTATCCTTTTCATACTTGCTACAACCCCCTTCTTAGATGCATTAACTCTACCATTCTCTCGTTCTATGAAACTAAGAAATTAAGAGTATTACATATTATTCGACAATTCACTACATTTTTGTCCCTGTTAAAAATGATAAATCAAAAAATGAAATCTGACAACAAAATAAGTTTGCGTGAACACAAATAATTTTCTTGACAAAAACAAAACTCATGTCAGAAAACCTAACATGAGAACGATTCCTTAAAGTGTTTATTAATATTTTCTCTACTTTATTTCTATCACATCAAACGACATAATATACAAAAATTACCTCATTTCCGACAATTCATAGTACATTTATAAAACTTTCGTTACATTATGGTTACAACAATAGACAGTATTCTTCCAATTATGATATATACATCATAGGGAAAGGAGCTAGACCATTATGAAAAAGAAATTTGTCGCTTTCAGCGTCTTAGCAGCGAGCACTATTTTTGTTTCCCCATTGCTATCACCAGTATATGCGGAAACAAGTCAAGATAAATTATCTAATATTCAATCCGAATTAGAGGGTAACCAACAAGAATTACAGAACAAATCAGCAGAGAAAGAACAGATGGAAAAAGAGATACAAGACTTACAGAAAAAAATCGATGAATTAACAGCTTCTATAAATAAAAATGAAGCTGATTTAAACGATATACAAACAGAAATTAGTAAAACACAACAAACAATTGCCGATAAGAAGAAACGTATCGAGCAATTACAAACAAATATCGACACTCGTCAAGACGTCATTAAACAACGACTACAATCCATGCAAGAAAAACCACGAACAAATATCGTAACTGAAGTATTGATGAACTCAAATAATTTCGCGGATCTTGTTGATAATATGTATTCCGTTAGCTTGATTTTAAATAACGATACAGAGATTGTAAAAAAACAAACAACTGATCAAGAAACTGTAAAAACAGAAAAAGAAGCTGTTGAAAAGAAAGAACAGCAACTAAACGAATCGAAGCAAAAATTGGAGCAAAAGCAACAAGAACTTCAGAAAAACCACCAAGAACAACAAGCACTTATTAACGATCTACATACTAAAGTATCAAAAGTAGATTCAGAGATTGAAGGCTTAGAAGAGTCAAAAAGTATTTTAGAAAATCAACGCCAAGCTGTTCAAAAAGCAATTGAAGAAGAAAAACGAGCAGAAGAAGCTCGTAAAGCCGAGGAAGCACGTAAAGCGGAAGAAGCACAAAAAAACGCTTCTGCTAAAGAAGCTGCACAAACCGCTCCAACACCGCAAGATACAAATAAAAATGGCTTTATAAAACCAGCAGCCGGAAGATTCAGTTCAGGATTTAACGATCCTTCCCGCGGACGCCATGCTGGTTTAGATATCGCCGCTTCTGGCACAGTACCAATTATGGCAGCTGCTGATGGTGTTGTCATTCGGTCTGATATGTCATCTAGTTACGGAAATGTTGTCTATTTATCACATCGAATGAATGGCAAAACATACACAACAGTATACGCTCATATGAGCAGCCGCTCTGTATCTGTCGGTCAAACTGTAAAACAAGGTCAACAATTAGGTTTCATGGGAAATACTGGGCAATCTACTGGTCAACATTTACATTTTGAAATCCATATTGGCGAATGGAATGTAGGTAAAACAAATGCAGTTGATCCTTCTGGTTATATCGGATCATAAATAAAAAAACTCGGTGCATACCGAGTTTTTTTATTTACGACGAAAGTTATAAAGAAAAGTATTTGCTATAAAATAAAACTTTAATCAGCCCTCACCAATCGGACTTTTACGGGCAGTTGATCTCCCATCCATCTTCCTTGTTCCTCTCTGAATCTTGAGATGGGAGTCTTACCGCCCATTAATGCGGGATACAATCAAACTAAAAAGCAGGGAGAAACCCCTGCTCATTTTGTAAACATTTTAAACACACCAACTGCATTTAGAAACACAATTACTACTGTTACCGGAATAATATAACGCAGTAAGAAAAGCCATATGTTAAATAATGTTTTCCCTTTCGTTTCTGTAACTTCTAATTCTTTCATTAATAAGTCTTTACTCATTTTATTTGGTACAAACAATGAAATTGCTAGTACCCCTAGCGGCAGCAATACATTACTTACTGCAAAATCCACTAAGTCAAAAAATGTTTTTCCGAAGACTTTCACATCACTCATAACTCCGAATGATAAAGCTGATGGAATTCCAACCGCAAAAATAAGTAATCCAATAATAAATGATGCTGAAGGACGTTTTTTCTCATTATCTTTTGCTACAGATGCAACAACAATTTCAAGCATTGAGATTGCAGAAGTTAACGTTGCAAAGAAGAATAAAATTAAAAACATGATAAAGAAAAATTGTCCGAATGGTATTTTCGCAAATACAGCTGGAAGAATAATAAACAATAAGCCTGGTCCCTCTGTTGGTTTAACTCCTAATGCGAAGATTGCCGGGAAAATTGCTAGTCCCGCAAGCACCGTAATAAAAATTGTTAAACTCACAATTGATGTTGCGGACTTTGCTAAATGCTCTTCTTTCTTTAAGTACGAGCTATACGTTACCATCACCGAAGCACCTACTGTTAGCGAAAAGAAGGATTGTCCCATCGCATACAAAATTGTATCTGCTGTTAGTTTTGAAAAATCTGGTTTTAAGAAAAACTCAACACCAGCCCATGCCCCATCAAGTGTAAGAGAACGAATAATAATAGCAATAAATAAAATAAATAATAGAGGCATCATATACTTACTTGCTTTTTCGATCCCCTTTTCTACACCTTTACTTACTACAAAAATAGTGCAAAGCATAAAGAGTAACTGAGCACCTACTGCACTAGCAGGATTCGAAATTGTTTGCTCGAACAATTTTCCGTATTCCACTGTCCCGCTCCAAAAGTTACCAGTCACACTATAATATAAATATAATAAAATCCATCCACCTACAACACTATAGAAAGATAGTACACTAAAACAAGTAACAACTCCCATACGACCAATCCATGGATATAATTTACTATTTGGTACTAGCAATTTATATGCAGTAACCGCTTCTTTTTGTGTACTACGGCCAATAACAAACTCCGCTAAAAGAAGAGGCATACCAATAAATAACGTTAATAATAGGAAGACTAAGAAAAACGCTCCTCCCCCTCCATTACCTGCAACGTACGGAAACTTCCATATCGCTCCAAGTCCTACTGCGGCTCCGGCTGCTGCGAGTACAAAACCAATTTTCGACGTCCATTGCTGTGTTTCTTTCATCGTAAATTCTCCTTTTCTGAATATTTATATTTTTCTTAATTATACACTTTCATTTCATACTCGCCCACCTCCTTTAGAAAATAAAAAAGTCCCCTACATGCTACTATGCATGTAGAGGACGATATATGTAATAGAATACCGTGGTACCACCTCAATTGGATCAACAATCCCACTTGTTCAGGTACAGGAAAAATTCCGATACCCTATCCTTGTAACGGCGGAACCCGGGTTGCCTACTAATCTGTTCAGCATACCTCTCGCAAGCCCATTCTGTATATTTTATCGTACCGGGCTCACACCTTATCCCAGCTCTCTGAACGCATCAAATATACGTACTCTTCTTGCTCATCGATTTCATCTATTGAAGTTACTTGTGATTATAGAGTAGATTGCTATATTTGTAAAGAAGAATTTAATTTATCTAGCTATATAAAATGAAGCTTTAATCAGTGGGGCTCTATTCCCCATTGATTATTAACCCTCACCAAACGGGTTTTATGGACAGTTGATCCCCCACCTATCTTCCTCGTTTCTCTTTGAATCTTGAGGTGGAGGTCTTACTGCCCGTTCATGCTGGATGAACGGATGCTCTCTTCCACCAAAAAAGAAAGAATTCGATTTTATTTCTTTTTTCTACAACGCGTGTTTTCTATTCTATATACTCCTGTATATCTAACTCTTGTAAAAACCTTTCTCTTTTCTGCTCGTTTTGAATATACTCAAGCTTCAACACTTCTTGCAATAAAATATTCTGCCTTCTTTTTTCTAATGGCAATTGTTTCACTTTCATTCTCACTTCATATAAGAATTCAAGATATTCTCCGTATGTCTCATCATATTTCGCAGCAATATCATCCCGAATTTTTTTCGCAAGTTTTGGACTTGCCCCCCCAGTAGAAACAGCAACATTGAGCTTTCCTCGATGAATAGCTGCCGGAAAATGAACATTTCCGCTTTCAGGGTTGGTAATTACATTAACAAGCTGGTTTAATGATGCATCTTTTGCAATAGATTCATTTATTATTGAATCACTTGTAGCTGCCACTACTAAAAAAGCACCTTCTAAATCCTCTTTTTCATAATCTTTTTGAAACCAACGAATTTGCTTCGATTCTACAAGCTTTACTAAACTCGCATCTAATTCACGACTCACTACAACTATATCCGCTCCTTCTTTTAATAAAGGAGCGATTTTAAATGATGCCACTTTACCACCGCCAATGACAACAACACGTTTCTTTTCAATTCGTACTGTAAGTGGATACATACTCATCTCCCCTTAATATTTCTCCCGTTTTCTGGATTAGCATTTCTTGAAATACACGGTTTTTTCCTAAATAAGGACTTACATATATATTCGTAGAATGGTATCCGCGTACTTCCTTCTCAATGTGTCTCATTAATAAGCCTGTAAATAACAAATAAGGTAGAATGACAACATTCTCCTCTTTTCGTTCTACAACTTCTTTTAATTTCTCCTCAAACCTAGGCTCTGCCGCAGCTAAATAACATACTTCTACCTTTTTAACTTTCTCCTCTTTTTCAAACAGAGAAGCAATACGTTTCATATCTTGTAACGTCTCAAGATCACTACTCCCTCTTGCCACAAGCAACAAGGTTACCCCACTTTCATACTCTTTAATACCGCTCCCCTCACACGTAGCGGATACGAGTGATTCTGAAACACCAAACGGATTTCCGTAAGTAATTGCAATGTGAGGATATTTATTTTGCATTTTTTGGAGTTCATTGGGAATATCTTCTTTCACATGCCCTGCTGCTAATAAAAAAACAGGAACAACGACAATTTCTGTTGCTCCTCTTCTTACGCAATTAGCAAATCCTTCTGAAATATCAGGCTGTGCTAATTCTAAAAAACATAGTTCTTGAATAGAAGCTGATACATGGTTCATACAAGCAGAAACAAAACCTACCGCTTCCTCTTTTGCCTCTTTTAGCCTACTTCCGTGACATACATATAATACAGCTTTCATTTTATAACACTCCGCTTACAGGATACGTAATGTCCGCCTGTTTTTCAAACCAATGAATTTTTTCACGGAAACGAACAACTTCTCCGATTACAATCATACTCGGATTTTGGACCTGTTCTTTTTCAGCAAGCGTTACAATTGTTCCTAACATTCCTGTAATGGTTCGCTGAGATTGTGTAGTTCCCCACTCCACAATAGCCACTGGCGTATTTTCTCCTTTTCCATATTTCAAAAGTTGTTCACATATATAAGGGAGATTGCTTACCCCCATATAAACAGCAAGCGTGTCGACACCTTTCGCTAAGTTTTCCCACTTCACTTCTTCTTCAGCACCTTCTTTTCGGTGCCCTGTCACAACTGCAAAACTTGCGCTCGCATCCCGGTGCGTTACAGGAATCCCCGCATATGCAGAAGCAGCTATTCCTGCTGTAATACCAGGTACAATTTCAAACGGAATACCATGCTTCGCTAACGCTTCTGCTTCTTCACCACCTCTTCCAAATACAAACGGATCTCCACCTTTTAATCGCGTTACGATTTTTCCTTTTTTTGCATATTTAACAAGAAAAGCGTGAATGGTTTCTTGTTTCATTGTGTGATAGTTTGGTAGTTTTCCGCAATATATTAAGTCAGCATCTGGCTTCGCATAGGAAAGTAGTTCTTTATTTACAAGACGATCGTATAAAATAACATCCGCCCGCTCGATACACTTTACCCCTTTTACAGAAATTAAATCTGGATCTCCCGGCCCTGCACCAACAATATATACTTTTCCCATCATCTCTCCTCATTTCTACTATAAAGTGAAACTTCCATTCCTATTACGAATGGAAGTTACTATTCAAATCGATGTCATTTTGTATTACAATGTCTCCTGCTCATGAATAACAAATGCTGCACCTTTGCGAATCTTCTTTTTTTCATGCAGAGAGATTTCCTTCACTTCTGGCAGCGGTAAAAAATACTTCTCTAATTCTACCTCAACAAGTCTAAATGCCTGTTCCTCACTTTGTGCGACAACTACTACAGGAACAACACCATTTGCCAACACTGCTTCAAAACGATATAAATCCATATTGTTCCCTCCTAAGATGCAATCACTTCTTCTAAAATTGTATTTAACGCGGATTGTAAATTTTCTACTCCAACGCGTTCTGTAAACTCATAAAAAGTTTCAGCTGGCAGTTTATGTTCTTTAAAGTATGTTAAAAACGATACAAGAACATCTGGAAGGTCTTCCCCATCAATCTTTCCTTTTAATTTTTGGTTATAAACACCACCCTCTAGTAAGGTACCACCTACATAAATTTCAAACGCTTCAACAATTCCTTTTTCTTTCGTCTTCAATTTCACACCTTGTAACCCGATATCGGCAATCTGCCTTTGACCACATGAATTCGGGCATCCCGTCATATGAATCCGAACCGGCACATCAAGTACAAGTTGTGTATCTAAATAGTCGGCAATATTTCGTAAGCGTGCTTTCGTTTCTACCAATGCAAGATTACAATACTCAATTCCCGTACAAGAAACTGCATATCCAATGAATGATTTTGGTTTTGCTGAAATCGATTCAAACAATGGTTCTTGTAAAAGTGCCTCAACGTTTCCTTCGGGAACATTGGGAATAATAAAATTTTGCGAATTACATGTGCGAATCTCACCATTTCCGTACTGCTTCGCAATTCTAGCAATTTCAAACAACTCCTCAGAATGCAAGCGACCAACAGGTACGTTAAAACCAACGTATGATAAATCACCTTGTTTTTGTTTATGAACACCGTAGAAATAACCTGCATTCCACCCTTTTAAAGCATCGTTTCCTTTATCGTGTAAAGGCTCTGTATATTCTAATAATTTTTCTTTGAATTTTTCCGCACCCCAATCAGCAACTAAAAATTTCAAACGTGCTAAATGTCGCTTTTCACGATATCCGAAATCACGGAAGACTGTAGCAATTGCAATCGCTACCGACTTCACTTGCTCAGGAAGGATGAATAAATCTAACTCCTGAGCTAAATACGGACGGGCAGATAATCCCCCGCCTACTCGTAAATGAAAGCCTTCCACTATTTTTCCATCAATCTCTTTTGTAGCTGGAGTAAAAGCAGCACAATTAATTTCAGCATTTGCTGCATTATATACATTTGTACTAATTGACATTTTAAACTTTCGAGGCAAATTCGAAAATTCTTCATTATGTTGGAAGAACTCATATACCTCTTTTACAATTGGTGCTGTATCAAATAATTCATCACCATCAATACCAGCAAGAGGATTCCCAATAATATTTCTTGTAATATCACCACAAGCTCCTGCTGTTGATAATCCCACTTTTTCTAAACGATTAAAAATATCTGGTATTTGACCAATTTCAAGCCAATGGAATTGAATCGCCTGTCTTGTAGTAATATCAAGAACATCACGACCATAATCTTCTGCAATAGAAGCCAATACTTCAACTTGTTCATTCGTTAAAATACCAGAAGGAATATTTACACGCATCATGAAATACCCTGCTTCTTTTGGGCGCTGTAAATATAAACCTGCCCATTTAAAAGAATCCCATTCTTCTTTCGGAATAGAATCAAACCCATTTTCAGCATAATACGGGATAGCTTTAAAAATTTCTAAACCGTCTTTTTCTAATTTCTTTTTCTCTGTAGCATTTAACTTTTCATTGTTTGCCCACACTTTTTCATAACTCATTTTTATTCCCCCTATATAAAGCTACGCTCTTGTAAGTAACCGATAATTTGTTCTGCACATTGTTCGATTGAATAAAGATGTGTTTCTACTACCACTTCTGCCTCTACAGGTTCTTCATACGGCGAGTCAATACCAGTAAATTGCTTAATATCGCCTTGTCTCGCTTTTTTATAAAGTCCTTTCGGATCACGTTTCTCACATTCTTCTATTGGACACTTTACAAACACTTCAATAAACTCATCTTTTTTGAGAATATCTCTTACTTGCTGGCGATCCACTCGAAATGGAGAAATAAATGCTGTTAGTACAATTGTCCCTTGATCTACAAATAACTTCGCCACTTCACCAATCCGGCGAATATTTTCTGTCCGATCTCTTTCGGAAAATCCTAAATCTTTATTCAAACCATGACGAATATTATCGCCATCTAGTACATAATTCCCAATATTTTTTTCGAACAATTTCCTAGCAACCGCATTTGCTACTGTTGATTTTCCAGAAGCTGATAACCCTGTGAACCAAAGTACAAAGCTGTGGTGACCACTTTTCTTTCGTCTTTCTTCTTTTGAAACAGATGCTGTATGCCAAGTTATATTTACGCCCATCTTACTCTCTCCTTATTTTGTTACGACTTCTTTTTGTAAACCACGAATTAATATTTCTACAACTTCTTTACGGCTAAATGTACTTGGTGGTATCTCTCCATTTCGCAACATTTCTCTTACTTTTGTTCCCGATAAAATAACATGCTCTTCTTTACTATGCGGACATGTTTTCGTAGAAGCCATCGCTTCACATTTTTTACAGTAAAAGCTATGCTCAAAAAAGAGCGGTGTAATCCCTAACTCTTCTACTGTAAAGTTCACAAAAATCTCTTGCGCTTCGTACGTACCGTAATAATTTCCTACCCCAGCATGATCACGCCCCACGATGAAATGTGTACAGCCAAAGTTTTTTCTAACCAGTGCGTGAAATATCGCTTCACGTGGCCCTGCATAACGCATTGCTGCCGGAAAAACACTTAAAAAGACACGATCGCTCGGATAATAATTTTTCAAAAGCACTTCATAACTTTCCATACGCACATCAGCCGGAATATCGTCTGATTTCGTTTCACCGACAAGTGGATTTAAAAATAAACCGTCTACAATTTCCAGTGCAGACTTTTGAATATATTCATGCGCACGATGAACAGGATTTCTCGTTTGAAACCCCACTACCGTTTTCCAGCCGCGTTTTGCAAACTCTGCACGCGTTTCGCTTGGATCTAAATGATAAGAAGCAAACTTATCATTTTCAAAGCGCTTTACAAGCGTGATTGCTCCTCCAACATAAATATTCGGTCTATCATATAATTTTTTCACACCTGGATGGGCAATATCAGTCGTTTTATAAACAAGCAATGCTTCTTTCTCTTTATCCGGTGTAAAAATATTTTCTATTTGAATAACACCATACGTGATTCCTTCTTTAACAAGACGAACCTCTTCACCAATTTTTAATTGTTTCGCCCTTTCTTCCGTTATTGGTAGTGTAATAGGGATACTCCATACATCACCGTTTACTAAACGCATTTTTTCTACTACAGATTGATAGTCCTCTTTCCCTAAAAAGCCAGTAAGCGGGCTATAACCACCTATCGCAAGAAGCTCTAAATCACTTAACGCAATTTTGTCTAATTCAATTTCTTTTGTAATTCCCTTTATTTCATACGTTTCATCAACGCGATTTACTAATATATTTGTTTTACTCATTTCCTTGTACGCCTCTTTCATATATATTTAAAATCAATCCAGTTCTTATTGGTAATGAAGGCCACATTCCGTTTTCATCTTTCCAGCCCACCGTCCGTCCCTTGAATCTTCTCCATCTCCTACAGGCAACGTACATTTTTCACACCCTATACTTGGATAACCAATGTCGTGCAATGGATTATAAGGCAAATTATGCTTATATACGTAGCGCCACACTTCCTTCCACGTCCAATGAATGAGCGGACAAATTTTAATAGATTTAAAACGATGGTCTTGATTGATAAACTTTGTATATTTCCGCGTTTCAGACTGTTCCCTCCTTAGCCCTGATATCCACGCTTTTCCACCCGATAAAGATTCTTCAAGGGGTAAGATTTTCCTTAATTTACAACAGAGATTTGGATTATGCTCCCACAAATTATTCCCATGCTTCTTTGCTTGTTCTTCAAGTGTGAGCGAAGGTTGCTTTTCAATAATTTCGAAACCCGGAAACCTTTCACGCACTCGTTTAATTAAATCGTATGTTTCTTGAAAATGAACGTTTGTATCTAAAAATACAACTTTAGCAGATGGATTTACTTGGTTTATTAAATGCAATAAAACCATACCTTCCACACCAAAGCTACACGCGTATACAATTTCACCCTTATAATGGTTATAAGCCCACTCTAATACTTGCAGTGCTCCTTTTGTTTCACCTTCTTCAGAAAAAGAAATGAAGTCCTCTTTCCATGTTTCATACGTCAGCATGTTTTTTCCCCCTGTAACGCAAAAAGGCGGTTTTAACCTAATACAATAGGTTAAAACCGCCTCTAGTTTTTCTAGTCAGCGCTTTTTACTTTAAGCGTACTTTTTCACTTTTTTCAAGCTGAATCACTTTTCCATCTTGCACAACAATTGTAATAGAACCATATTTCATATCCGCAAGCATCGTTTGAATCTTTTCAGCTACTTCGTCAAAATGTCCACGCACTCCCACGAACAGCCCCCCTTTTTATTCATAAAAAAAATCTTTCCCATTTCGAAAAGACTGTTCGGTAATATATTTTACCTTATCTTTCAAAATGGATGCCATTTTGCTGGACTTAGCACCTTGCTCCCATAAGCAGGTTGCTGAGCTTCGTAGGGCCAGTTCCCTCCGCTTCTCTTGATAAGCTTTGTATTTGTATTTTATCATAATTCTGATTTTTTTCAATCCTAGTTTTCCGATATATTTTATATTTTTTATTTTTTTAAAGGAGTTGCCCAGTTCGAACAACTCCTTTTTATTGATTACACAAGCTCTTTTATGCGTATGCGATCGTTCCCAATTATATTTTCATATGTTTCGCGTTCGACAACAACTTGTGACGCCCCGCCTTTTGCAAATACTACAGCCGGTCTGCGAATGCGATTGTAATTATTCGCCATAGAATATCCATATGCTCCTGTACAAGAGATTGCTAACAAATCTCCAGAAGTAACTTGTGGCAGTTCTATATCCCAAATAAGCATATCCCCACTCTCACAACACTTTCCAGCAATTGATACAATCTCTTCGGCATTTTCTCTTCCTCTATTGGCAAGCATTGCCTCATAACGTGCTCCATATAAAGCTGGTCTTAAGTTGTCCGTCATTCCTCCATCAACTGACACATATTTACGAATACCTGGAATATCTTTTACAGCTCCTACTGTATAAATTGTTGTTCCTGCATCTCCGACAATACTACGCCCTGGTTCAATCCAAATTTCAGGGAGTGGATAATTCTTTCTTGTAAATTGTTCCCTCACTGCATTCGTTACAGCATGCACATACGTTTCAAGCGTAAGCGGTGTATCAGACTCTGTGTAGCGAATTCCAAATCCTCCACCAACATTTAATACAGTTACTACATAGCCTGTTTGCTTTCTGATTTCTTCTAAAAAGTTCCGTAATACTTCAATTGCCCGAACAAATCCTGCTGTTTCAAAAATTTGCGATCCAATATGCGAATGAATACCTAACACGTTATAATTTGATTTCTCTAGTGCTACTTGAATCGCCTGCATTGCCTGACCAGTAGAAACTCCAAAACCAAATTTCGAATCATCTTGCCCTGTTGTAATATATTCATGAGTATGCGCCTCTACTCCAGGTGTAACTCGAATTAATATATTTACAATTTTTCCATACCGCTCTGCTAAGTCATGTAATATTTCCATTTCCAAGAAATTATCTACTACAAAACAACCAATACCTGCTCGCAGCGCCATTATAATCTCTTCTTCCGTCTTATTATTACCATGAAAATGAATACGTGATGCTGGAAAACCAGCTTGTAAAGCAGTATATAATTCGCCCCCGGAAACAACATCTAAAGACATATTTTCTTCACGAGCTACTCGGCACATCTCCATGCACAAGAACGCCTTACTTGCATATGCTACTTGGTAAGAGAACCCACTTTCCTGGAATGCACGATGAAATGCGCGACATTTTTCACGAATAGCAGCCTCATCGTATACATAAAGCGGTGTTCCATATTGTTTTGCTAGCTGCGTTGTATCGCATCCTCCAATTTCTAAGTGTCCTTGGTCATTGATTCGGCTTGTGCCGTGTAAATACATTTGAATTCCTCCCTTATTTCCTCTAAAACTTATAACCCCAATCTTCTTCTATTCATTGCAGCACGCTTTTGGATAAACAAAAAACGCGCGGAACAATGTTCACACGCGTTTCTTATTAGGAATCATGTATCATGAAAAAATAAACGAGTTGTTATCTTCTCAAATAAGAAACCGCATCAACATCTCCAAATAGCTCTCCATAAAATAAAATTTTATGACAGTACTACATTTATTCAATGTAGTACCAATATATGAATGAGGTGGTCATTCTTATATTTCGGCAATAGTCCCTTTCAATCTATGATCAAAGATTCCACTAAATCTCCCATAGCTTACTCTTTCCTATCGCGGCCTCTACCTTTGAGAGTAGATGAGGTAAGTCTATTTAATTTTCAAATATCTTATATTGGTATTAACAATACCAAATGAATAAATTATTTGTCAAACAATTTTTTATATTGGTTTTTTACAATTCAATTTCGTATCATTCGGTAAGCGCTTTATATCTATTTTTTTCACAATCCATTCTCCCTCATCATTATTAAATGTGATTCTTATTTTTTCAAATGGAGGAAGTACTTTTCCACCTATACCAGCTTCATATTTTGTCACTTCAATTACTGTTTGAAATAAATATGTACCACTATACATTTTTTTCATGCTCACAATCTTTGGACAATCATATGGTTTTTGTTTCCCATAGTGCTTTTCAATCGCCGTATTTATTTGTGGAAACAAAACAGAATACAGAGCATCTTCTAATAACGGCGCATCATATTGAGCAGCGAAAACTGTAGGGGTGGAAAATAATAAAAAACCACTACATATGAAACAAAATAACTTTTTCATCATAACCTCCGTATCAAAATGCAATATTGTTATTGTCTCCGTTTTCTCTTTTTCTAACCAATTCTTATAAAAACCATCCACAATTCTGTTTTGTTTTCGTATAATAGTACATAAAGATAAACGACAGTTCGTATATATAAAGTGAAACTTCTATCATTAGAAATACAATCACTAGAACCGTCACTTATAGTAGGAGAGGAGTATATTATGCTACAACATTTGTTTCCAAAATTACGATTTGCACTTGTTGCAGTCGTTTTATTATGGATTAAAACATATATTGTGTACAAGCTAGCCTTCGATATTAAAATTGATAGCTTCTTCGAAGAAATGATGCTTTTGTTTAATCCAATTGTTTCATTGCTTTTATTTTTCGGCCTAGCTTTATTAGCATCAAAATATCGAAATCGAATTATTATTGGCATCAGCTTTTTGCTGTCATTTATTTTATTTGGAAACGCGATGTTTTATGGATTTTATAATGACTTTGTCACATTCCCTGTTTTATTCCAAACAAATAACATGGCCGATCTAGGAACAAGTATTAAAGAACTCTTTACGTACAAAACATTACTTCTATTTGCAGATGCTATTATTCTAATGTTTATTTCACGTAAATTCCCAAGTTTTTGTGATAACACTCCGTTATCTCGTGCTGAAAAACGAACCTTTTTCAGTGGTATAACAGCTCTATTAGCATTACAAATTGTTGTTTCTGTCATTTATAAACCACAATTATTCTCACGCTCTTTTGATCGTGAAACTGTTGTGAAAAACCTAGGTTTATATACCTATCATTTATTCGACATTACACTTCAGTCTAAATCTTCTGCAGAGCGTGTTTTTGCAAGCGGAGATGGTTTTTCTGAAATCAAGAACTACGTGAACTCAAAGGATAATAAAGTTGACAAAAATTTATTTGGGGCTGCAAAAGGGAAAAATGTCATTTTAATTTCAATGGAGTCAACACAAAATTTTGTTATCAACAAAAAAATTAATGGAAAAGAAATTACTCCATTTTTAAATCAGTTTATAAAAGATAGTTATTACTTCGATAACTTTTATCATCAAACTGGACAAGGAAAAACATCCGATGCCGAATTTATTGTAGAAAATTCATTCTATCCATTAGATCGTGGCTCTGTATTCTTTACTCATGCAAACAATGAGTACACAGCAACTCCTGAGCAGTTAAAAAAATACGGATACTATTCCGCTGTCTTCCATTCGAATGATAAAGCATTTTGGAATCGGGATATCATGTACCCGGCACTCGGATACGATCGCTACTTTAACTTAAATGATTATACCGGAACAGAACAAATGTCTGTCGGTTGGGGATTGAAAGATAAAGAGTTCTTTGAACAATCGATTTCAAAACTGAAATCTTTACCAAAGCCATTTTATACAAAATTTATTACATTAACAAATCATTTCCCATTTCTTCTAAATCCAGAAGATCAATATATTAATGAGTATAATTCTGAGAGCGGTGTACTAAATCGTTATTTCCCAACCGTTCGCTATACAGATGAAGCTCTTAAACTATTTATTAATCGATTAAAAGAAGAGGGATTATACGATAATTTAATTATTGTGATTTATGGAGATCATTACGGAATTTCTGAAAATCATAATGCGGCTATGGCACAATTTCTTGGTAAGGAATCCATAACTCCATTTGATTCAATGCAATTGCAACGTGTACCACTTATTATTCACGTTCCTGGTCAAGAAGGAAAAGTTATTTCCAAAGTATCTGGACAAATTGATATAAAACCGACATTGCTTCATTTACTCGGGATCAAAACAAACCAATCGATTGAATTTGGTACTGATTTATTTATCAAAAACGAAGACCCACTCATGATTATGCGTGATGGTAGTTTCGTAACAAACGATTATGTTTATACAAAAAATATGTGCTATAAAAAGAGCACAGGTGAACCAATTGATTCAGCTATTTGTCAGCCGTATATTGAAAAAACAAAAACAGAATTAAATTATTCTGATAAACTTATTTATGGAGATTTATTACGATTTGATCCTAACAATAAATACAAAACCGGAACAATGATAACGAAATTTGAATAATTTTAAAAGCAACCTCAAATGATAACAATTTGAGGTTGCTTCTTTTTTCTAAATCTTTCCCCTTTCATGCACATGATGGCTTTATTATATAAATACAAATTTAAAAATCGACATAAACCCTAATCTTTATGTGAGGGAGCAGTAACTTATATGTCGAAAAATCGAAATGGATTTATATAGAATCTCCGTACTTCGTCTCAGTTCTCAGTAGAATTAAAAAAGGTAGTTGAAGGATACACTACTCGTGAAAGCTTACCGTAATGAATCAAACCACTGAATGCGATTTCACTTTATGAAATCTTTCACAAAATGGTAATTTTTTCGTCCGTGGTAAGAAATTTATGTTATGATAAAATAAGTAAACTTTCATACACTAATTAAGAATTTATTACAGAAAGCAAGGGATCAGATTTTGTATAGAGCAGCAATTCCAAACTTATTTACGCTCGGAAATTTATACAGTGGATTTTTATCAATTGGCTATGCATCTTTAGGGTATTATAAACCAGCTGCTATTTTAGTACTAATCGGGATGATGTTAGATAGTCTTGATGGCCGGGTAGCTCGTTTATTACGTGTGGATTCACAAATGGGGAAAGAACTTGATTCACTAGCAGATGTTGTAACATTCGGAGCTGCACCTGCAGTTTTAATGTACTACACTTCCTTTTCCAATTATGGAATTATCGGACTATACATAGCAGGACTATTCCCTCTGTTCGGAGCATATCGTTTAGCACGATTCAATGTAACGCCTTCCTCTACTTCTATGAAGTATTTCACTGGCGTTCCTATTACTGCAGCAGGAGGACTCGTTGCCTTCTTAACACTATTTTCACATACCATTCCAAAAATTGTCCTCATTACAGTATTTGTAACGTTTGCATTTTTAATGGTAAGTCGTATTCGTATCCCAAGTTTAAAAGATGTGCCAATTCCACGATACAGTATTATTGTCACACTCTTTTTAATCGGAATTATTTATACAATGTATAAAACAAGCTTTGGCAACATTTCAGTATTTTTATTCATCGCCGTCCCACTTTATATTTTGTATATGTTATCTCAATTTATTAGGCAAAGACCTTCTCATAAAAAACGAGCAAATAAAGAAAAATAAAGAAAAACCTTCCAAGTCGGAAGGTTTCTCTTTATTTTGTCACTAGCTCCTTTTGATTTACAGGCGTTAATGCTTCTTCTCCTTCTAATACAGCTAAAATGTTACGCACTGCCATTTCAGCCATTGCGTCACGTGTTTCAAACGTTGCGTTTCCAACATGTGGAGTAAGAACAACATTTTTTAATCCCTTTAATCTCTCTGTAATTTTCGGTTCAAACTCAAATACATCAAGAGCTGCGCCTTCAATTTCATTCGTCTCTAACGCATGAGCAAGCGCTAGTTCATTCATAATCGGACCACGTGCTGCATTTATAATATATGCTGTTTTCTTCATCATTTTAAATTGTTCTTCATCAATCATATGATGGAGACTCGGATTATACGCGCAATTAATCGTAATAAAATCTGCTGTATGTAACAGTTCTTCTAACGTTACATACGTTGCTTCCAATTCGTTCTCGACCTCTAGCTTACGATTTGGGCCTGTGTAGATAATATTCATTCCAAATGCTTTTGCACGTTTCGCAACTGCTTTTCCAATTTCTCCAAGACCGATAACTCCAATTGTCTTTCCATATACTTCTCGTCCGAGGAAAAAGAGTGGTGCCCAGCCATTAAATCCAACTGTACGACATACTGTATCTCCTTCTGGAATTCGTCTTGCCGCAGCTAAAAGAAGGGCAAATGTTAACTCTGCTGTTGCTTCTGTTGAAACTTTCGGTGTATTTGTAACCGCAATTCCTTTTTCTGCTGCATACGTGTAATCAATGTTATCGTAACCTGCACCGTAGTTAGCAATAATTTTTAAATCAGGCGCTGCATCAATGACTTCTTTTGTTACCTTTGTAGAAAGTAAACTTAACAGTGCATCTTTATCTTTAACCCGCTTTACTAATTCTTCGGCACGAATTAATTCTTCTTTATCATACATTTCTACATCATAATTTTGTAATAGTCTCAGTCCGATTTCTGGAATTTTTCCCGCTACTAATATTTTTGCCATTACTAAGCACCTCTTCTATTAAAAAATAGGAATTTCCCTATATTATATTGTAAGAAATCTAAGTTAAAAAAGCCAAGGAATTTGATTACAGTTCTGAAAACTGACACTTTTGCTCATAAGAAAAGAGGAGATATCTATCTCCCCTTTTACTTATTGTTCTTCACTAGATTGTTTTCCAAGCTTCGCATCGATCGTTCCTTCTGCTACCGTATCACTAATTTGTTCTTGGATTACAGAATTGACTTCCTCATTCGTTTGAGAAGTATAGTTTTGATTTGTTACTTTCAAGTTCTGCTTGTTTTGTTGTTTTGGCATTTCAAACCCTCCTTTATCATTCTTTCTTATTTTGAGCAAAAAGAAAGGTTTTCATCACAAAATCATTTTTTACTTTGAAACAGTTGTTGCTTCTTCTGCAAGCAACTGCATCTTCCTCATCCGTTTTTCAAATGTAGCAACATGAGAAATACCATGATTACGTAATGTTTTCACATTTTCTCGAACATAATTTCCTAAATCATTTGGATAATGAGCATCTGATGAAAGAGTAATGGGTACTTTATGTTTTGCTAATACTTGTAAATACAGCGGACTTGGACACATTTCTCGAACAGGATAACGATAATATAACCCCGCATTTACTTCCGTTGCTGTATTTGTCTCTACTAAGGCCTGAGCAATTCTTTCGTAGTATGGAATCTGTACATTTTCATCTAATCGATAATTAAATACTTTTATATTATCAAGATGAGCTACAATATCAAATAACTTAGAATGAATTGCTTTTTCGACCGTTCCAAAAAATACGTCATATAATTCATTCAAATCATGGTTTTCAAAATATTCTTTTGTATCTGGGTTATCAAATCCCCATCCATTAATAAAATGTACCGAACCAATAACGTAATCCCAATCACCTAATGCCAACAAACCTTCTAACTCCCGCTCGCCACCAATAAAATAATCAGCTTCAATTCCAAGGCGCAGCACGACTCCCCGTTTTCTCCAGCGCTCCTTTGCCTCTTGGATTGCTGTTGTAAAATCATAAATCGACGCTACCCGAACTTGATCTAGCCATTCTTTCTGCAAATGACCAAGCTTTGAATCACTAATCTCTACATATTTCTCGTAATACTCCTTTGCTTCATGAAAGCGATATAAGTGATCAACAATCCCTACTTCTTTTATTCCTTTCCGCATTGCTTCTTCTAAATAGAAATCAATCCATTCTGCTGTAAATGGCCCTTCTTCCACACGTTTTTTTAGACGTTCTTGTGTTTTCATAAGCCACTTCATAGAATGTTTTTTTTCTTTGAGTGGTTGAAAATATTCTATCGATTCATTTATCCTCGCCAGCCAGCCTAGCGAATACGGTCCCTCTTCTAAATGAAGGTGATAATCTACTTTCATACGCTCTCCCCCTTATAACGTATCAATTTCTTTTCGTTCCCCTATTTTTGAGAGCTTTCCTTGTCTCTCTTTCACTTCTTCTAACACATCTTCTAGTGAGATATCTTTTTCAACTAATAAAACAAAACAGTGATAAATGACATCAACCATTTCCTTTACAAGTTCTTCTTTATTATCATTTTTCGCAGCGATTACAACTTCTGTACATTCTTCTCCTATTTTTTTCAAAATTTTATCTTCACCTTTTATAAATAAATAATTTGTATATGATTCCGAAATTGGACTTTCTTTCCGTATTTGAATTGTTTCATATAAAGACTTCAGTACGTCTTCCACCTTCAGTTCCCCCCTTATATAATCTTATAATGAAAGCATGTTTTCTCTCCTGTGTGACAAGCTGGTCCTACTTGCTTAACAATAATTACAATCGAGTCTTGGTCACAATCTAAATAGAGCGCTTGAACATACTGCACATGCCCTGATGTTTCCCCTTTATTCCATAACGCTTGCCGAGAACGTGAATAAAACCATGTTTTCTTTGTTTCCAACGTTTTTTTATACGCCTCTTCATTCATATATGCTAGCATCAAAACTTCTTTTGTATTCTCTTCCACAACAACAGCTGGTAACAACCCTTTTGAAAAATCAGGTATCATAATCTCACCTCAATTTTCGCTTCTTGTAATTTTCGCTTCACCTCTTGTACTGTTACTTCACCATAGTGAAAAATAGAGGCTGCTAATGCAGCATTTACTGACGTTTTTTGAAATACTTTTACAATATGCCCTGCACTTCCACATCCCCCCGAAGCAATAACTGGAATCGAAACCGCTTGTGAAATTGTTTCTGTCAAACGAAGATCATAACCATCCTTCGTCCCATCCGCATCCATGCTCGTAAGTAAAATTTCACCAGCACCTAATTGTTCTACCTGTTTGGCCCACCCTACAGCATCGATTCCCGTATCAATCCGTCCACCGTTTACATATACATTCCACTTATTTTCTTTTACTTCTCTTGCATCAATTGCGACCACAATACATTGCGAACCGAAATGTTCGGCTCCCTCCTGAATTAACTTTGGATTTCGCACTGCCGCTGAGTTAATTGAAATTTTGTCCGCACCTGCTCTTAGTAACGTATACATATCTTGAACCGATGAAATGCCACCTCCAACTGTAAGTGGGATAAACACTTTTGCTGCCGCTCTCTCTACAACATCCACAATCGTTTTTCTTCCTTCATGCGTAGCAGTGATATCTAAAAAAACAATTTCATCTGCACCTGCTTGATTATACAAATCAGCTATTTCAACAGGATCCCCCACATCTTGTAATCCTACAAAATTCACACCCTTTACAACTCGGCCACCTTTCACATCTAAACATGGAATAATTCGCTTCGTTAACATATCTTTGTCACCTGCAATGCCTGTTCTAAATCAATTGTGTTTTCATATAGTGCTTTTCCGATAATAACACCATATACATTCATATCTTTTAATTTCTGCACATCTTGCAATGAGCAAACTCCGCCCGATGCAACAATACGAATATCCACTTCCTTCTGTAGTAATTGTAATTGCTTAAAGTTCGGTCCCTCTAACGTACCGTCTTTTGCAATATCGGTAAAAATGATTGTTTGTACACCGGCACTCTCCATTTTCTTCGCAAGTTCAATATAAGAAATTTCAGACACATCTAGCCAACCTCTCGTTGCAACGTAACCATTTTTCGCATCAATACCAACGATAATACTTTCCTCATATAAACGAACTGCTTCTTCTAAAAAAGGGCGATCATGCAATGCTGCCGTTCCTAAAATAACCTTTTCTACTCCTACTGACAGTAATATTTCAATCGTTTCAATAGAACGTATTCCTCCACCTACTTGAACCGGAATCCGAATCGCTTTACATATATCTTCAATTACGGAAAGATTCATCGATTGACCAGCAACTGCTCCATCAAGGTCAACAATGTGCAATGTTCTTGCTCCTAACTTTTCAAACAGTAATGCTTGAGCAACTGGATTTTCATTCATAACCGTTTCCTTTTGAAATTCTCCTTGATACAGCCTAACACATCGTCCTTTTTTTAAATCGATAGCCGGGAAGATCTCCATGATTCTACCACTCCTTTAAAATTTTTTAACATTTGTATCCCGATATCACCGCTTTTTTCAGGGTGAAACTGCGCTCCAAATATATTCCCTTTCGCAACAAATCCTGGAATATCAACTTTATAGTCACTAATGCCACATACAACCTCATTCGGACAATCTGCATAATAAGAATGAACGTAATACACAAATGAACCATCTTCAACCTCATTCCACAACTCAATTTCCCGCTTCTTCTTTAATTGATTCCAGCCCATATGCGGTATTTTATAAGGAACTTCCAACTTTCTGATCACTCCAGGTAACAAACCTAACCCTTTTGTTCTCTCTATCTCTTCACTCTCTTCAAATAAAAGTTGCATTCCTAAACAAATTCCAAAGAGCGGTTTTTCTTGTACCCCAATTTCTTGAATCACTGAAACAAGGTCTTTTTCCTGCAGGGCAATCATTGCTTTTGGAAAAGCTCCAACTCCTGGTAAAATCACACCATCACTTTTCAATATTCTTTCTTTATCATCTGTCACAATATGCTCGGCCCCAATACGTGTTAACGCTTGTTCAACACTGCGAATATTTCCCATCCCATAATCTACAATGGCAATCAATTACAACAGTCCCTTCGTAGAATTTACGCCAATGATTTTTTCATTTTTGTCCACTGCTTCACGTAGCGCACGCCCAAATGCTTTAAATAAAGCTTCAATTTTGTGATGCGTATTACTTCCATATAAAATGCGAGCATGTAATGTTATATTTGCCGCATGCGCAATCGCTCTGAAAAACTCCTCTGTCAGCTCTGTATCAAAATCTCCTAATTTAGGATTCTTTAATTCACCTTGAAACACAAGATAAGATCTGCCACTTATATCAATCGCAACAAAACCTAACGCTTCATCCATTGGTACATACGCTGCTCCATAGCGGTTAATACCTTCTTTATTTTGCAATGCTTCTTTTAAGCAATTTCCAAGTACAATCCCAACATCTTCAACAGTATGATGTGCATCAACAAACACATCACCTTCTACTTCAATTTGTAAACCAAACCGCCCATGTTTCGCAAACAAAGTTAGCATATGATCAAAGAAACCAACACCCGTTTGAATTAAAACGTTTGTACTTTCATCTAGTTGTAAACTTAGTTTAATTTTTGTTTCGGTCGTTTCCCGTACTTGACTTGCCCTACGCATTATTTCTCCTCCTCAAACCGAATTTGAATTGCTTTTGCATGTGCATGTAACCCTTCTTTATCCGCGAGTGTTATAATATAATGTTGTACACTTTGTAACGCTTCTTTCGTATAGGATACAAAACTTGATTTTTTCACAAAATCATCAACCGATAACGGCGAAAAGAAACGTGCTGTTCCGCTTGTTGGCAATACATGATTCGGGCCTGCGAAATAATCTCCAAGTGGCTCTGGAGCATATGGACCAATAAAAATCGAACCGGCATTCTTAATAAAGCTCAAGGCATTCATCGGTTCATTGATGTGTAACTCTAAATGCTCCGGTGCTATCTCATTCGACAATTGAAACGCATTCTCTAGTGAAGGAACAACAAGAATCGCTCCATTTCTTTCTATTGATTCACGAGCTATTTCCCTTCTTGGTAATGCCTGAAGTTGCACTTGTATTTCTTTTTCTATCTCTTTAGCCAATTCAGCACAAGTTGTAATACAAATCGCTGTTGCTTTCACATCATGCTCTGCTTGAGATAATAAGTCTGCTGCAATAAAAGACGCATTCCCAGTTCTGTCAGCAATTACAACGATTTCAGATGGTCCAGCAATCATGTCAATATGGACAGCTCCAAACACCTCACGCTTTGCAAAAGCCACATATATATTCCCAGGACCGACAATCTTATCTACTTTCGGAATCGATTCCGTTCCATATGCTAATGCTGCTATCGCTTGCGCCCCACCTACTGTATAAATTTCATCTACACCTGCAATCTCAGCAGCTGCTAAAATATGCGGATCTACCCCCTCTTTTCCCGGTGGTGTGACCATGATAACTTTCTGAACCCCTGCAATTTTGGCAGGTAATACATTCATGAGTACAGATGAAGGATAAGATGCCGTTCCTCCTGGTACATATACGCCAACCGTTTGTAACGGTCTAATGAATTGTCCACGAATTACACCTTCATTTTCACAATCTACAAAGGATTGTCTTTTTTGTTTTTCATGGTATGAAATAATATTTTTTTTCGCTTCCTGCAATGCTTCTAGAAACGAAAAATCTACATATTTACTCGCTTTTTCAATTTCTTTTTTTGGAATGCGAAACTTTCTTACCTCGACATGATCGAAAGCCTTTGTATAAGAAATTAATGCTTCATCTTTCCGTTCTCTCACTTGTTTAACAATTTCCCTTACACATAGCTGTACAGTTTCTTCTATTATATTGGCCTGTTCTCTTATCTCTTTTATTCTCTTCAGTGCTTCTGTATAATCCTCATACATTATCTCCATTACAATTCCCCTTTTTTATTTAGATGAAGTAATTGCGCACTCCATCCCATTGATAATATTGAATATTTCGTCTTTTTTTGTTTTTAAAGCAGCTTTATTCACAATCATTCGAGCGGATATGGCATACATTTCTTCAAATACAATCAATCCATTTTCTTGTAATGTTTTTCCAGTCTCTACAATATCAACAATTGCATCTGCTAATCCGAGCAATGGCGCTATTTCCACAGAACCTTCTATTTTTATAATCTCTATATCTTCTCCTTTTTCTCGAAAATAGTTGGAAGTAATATGCGGATACTTGGTAGCAATTCTCTTTTTTCGATAACCTTTCGGATTATATGTTGGGATAGAGGCAACACAGAACTTGCAACACCCTACACCTAAATCAACCATTTCATATATATCTTTCTCATATTCCATTAAAATATCTTTTCCGACAATCCCAATATCTGCAACACCATGTTCTACATAAGTCGCAACATCTACTGCTTTCACTAGAATAAATGAAACGTTCCTACTAGCGCTTTGGAATACGAGCTTCCTTCCTTTATCCATCAATTCCGAACAATCAATTCCCATTTTTTCAAATAGCGGAATGACATGTTTCTCCAGTCTCCCCTTCGTTAACGCAATTTGAATGTTACGCATGAAGTTTCTCCTTCTTTCTGTATGACCCATTTTTCTTTCCACACATATTCCACTAATGCTTTTCCAGCCGCTTCAATTACTTTTATAATTCCATTCTTCTTTGCAAACTGAAATGTATCTTGTAAATTCTCAAACATAGATAGTTCTACTTTCCATCCATCTTTCTGCAGTAATCCACGTAACCTTTCTGCTTCGGCTATCATTTCCAAAGAATAATGAATGAGCATATCTAATTTTTTTCGCTGGAATGGTTTTTGCTGCTCTTGTAATGTCCGTACAATTTGATTTACTTGTACAGCTAACCCAACCGCTGGCATTGGTTCTCCAAAATTACCAAGTAATTCATCATATCTTCCGCCACTCACGATTTCTCCTCCAACATCATATATATAACCTCTAAAAATAACTCCTGTATAATAATGCAAATGTTGAATCATCCCGAGATCAATTGATATATATGAACCATATCCTAATTTTTCAATCGTTTTATAGATTTCTTTTACCCGCATAATTGCTTGCTTCATCTCATAATTTGAAGCGAGCTTTTCCGCTTCTTCAATCACTTCAAGGTTTCCAAATAACCTTGGTAACCTTTCAAGTAACTGTACTGTTTCATCACTTCGATCTAAATTCTTTTCTTGTAAAAAACGGGATAGCTCTGCATAGTTTTTACTTTCAATATACGTACGTAAGAGCGACTCCTCTTCTTCTCCAAATGATAGTTTTTTAACAATACACTTATATAACTGAACTTGCCCTAATTCTATTGTAAAAGATTGAACCCCTACAGCTTGAAGAGCATGGATTGCACTGACGATACATTCAATTTCAGCACGTATATTATCAATCCCAATGATTTCAATCCCTGTTTGAATGATTTCATTGTATTTTCCAGATAATGATTCGTTTGCTCGAAATACATTCCCGCTATATGTTAGTTTCAGAGCCAAATCCTCTCTGAGCGTTCCCATTACCCTTGCTAGAGGAATTGTCATATCAGGTCTCAAAACGATAATCCGCCCTTGCTGATCAAAAAATTTATACATTTTCTCTTCATCTATCGGTCTATTACGAAAAGCAAAAACATCATAAAATTCAATCGTGGGTGTCCGAATTTCTTCATAACCCCTTTCTAAAAAAGTACGTCGTAATTTTTGTTCAACTTCTTCTATTAACGTACACTCTTCAAATACATAATCTCTTGTTCCATCTGGATTTGCTCGCTTCCATTTTGTCATACCAATTCACACTCCTTTAAGCTCCCATCAGTAGACTTCCCCTTTTAGTGTATGGTCCATCATAGCAATCACGAACAAAATAAAAAGGGCCTTGTAGAAAAAATACCTACAAGGCCCTTTTTAGGGTGTAGGTACAACGGGAATAACCCTTGTACCTACACGTTGTTCACGCTAGGTTCAAGGGTTTATGTATGATGATGTAGTTGTGTAAGCATATTAACAGATTGTAGTTTAGACATTATCCTTACTCCCTTTCTCCTCTTGTTTTCACATAGTATATAACACAAAATTCAGAATGTAAATACAATTAGGACCTTATATATTTTTTTATGACAGCTCGCTAAAAAAATTAGCGAGCTATTTTTTGTTCATATTCTTGAATTTTTCGTTCATATTGAAGCGTGATTCCAATTTCATCTAAGCCACTTAATAGCTTTTCTTTCCACATCGTTTCAATTGTAAAATGAAAACGATGTCGCGAGGTTATAATCACTTCGTTCTCTAAATCAACTTCTATGACATCTCTTGGATCAACAGCTGCTAGTTTTTCACGCATTTCTTTTTCCATAACGATTGGCAGCATGCCATTTTTTGTACAATTCATATAAAAAATGTCTGCAAATCCCCCCGCAATAATAACACGAAATCCATAGTCAGCAAGTGCCCATGGCGCATGCTCTCTTGATGAACCACAGCCAAAATTTTCACCTGTAATAAGTATACTTGCTCCTTTTCGCTCAGGTGCATTTAATGGAAAATCCGGATTCTCTTGCCTGTCATCCTCATAACGCCACTCATCGAATAAAAATTTCCCAAAACCCGTTCGTTCAATCCTCTTTAAATATTGTTTTGGAATGATTTGATCTGTATCAATGTTATCGTTCATGAGTACAGCAACAGTTCCTTTATGAATACGAAATGGCTCCATCGTAACTCTCCTTTCTCACATCAACGAAATGACCATAAAGCGCTGCGGCCGCTGCCATCGCAGGACTAACTAAATGTGTTCTTGCACCCTTCCCTTGTCGTCCTTCAAAATTCCGATTGGAAGTAGAGGCACAATGTTCCCCCTCCGGCACTTGATCTGGATTCATCCCGAGACACATAGAACACCCAGGCTCTCTCCACTCGAATCCTGCTTCTTCAAATATACGATGCAGTCCTTTTTCCATCGCGGCTTTTCGTACTCTTTTAGATCCTGGCACTACAAGTGCCCGCACCCCTTCTTTTACCTTTTTTCCTTTTACAACGGCTGCGGCAATTTCTAAATCTGATAAACGAGAATTTGTACAAGAGCCAATAAATACATGCTGAACCGGAATTTCAAATGCACTTTTCCCTGGCTGGAGTCCCATATATGCAAAAGCTCGTTCATCATTTTTATCACGTGTTTCTGGCAATTGTTCATCGATACGCATGCCCATACTTGGGTTTGTTCCCCATGTTACATATGGAGCTAGTTTAGTAACATCTACTAAAATACAAGTATCGTATATTGCATTTGGCTCAGTATAGAGCCCCCTCCAATTCGCTACTGCTGAGTCGAACTTTTCCGGTGCATACTCGCGCTCCTTTACATAAGCAAATGTTTTTTCATCTGGTGCAATAATCCCTGCTTTCGCCCCACCTTCAATCGCCATATTACAAAGTGTCATGCGTTCTTCCATTTCCATATCTACAATTGCTTCTCCGTAAAACTCCATCACATATCCAGTTCCAAATGCTACTCCATATGTAGCAAGAAGATGTAAAATAATATCTTTGGCATACACTCCTTTTGGCATTTTCCCTTTTAGTTCGATTCCCATTGCTTTTGGCTTTCGTTGCCATAATGTTTGAGTGGCTAATACATGCTCTACTTCACTTGTACCAATTCCAAATGCTAGCGCTCCAAAGGCTCCATGAGTTGCCGTATGACTATCACCACATACAATGCTCTTTCCCGGCTGCGTTAGTCCAAGTTCTGGACCAATAACATGGACAATCCCTTGATTTTCATCATCAATATCAGCTAACCGAATGTTAAATTGCTTACAATTTTCACGAAGCGTATCTAATTGTTGCTTCGCAATACGATCTGTAATATTCCAAACATCCTTTGTTGGAATATTATGATCCATCGTTGCAAATGTTAAATCTGGCCTCCTAACATTCCGATTGGCAAGCCGCAAGCCTTCAAAGGCTTGCGGCGATGTCACTTCATGTACGAGATGAAGATCGATATATAGTAAATCTAATCCATTTTCATTTGTTGTAACAACGTGTCTTTCCCACAATTTATCTAGTAACCTTTTCGTCATTATCTCCCTCTCCCTACTAACGCTTGTTCTTCCATTTCTTGTAGTACATACTTTGTAAAAGAAGATGTTGTTTCATTTCCACCTATATCAGCTGTACATTTACCAGATCGAAGGACTGCGGAAATTGCTTCTTCGATTGCTTCTCCTTCTCTTTTTAAATCAAAAGATTGTCCGAGCATCATCGCAACTGAACGCATCATTGCAATTGGATTCACTTTATTTTCCCCGGCAATATCTGGTGCTGATCCATGGATTGGTTCATACAGCGAAGGTCCGTTCTCCGCATGACTTGCTGATGGAAGCATCCCGAGCGACCCTGCTAATACAGAAGCTTCATCACTTAAAATATCACCAAATAAATTTTCTGTTACAATGACATCAAACCGGCCCGGATTACGAATTAATTCCATCGCAGCTGCGTCTACTAAAATATGTTCAAGTTCAATATTCGGATAACGAAGTGCTACTTCTTCTGTTACTTCTCTCCAAAGCTTACTCGACTCCAAAACATTTGCTTTATCAATAGAAGTGACTTTTTTACGGCGCTTACTTGCTAATTGGAAAGCGTAAGAAACAATACGCTCGATTTCATGACGATGATAAGTGAGTGTATCTGTCGCTACCTCTTCAGTTTTTTCTTTTGGAAAGGAAAAATATATCCCACCCGTTAATTCACGAACGACAACAAAATCCACCTCATCAGCCGCCTTTAGTGGTGATAAATGGGCAGTCGCTGCATCCACAGTAACAGGACGAACATTAGCAAATACACCAAGTCCTTTTCGAAGCGCAAGCAACCCCTTTTCTGGTCTATCTTTCACTTCGTCCCAGCGTGGTCCACCAACCGAACCTAATAATACCGCATCACTTGCTAAACATGCTGCCAATGTCCTTGACGGTAATGGTTGCCCAAACGAGTCAATCGCAGCCCCTCCAAATTGTTCATCTTGTAGATAAAAATGGTGTCCATACAATCTTTCTATCATGTGCAGCACTTCCTTGGCACTCTCCATAATTTCTGGTCCAACACCGTCACCCGCTAAGCAAACAATACGTTTTTCCAATGATCAGCACCCCTTTTTATTTAACTGATTATTCACAATTTTATTAAGTGAAGTGGGGGATCCCCCCACTTATAAACATTATTTTGTAATCAATAACAAAGCCTTTAATTTTCCAGCTGCATGCACATAAGCTCTAGCTGATGCTTCTAATACATCTTGCGCAACACCAAAACCTGCAACTTGATGAGTTCCTTCTTTCAATTCAACATGAACATGAGCGAGTGCATCCTGACCTTGTGTAATGGATTGAATACGATAATCGGCTAACTCACACTCAAGTCCTAAAATTCTTTGAATTGCATTATAAATCGCTTCAATACTACCTGCCCCAGTTGCTGCATCTTCATATACATTACCTTCCTCATCTCCCAGTGCAATAGTTGCACATTGCGTGCTATTAGACACAAAATGTACTTGTAATTGTTTAATGTTATACTGCTGTGTTGAAAATGCAGCCTCTCCTAGTACTAATGCACGTAAATCTTCTTCTGTAATCTCTTTTTTACGATCTGCTAATCTCTTAAATGCAAGAAATGCTATATCTCGCTCTTCTTCTGTAAAATCATAGCCGAGTTCCTTCATTTTTTCAGTAAACGCATGGCGACCAGAATGCTTTCCAAGTACAAATAAATTTTGCGCTTCACCAACTAGTTCTGGTTCAATAATTTCATATGTCGTTACTTCTTTTAATACACCATCTTGATGAATACCTGATTCATGTGCAAATGCATTTGCTCCAACAATCGCCTTATTTTTTGGAACGATCATACCTGTTAAACGACTTACTAATGTACTTGTTGCTTTAATTTCTTTTAGTGTTATAGAAGATTCGGCTTCATAATAGTCTTTTCTAATGTGCAAAGCAACTGCAACTTCTTCTAAAGCAGCATTACCTGCACGTTCTCCAATCCCATTGATTGTTCCCTCTACTTGCAGTGCCCCGCCTTCAATAGCCGCCAATGAATTCGCTACTGCCATACCAAGGTCATCGTGACAATGACAAGAGAAAATAGCTTTTTCATAAGCAGAAACATATTCTTGTAAATATTTAAAAAGAGAATAATATTCTTCTGGATTTGTATAACCAACTGTATCAGGAATATTAATAACATCCGCTCCAGCGCGAATCGCAACTTCCACAGCTTCTGCTAAAAAAGGACGAGCCGTTCTCGTTGCATCCTCTGCCGAAAATTGCACTGTTGGGAATAAAGATTTCCCCAAAGTTACAGAGCGATGAATACTATCTAGTACATCTTCTTTTGACATACAAAGCTTATATTTCATATGAATGTCACTCGTTGCCAAAAAAACGTGTAACCTCGGAGATACTGCACCTTTTACCGCTTCATACGCTCTACGAATATCACTTTCCTTCGCCCTTGCAAGACTCATAACTGAAGCATTTTGAATCGTTTCCGCAATACGTTTTACTGAACGAAAATCCCCTTCAGAAGCTGCTGCAAATCCCGCTTCCATCACATTAATCCCGAGTTTTTCTAACTGCCTTGCAATCTGCAATTTTTCTTGTTCATTTAAATTGACTCCGGGTGATTGTTCGCCATCACGAAGCGTCGTATCCATGAACAAAATCTGTTTCATATTATTTAACCTCCGCCTTTACTTTCGGTTGTACAAATGGCATCATTTCACGTAATTTACGTCCAACAACTTCAATTTGATGTTCATTCTCCTTAGCATTCGTTACATGGAAATGTGGTCTTCCTGCTTTATGCTCTGCAATCCATCCTCTTGCAAATGTACCATCTTGGATTTCTTTTAACACTTCACCCATCGCTTTCTTCGTATGTTCTGTTACAACGCGTGGTCCTGATACAAAATCGCCCCACTGCGCTGTATCGGAAACAGAATATCTCATATTTTCAAGTCCACCTTCATACATCAGGTCAACAATAAGCTTCAGTTCATGTAAGCATTCAAAGTAAGCAAGCTCTGGCTGGTAACCAGCATCTACTAATGTTTCAAACCCTGCCTTTACAAGCGCAGTAACTCCTCCGCAAAGTACAGCTTGTTCTCCAAATAGATCTGTTTCTGTTTCTTCTTTAAATGTCGTTTCTAACACTCCAGCTCTCGTTGCTCCAATTCCATCTGCATAGGATAATGCTTTTTCAGTTGCTTTTCCTGTTGCGTCTTGATATACAGCAAATAATGCTGGAACAGCCCCGCCCTCGGTAAATGTACGACGCACTAAATGCCCCGGCCCTTTCGGCGCTACTAGAAATACATCTACATCTTCTGGTGGCGTAACCTGATTAAAATGAACGTTAAATCCATGTGCAAACACTAGTGAATTCCCAGCTTGTAAATTCGGTTCAATTTCCGCTTCATATACTTCTGGTTGTAGTTCATCTGGAAGTAGAATCATTACTACATCAGCAGAATTCGCTGCCTCTGCAACTGGATATACGGAGAAACCATCTTCTTTCGCCTTTTCCCATGACTTCCCTGGCCTTAGCCCAACTACTACATCAAAACCATTATCTCGTAAGTTTTGTGCATGAGCATGACCTTGGGAACCATATCCAACAATCGCCACTTTTTTCCCCTTTAATACATTTACCACTACATCTTTCTCATAATAAACTTTTGCCATTTTCTTTCTCCCCCTATATTTAAATAATTAATGAATTAACATAATTTGTTTATCTTGTTTTTTCATACTACGCGTAAATGCAGTAACGCCTGTTCTTGCAATTTCTTTTAAGCCATATGGGCGCAAGAGCTCAATTAATGCTTCTACCTTTTCTTGCGTACCTGTTACTTGCACGACGATGGAATCCTTCCCAACATCTATTACAGCGGCTCGAAATGGTTCAATTAAACTGTACAATTCTGCCCTTGATACACTTGTTGTCGCTACTTTAATGAGAGCAAGCTCCCTTGCAATCATTGCTTCTCCTGTGATATCGGACACTTTTAACACATCGATTTGTTTATGAAGCTGTTTTATTAGCTGCTCCACTTGTTGCTCACTTTCAACATGAACAACAAATGTCATTCGTGAAATATCAGACGACTCTGTATGTCCAACTGAAATACTTTCAATATTAAAATGTCTCCTAGTCATAACACCCGTAATTCGATTTAAAACCCCGCTTTGATTTCGAACGGTTGCCGTAACAATTCTTTTCATCGTTTTTCCACCCCCTCCATTTGGTGAACCCCTTTTCCTGGAGCAACCATCGGCATAACTTTTTCTGACTGCAACACTCTGCAATCAATGACAACAGGTTCTTGCAAATCAATCGCCGCTTGCAACTGCTCCTTCGCAAGTAACGGATTTTCAATTCGCACCCCTTTTATGCCATATGCATGGGCCAGTGCTACAAAATCAGGCTGACAAGAGAGTAACGAATGAGAATATCTTTGGTTATAAAATTCATCTTGCCACTGTCTTACCATTCCTAAAGCTTCATTATTTAAAATCAAAACTTTAACCGGCAAGGAATGTTCTTTCAATACGCTCAGTTCTTGTAATGTCATTTGAAAACCAGCATCACCAACAATCGCTACAACTAATTCTTTCGGTCTTGCAATTTGTGCACCAATAGCAGCAGGAAAGCCAAATCCCATTGTGCCAAGTCCCCCTGACGTCACCCACTTGTCTGGGTCCTTTAGTGGATAATATTGAGCAGCCCACATTTGATGCTGACCAACGTCAGTTGTGACAATTGCTTTTCCTTTTGTAATTTCATATAACATATCAATTGCTGCTTGCGGTTTAATCTCTTCAGAATCTTGATCATAGAAAAATGGATATTGTTCTTTTCTGCTTTTTAAAAGCGATAACCATGCACTATGATTTTCTTTTCTCCCCTTGCACTCGAGCAGTGCCACCAAAGCATGTTTCGCACTAGCCACAATCGGTATTTCTGTGGGAACATTCTTTCCAATCTCTGCTGGATCAATATCAATATGTGCAACCGTAGCGTCTTTTGCAAAATGCTGTAAATTCCCTGTTAGACGATCGTCGAATCTTGCACCGATATTTATGAGTAAATCGCACTCATACAAAGCCATGTTTGCTGTATATGAACCATGCATTCCTCCCATTCCTAGAAATAATTCATCTTCTGGCGGAAATCCCCCTAGTCCAAGAAGTGTATGAACAACAGGTATACAGTACATTCGTGCAAAAGCTGTTAATTCTTGCGAGGCTTTCGCGTGCAATACACCTGCTCCAGCTAAAATCAGCGGCTTTTTCGCAACCTCAATCGCTTGTAATAACTTGTTAATTTGCAATAGGTTTGGCTCATAGTTTGGTTGATAGCCTGGTAAATCCATTTGCACGTCACTACATCGTTCTCCTTTTTCTACTACCATGTTTTTAGGAAGATCAATAACAACTGGTCCTGGCCGACCCGTTTTCGCAATATGAAATGCCTCTTTAATAATTCTTGGTAAATCTGACGCCTTGCGCACTTGATAATTATGTTTTGTTACTGGCATCGTAAGTCCCATAATGTCAGCTTCTTGGAAAGCATCGCTTCCAATCAACGTTGTAGCTACTTGACCTGTGAAAACAACAAGTGGCAGTGAATCAATCATTGCATCTGCAAGACCCGTAATCACGTTTGTTGCACCTGGACCACTTGTGGCAATCACAACACCTGGTTTCCCGGTAACCCGTGCATAGCCTTCTGCTGCATGGATCGCTCCTTGTTCATGCCTTGTTAATACATGAGGAATTTCACAATCATAAATTGCATCATATAACGGCAGAACAGCCCCTCCAGGATAACCAAAAATAACTTCTACATCTTCCTTTCCTAGCGCTTCTAACAACAGCTGTGCACCAGTTGCCATTTTCTCTTCCGTTTTCGAAGACATCTCTCTTTTAACCTCCTTTAAAATTGTTTTATGCAATAAAAAAATCCTACGTCCACACTCCAGCTATGTGCTGAAGGGACGAAAGATTTCGCGGTACCACCCTTCTTCGCAAGAATACATCTTGCCTCAATGACTCGGGATGAGTCTAGCTAGTAACGGAGCTACCGTCTAAGCCTAAACAAATGCTTCAGCTTAGCACTCAAGGGCGATGTTCGTCGACGTGAACCATCGGTTTCCAGCAACCACCGACTCTCTGTGAGGCTTCACAATCAACTACTCCTCCCTATCAACGCTTTACAAATTTATATTTCATTACACTTCTATTATCCAACTTTATTTTCTTCGTAAATTTTCTCTCCATCTTCTACAACTAATTTACGAAACTCTTCCAATAAACGGTTTGTATGTGAACCTGTTTTTCCAGCTCCAATCGTTCTTCCATCAACTGTCGTAACTGCAATCACTTCAGCTGCAGTTCCTGTTAAAAATACTTCATCAGCTACATATACATCGTGCCTTGTAAATAACTCTTCTCTTACGTCATATCCAAGCTTCTCTCCAATTTCCAAAATAGCATTTCGTGTAATACCTTCTAATGCTCCTGCAGAACTTGGTGGTGTAATTAATTTATTTCCTTTTACAATAAACACATTATCACCAGATCCTTCTGCAACATAACCTTGTTCATTTAACATAAGTGCTTCTTGTACACCAGCAAGCTTCGCTTCAATTCTAACTAAAATATTATTCAAATAATTCAAAGACTTCACTTGTGGTGTTAATACATCTGGACGATTCCGACGTGTGGCAACTGTCACAACTGGTATTCCCTTTTCGTAATATTCCGACGGGAATAGTGATAACTGTTCCGCAATTACAACTACATTCGGTTTCGAGCAAGAATCAGGATCTAATCCAAGGTTCCCAGCACCTCGTGATACAACTAAACGAATGTATCCGTTAGATAGCTTATTTTGACGAATCGTCTCAACAACAATATCTATCACTTCATCTAACGTATATGGAATTTCCAACATAATGGATTTTGCTGACTCATATAAACGAATAAGATGTTCTTTCAGTCTGAAGACATTGCCACTATAGACACGAATCCCTTCAAACACCCCATCGCCATATAAATAACCATGGTCATATACTGAAACTTTTGCTTCGTCTTTTGGAACAAATTCTCCATTTAAGAAAATCCATTGCTCATTCACTTAAAAGCGCCCCCTATGTTCTGTGAATTTTTTATTGTTTCCTAGTTTACTCTCCTTTTTAAATAAATCAAGTTAATTTTTAGAAAATTTATAATTTTTAAATTTATGTACATCCTTGTTTATATTGATTTATCAACATTGTTAACGTTTACAACATGTCAAAAAATTTTTTTCGTCATTTTTCATCCTAAAAAATATTTGTTTAGAAGAAGGATTTTTGTCAAATGATGCGAATCTATTGTATTCAATAAACGGACGTCCGATTATATATATTCGGCAATAAAAACGAATTTGGGTTGAAAAGGAGGAATACATTCAAAATAAAATTGTATAAAAATAACAATCATATTTTTCATGCAGCTTTCATAATCCTATTTTTAAAAAACAAATTGTCAAATGAGGGAGGAAAATAATATGGCATGTGTACAAATTAAAGGAACGAGACAAGAGGTAGTAGAAATGTTACAACTATTTGATTTAATGGATACGAAAGGTCTGTGTAAATTTAACAATTACGTAGAGGTGTATCCAAATGAAGAACAGAATAACAACTTTATCGCCTCAATTGATATTCAATCGAATGATAATTCTTCCCAAGATCAATTAAACGATCAATTTGTAAGTCAAATGCTAACTGGTGTGTATAACGACTAATAAAGTGAAACTTTAATCAGTGGGGGTTTTTTCATTCCCACTGATTATTAGCCCTCACCAATCGTGAATTTTACCTTATATTCACATCTTTCTATCATCTTTTTCTCAAATATATAAATATCCACTAAAAATTTGAGCATATTACTAGATGGTAGGAGGTGAAAATTATGGCGAAAATTGGTGTTGAAAATTCTTTAACAGATGTCCAACAAGCACTACAACAAAAAGGGCATGAAGTAGTTTCACTACGCTCTGAAAATGACGCACAAGGATGCGATTGTTGTGTCGTAACTGGACAGGATTCTAATGTAATGGGAATCAGCAATATATCTACAAAAGGTTCTGTGATTGAGGCGAGTGGTTTAACAACAGATGAAATTTGTCAACAAGTTGAAAGCAGACTATAAAAAATATCTTGTCTATTAAATGTAACTTACCCAAAAAGAGAAGCCTCCTTATGAAAAGGAGACTTCTCTTTTTTATATTCACCTAACGGGAAAGTAACATATACTGGATGAAAGCCCTACCTCTCTCTCATCAACACGGTTCCTCTGACCGCTCCTTGATACACTAGTATGTGTATAAGCTTACAAATACAACTTTTTGGGTTTATTCACAAAAGTTGTTGGTAAAATCACCCGATCTTTCGCAAACTTTTCATGTTGTATTTATAAGAAATATCCAATATATACTAGCTGTAACCGAGACACGAAATAAAATTATAACATCATAAAACAAATTCGTCAATATTTATTTTAACAAAATAAAAACAGACATCGCGATCTGCCTGTTTTAGAATGGAGCTTTTTCTTTTACTACATATACAACAAATCCGCTCACTAACATACATAAGCCGACAGTAAAATTCTTGATGTTAATCATAACTACCTCTCCCTTATTTCATAAATCATATATATTTACACTTCAGTTATATTTATTAGCCATAAGCACACTTTTTCTAATATATCATAATCCCTAAAAAATGCAAGTTTACTTTTTAACGACCGTTTACAAACTTATCTACAGTGCTTGGAACTGTATTCAATGCCTTTTCAATCAAGTGTGTACCACTATGTAAATGTAACACTTGCACACCACCAGATCCTACAACTAAAAACGCAACCGGATCGATTGAAACCCCTGCACCACTTCCGCCTCCAAATGGATGTACTTGCTTCACCTCTTTTGGTTGTCCTTGTCCTGCCGAACTTTTTCCTAACGACGTTTCCCCTTTAAAATCACTTCCCCCTGCGCCAAAACCAAAGGCAACTTTTGAGACAGTTAAAACAACATTTCCGTCCGCTGTTGAAACAGGACTTCCGACAATTGTATTCACATCAACCATCTCTTTTAAATTTGTCATTGCAGTTTTCATTAAGTTTTCAATTGGATGTTCCATCATTAAAACCACCTTTTTCCTCTTAATTCTTTTTTATACTTTCCAAAATAGAGGAACTCATACCAAGTTTTACAATTCATAAAAAAACAATAATCCATTATCATCTTTTTCAGCCTGTAATCTAGAACCAATATAAATATCGTTCACTCTAACCTGATATATATCCACTTTGATTTTTCAACATATAAGTCAGCTACGAAGAGAAAAAGGAACTTACACTTGTTTTCTCTCTCTGTTTTTAGCTTGGCATAGGGGAGGAAAGAGAACTGACCGTTTCTATGCATGGCCAGATGCTTTCTCCCTCTAAAAAGAAAAGGTTTATGTTAGTTTTTAATTTGGATTTATACACATTGATGTTATGACGGTCTATTTCTTGTCGGATAAAGTGAAACTTTAATCAGTGGGGGTTTTCTTCATCCCCCACTGATTATTAGTTGAACCAATCGGGCCTTTACGGGCAGTTTATCTCCCACCTAACTTCTTTGCTTCCGCCGAATTTTGAGGTGGGAGTATTACTGCCCGTTAGTGCGGGATAAAAAAGAAAAATATATACATACTACTAATGAACCTTGTTATGAAAGGAGACATTACTTTGACTGATAAATTCGATGAACGAGATAGAACTAAAGAAGGGGATTATAAAGAAGAGTACGCAGCAGAGGTTGCTCCTCAGCGCATCAACTATAACGATAACGATGACATAAAATCAAAAACAGCTGGTTCAACTGCTGGTTTTATCGCACTTGCTCTCGCTGTATTATCACTCTTTACATTTCCTACACTCTTCGGTCTTGTTTCTGTTTTACTTGGGATTTACGCTTATAATCGCGGGGCTACTGTAACAGGTGGTATCGCTGCGATTGTTGGTGGTATCGCTGCACTTGTTGCTCTTTTATTCCGCGCTGCAATCATCGGTTTATTGTTCGCGCTTTTTTAAAGAAAAAAGGTATCTCGCTTCTTGCGAGATACCTTATCCTGTAAAAACATCTTCTGATGGATATCGAATTTTTTGCTTCGCTGGTCGTGCTAGAGAGAATACAAGGGTTAACGGGCCAACTAACCCACAAAACATAACAAACATAATGATACATTTTCCAACAGCCGATAATTTAGCAGTAATCCCCATTGTCAATCCAACTGTACCAAACGCAGAAATTGTTTCAAACAATAATTGAATAAAACTAAAATTTTCTGTAAGCATTAGTAAAAATACTGCGACAAAAATAAGAATTTGGCTAGCAACAGCAATTGCCAACGCTCTCGTTACCGTCGACATTTTAATTGTACGATGGAATAAAACAAAGTCTTCTTTCTTTCTAAAAAAGGCTACAACTGATGTAATTAAAATAACAAATGTTGTTAACTTAATGCCCCCACCTGTTGAAACACTTCCTGCACCTATAAACATTAAAATCATCGTAAACAATATTGACGATTCTTCCATTCCACCATAATCAACCGTATTAAATCCTGCAGTCCTCGGTGTAATCCCTTGGAAAAATGAAGCCCAGAATTTTTCACTTAAAGATAAAGGTCCTAATGTTTTCACATTGTTATACTCCAATATAAAAATCACAATAATTGCAATAACATTAAGGACTACTGTGCCCACAATCATGATTTTCGAATGGAGTGATAGTTTCTGAAAACTACGGCTATACCATATATCAATTAACACTGTAAACCCTAGACCACCTATAACGATTAAAGAACATATTCCCATATTAATAATAGGATCCCCTACATAACGTGTTAAATTATCAGGCCAAAGGGCAAATCCGGCATTATTATAAGCGGCAATAACATGAAAGATACTATAATATAATCCCTTCCCAACACCAAATTCCGGAATAAATCGAATAGATAAAAAAGCAACACCCATTAATTCGATACAAATAGAAAAAATAAAGACACGCTTTACTAATTTTACAAGCCCACCTATATTCGTTTGATTAAACGCTTCTCCAATTAATAATCGGTGGCGCAGTCCAATTTTCTTTCCTAATACCCATACAATTAAAATGGCAATTGTCATTAATCCAAGACCACCTGTTTGAATTAACAACATAATGATAATTTGACCAAACATTGTAAAAGTGCTAGCAGTATCTACAACTCCTAAACCTGTTACCGTTGCTGCCGATGTTGCTGTGAAAAAGGCGTCTACCCAACTAATTGATTCTTTTGTCGCAAATGGTAGTTTTAATAACATTCCTCCGACAACAATTAAACAAAAAAAGCCTATTGCTAAAATTTGAGGCGGGTTTAGTCGGATTAAACGATTGTAAAACCCTTTTTTTGTTGTTGCTTCCATATCACTAACTCCCTTAATAAAGTGAAACTTTAATCAGTGGGGGTTTTCTTCATCCCCCACTGATTATTAGTTGAACCAATCGGGCCTTTACAGGCAGTTTATCTCCCACCTAACTTCTTTGCTTCCGCCGAATTTTGAGGTGAGAGTATTACTGCCCGTTAGTGCGGGATAAAGTAACACCTATATCCGTGTGCCCATGGTTCGTTGTACTTAAACCATATCTTACAGATAATCATTTTACACAGAGATTTTTTTATTTCTTGTACTTTTAAAACAAACTCTCTTGGGCGAATAAATTTTTTATACTCCCATAATATAGTTGAGCATAATCCTTTTTTTCATAGATTTCAACTTTTATTTTCATACAAATTGAACTAACTATTATTAGGTCATTTTCTTCTTATTCCACTGATAGAAACGCCTTACTAAAAAATCTAATGAACCTTTTTCACACTATTTTTATCTTCATAAAAGTGACTGTTCTACTTGAATAAAGTAAAACTTTAAAATCCCCATATCTTTCACTTCAAATTCACATTGAAGTCACATCTATCTTTTATATTATAACTATCGAAGCTGTTCCTCCCTAATAATGAGGCATTCCCCAGTGCCTCGAACAGCTTTCCATCCCTAATTAAAATTGACATAAATTGTCCCCTTCCATGACCATCTTGCATTAGCAAGATGGTCTATTTTTTATCTACCATAGTAGTTACCGATTCACTAACTATTCATTCGACTATAAAGCCTCTAACTATTTTTCACCTTTCATCTATGATCCACAAAGAGAGAAACTTTTAAAATTCCTACACCTTTCACTTCAAGTTCACATTGAATTCACACCTATCTTTTATATTATAACTATCAAAGCTGTTCCTCCCTAATAATGAGGCATTCCCCAGTGTCTCGAACAGCTTTCCATCCCTAATTAAAATTGACATAAATTGTCCCCTTCCATGACCATCTTGCATTGGCAAGATGGTCTATTTTTTATCTTAAAATATAAATCATATTCATATTTTTCTATATACTATCAAACAAGAATAATAGGGTATCCATCACAATACACCTATTCTAAAATTTTAAATGTTAATATAAATAATTTTCAGAAAATATTGTCAAATAACATACTTTTTCGGTACAATAAAAGTAGAAAGCACATTCACAAAAATAAGGAGGGATTTTATTGAAGCAAACAAAAGCAATCTTAATTGCACTTTTACTCGGTCTCATCGTTGGACTTGCTCTTAATTTATACGCCCCATCTATTTTCACACCCTTAAACCAATATGTATTTAACCCAATCGGTCAACTATTTATCCGACTTATTAAAATGCTTGTTGTCCCTGTTGTATTTATCTCTATTGCTCTCGGAACGGCCGGGCTTGGAGATCCAAAACAACTTGGGAGAATCGGTGTAAAATCAATTTCTTTTTTTCTAACAACTACAGCAGTTGCTATTTCCCTGGCTGTTGCCCTCGCACTCCTCATCCAACCAGGACAAGGTGGGGGATTTAAAACAGAGAACCTTACCTATAAAGGAGCAAAAGCTGAAACTTCTATTGTCGATACACTCCTCAATATCGTTCCAGATAATCCAGCTAAGGCTATGACTGATGGAAATATGCTCCAAATCATTGCCTTTGCCGTATTAATAGGACTTGGACTTGCTATTCTTGGAAAACGAGTTCAAGGTATTCACTCATTACTTGAACAGGGCAACGAATTAATGATGTATCTTGTCAATCTCGTTATGAAACTTGCTCCAGTTGGAACATTCGGATTGCTTGCTTCTTCTGTTGGTCAGATGGGTCTTGCAGGCGTCGCTGCAATGTTCAAGTATATGATTGTCGTTATGCTAGCACTTATCATTCATGGTGTATTTGTATATGGGGGCTTATTAAAAGTATTCGCTAAAGAAAGCATCGTTCGCTTCATTAAACATTTTGGACCTGTTATGGCAATTGGATTCAGTACATCCAGTTCCAATGCATCTCTTCCATTTGCAATGAAAACCGCACAAGAAAAACTAGGTGTTTCAAAATCAATTAGTTCCTTTGTACAACCACTTGGAGCTACAATTAATATGGACGGCACCGCCATTATGCAAGGCGTTGCCACCGTCTTTATCGCTCAAGTATATGGAGTAGAGCTTACAATGGCTCAATTAGCTATGGTTGTGTTAACCGCTGTATTAGCGAGCATTGGAACTGCCGGTGTACCTGGTGTTGGACTTGTTATGTTAACGATGGTCTTAAATCAAGTAAATCTTCCAGTAGAGGGCATTGCCTTAATTATTGGGGTTGACCGTATTCTCGATATGTCAAGAACTGCAGTTAATATTTCTGGCGATGCAATCTGTGCGATGATTGTATCAAAATCAGAAAATAAATATAATACGGATAGCTCAGCGGCTTCATAAGAAAGGAGTGAATATATTCACTCCTTTCTTGATTTACTTCCTTTCTTTGAACGGTATTCTTTCCCTTTATTATCATTACCAGTTACAAATTCAGAACCAAACTCTTGTTGAAATTGTCCTGTTTTGGGTGATCCTTGATTTCCACTTCCTTGACTACCATTACGATTTGTCATCTTCCTTCCTCCTTTCATATTGGTAGTATGTCTTTCCAATCTCAATTGTACACATTGCCTTCTTCTTTAAAAATCATGGAATTCTTTCACATTTTATATAAAGTGAAACAGCATGAGCTTTCTTCATCCCCAAAATAGCAAATAAATTAAAAAACTTCCCCAAGACAGGGACGTTTTTTCTACTAAACACAGTTCACCCTATTTTTTCTATATCAGTTTTTTTGAAATAGATATCATTACGTGCATCTCATCTTCAGATAAAGCCGAAAATCTTTCTTGTAAATACTGTTTTTTCGCAAATTCCATTTTAGCAACTAACTCTTTTCCTTGTTCCGTAATTTCCAAATATACCACGCGACGATCAGATGTAGAACGGGAACGTGTCACAAAACCTTTGTTAATTAGCTTTTCTGTAACAGCTGTAATATGACTATTTGATACATGCAGTTCATTCGCTACGCGAGAAACCATCTCTTTTTCATTACGATTTAATATACGAAGTACGAGAAACTCATTCCATGGTATGTAATCTCCAAAAATTTTTCCAATATCATTACGCAAGGAACGAAACATAGCAAAAACATTTGCAGATAAATCCTCCATTAATTGTTCACGATTATGAGACACCGTTTACATCTCCCTTTTATTTCATATAGTTAAATAAAAACTTTATTAATTATATTACCTTATATCTTACATTTTGTCATCTTTTTTCCCACAAAGTTTCTTATACCATATTCACTTACTTGACTGATACACTCCCAAAACGAAATACATTTTGAAAAATCCTCTTCTCTCACTAGAGCACGTATCATTTATTATCTATTTGGAAATAAATGATACAGGTTGCTTTTCTAACATGCTGAAACTCACATCAGCCACAAAAAGGGTGCGATTTGCCGCACCCTTTTTGTTTTGATTTCCAATTGAATATTCATGCTATAATAGATTATGAAATATTTCCCATTTTATAAAACGAATGATTTGGAGGTTTATTATGAATCCAGATGAAGAAAAATTTTCGGATTTAAGCGGAAAAGATAAAACAATTGTTATTAGTAGTATTACCCTTCTTATACTTATTGTTTTTGCATTCATTTTCTTTGTATATATCGGTATTTTTCGTATTATCGGTATAGAATATACATCGCGAACTGCACTACTTCTCTTTTTTTTACTAATACTTATATTAGATGGGCTTAGTAATTTCTTAACGATATTTTTCAAAGTACTTTTAACGCCATTGCTCACACACAGACCAAAGTGGATGACATTTTCACTTCTTTCTCTCATAGAGATCTCAATAAGTTGGATTGCTATTCATACTGCAGATGATTGGATGGAAAGTGTTACGATTTCCAATAGAGCAGAACTACTTATTGTTCTTTTTTGTTTTATTTTGGATAAACTGTGGCCAAGTGACGATGAAAAGAAAATATAAGATTACAAGCTTTTCTCTATAAAAATTGATACAATAAAAGCAAAATATATAAAAGAGGTGTTACTTATGACATTACAACAATGGGCCGATAAAGGTATGTCTTTTGATACATACGTAAATAACATGACTGTAAACCAATACGAATTACTACATATTTATAATAACTTTTTAATTCCAAATGAATTATTGCCTGTTTTAGAGGAGCGTCAACATGATGGATGGCGCGTTATCGTATTAACAGCTGATTGGTGTGGTGATGCCCTTCTATGCGTACCAATTATGAAGCGAATTTGCGAGGTTGCAAATATTGATATGAAATTATTGATCCGTGATGACAACCTAGAATTAATGGATCAATACTTAACAAACGGAACAGCTCGTGCTATTCCAATCTTTGTTTTTATTGATAAGGATGGAAATGAACAAGCTGTTTGGGGACCACGTGCGCCAAAAGTACAAGAATTAGTCACTTCTATACGTGCTACATTACCTGAAAAAGATGACCCACAATTCGAAGAAAAACAGAAAGAAATGTATGCGAATTTCCGCGCTACATTAGCTGATGACACTTCACTTTGGGGACATGTCATGGAGGATATGATTAAAAGAATCGTAAAATAAAAAAACTGCCAAATGGCAGTTTTTTTATCCCATAATGAAGAAATAGAACACCGCTGCTAAAATAAAGCGATAATAAGCAAATGGTGTTAACTTTACACGAGCTAATAATTTTAAGAATGAAACAATCGCAAGCATTGCTACAAGGAAAGCTGTAATAAAGCCAGTTGCAAATAATGTGATATCTGCAGAACTTAATACGTCCCAACTTTTAATTAAATCTAACCCTGACGCTGCAACCATCATCGGTACCGCTAAAATAAATGTATATTCAGCTGCTGCTGTATGAGATACACGAGCTAATAATCCACCACTGATTGTAGATCCAGAACGCGAAAATCCTGGCCATAGTGCTAAACATTGGAACATACCAATTGTGAACGCTTGTTTATACGTAATCTCGTCCAATGTTTTTGCTGTACTTGGTCTTGAAAATTTCTCAGCGACAATCATTAAAATACCACCAACGATTAAACTAATAACAACAGGGCCTGGTCCAAATAAAACCTCTTTAATTGTGCTATGGAATAAAACACCAAGTACTCCTGCTGGAATCATACCAATAATGATATGTAATAAATTTAAAGATGGTCCTTCTGTTACTTTTCCAATTCCAACTAATGACCATAAACGCTTCCAAAATACAACAACAACTGCTAAAATCGATCCCAATTGGATGACAACTTCAAATACTTTTGCTCTATCATCTTCAAATCCAATTAAATGTCCTGTTAAAATCATGTGTCCTGTTGATGAAACCGGTAAAAACTCCGTTAATCCTTCAACAGCTCCCATGATTAAACCAATTAACCAATCAGCCACGAGTAGTGCCTCCTTAATACCTTATATGTACTTTTTTCACACCTTATCATAATACCTTATCCTTTTCCAAAGTGCATCTTTTTTTTCATTCTTTCAAAATATAACAATACACTCACGTATGTGAATTCCTTTTCTATTTTCTTATTAAATTGTATGATAGAAAGAGTTTGGTCCTACATAGAAAGGAGCTTTTATGAAAGAAACCAATTCATTCTTACAAAAAATAAAACAATTTGTATTACTATTTTTCCCGATTTTTGTAACGCAAATGTCTTTATTTGCAATGAGTTTTTTTGATACAACAATGTCAGGGCATGCAAGTGCTACTGATTTAGCAGGCGTCGCAATTGGAACAAGTGTATGGATTCCTGTTAGTACTGGATTAACAGGAATCTTAATGGCTACCACGCCTATTATTGCTCACCTTGTTGGCTCAAAACAAAAAGAGGATGTTCCTCACATCGTCATACAAGCCGTATATTTAGCAATTGGCGTTAGCTTACTTGTTATCCTCATCGGTTTCTTTGCCGTTTCACCAATTTTAAAGGGTATGCATTTAGAAGAACAGGTTGAACACATTGCTTCTCAATTTTTAAGTATTATTGCAATTGGTATCATTCCTTTATTTGTCTATACTGTATTGCGTGGGTTTATTGACGCATTAGGAAAAACGCGTACAACAATGATTATTACATTGCTTTCCTTACCGATTAACGTCATTTTAAACTATGTATTTATTTTTGGACATTTCGGCTTTCCAAAACTAGGAGGCGTTGGTGCAGCAATTGCTTCTACTGCAACCTATTGGTGCATTTTGCTTATTACAATTATTATTATCCGTACGAAAGAACCATTTGCATCTTTTGGTATCTTCAGGCGCTTATACAAAATTTCTATTTCAAGCTGGAAAGAATTATTGAAACTCGGGGTACCTATCGGGTTTGCCATCTTTTTTGAAACGAGTATTTTCGCGGCTGTAACACTCATGATGAGTAATTTTAGCACGACAACAATCGCTGCTCATCAGGCAGCTATGAACTTCGCCTCACTTTTATATATGACACCTCTAAGTTTAGCGATGGCTATGACCATTGCAGTTGGTTTTGAAGTGGGGGCAAGTCGTTATACGAATGCAAAACAATATAGTTTGATCGGAATTGGTTTGGCGCTTACTTTTGCCTTGTTCTATTCTATCCTACTCTTTTTCTTTGACGATCAAATTGCTTCTATTTATACAACAGATATTGCGGTTCATGATTTGGCAAAAGAATTTCTCATTTTTGCAATTTTATTTCAAATTTCTGATGCAATTGCTACTCCAGTGCAAGGTGCACTCCGCGGTTATAAAGATGTAAATATAGCCTTAATTATGACACTTATTGCCTACTGGATCATCGGCCTACCACTCGGTTATATATTAGCAACCTATACTTCTTGGGCAGCCAAAGGTTATTGGATCGGTCTTATTATCGGACTCGCATTTGGAGCTACCTTTTTACTTGTTCGCCTCTTTCAAGTACAACGTAAATATACACCGCAAGAAAGTCACTAATTATAGTGGCTTTTTTCATCATGCATAGTTCCTCTTGAAACGTGTAACATAATGAAAAAGAAAGGTGTAAATCTATGGATGAAAAGAAAAAAAAGCAGCCCTATGATGAGGAGTTTGCTCCTGAAATCTCACCTGGATATAGGCAAGATGTTCATAAACCACCGCAATATAAAAATACTTCAACCTCATTCTTAATTGGAATTGGTATTTTTGGCGCAATATTACTTGTACTCATTATTTTCGTCTACTTTTAACGAAAGGGGACTTATATATGGCAAAACAATCCTCGCTCTTTTCTAAAAGAGTTGTAAAAACCCAAAAAGGTTATGCTGGTGATTCTATAAATGTGCATAAACAAGTCGAACAAGGAAATCTAGAAATTGCAAAAAAAGAAATTGGACAACAAAACGAGAACCTTTAAAAATGACATGTCCCCAGCTCCTGGGGGCATGTCATTCTACATGTTGTCGCTGCTCCTTAACCTTAAACATATTATTTTCTTTTACAATTCTCATTTCATCTCTCTTACCCTTTCTTTAAGTCATTTATCTTATTTTATCAAAAAGAAAGATAATTCTGTTATTATAAAATTAACCTAACTTACTTAAGGGAGAAATGAGGAAAATCATATGTACTCTTACAAGCAATATATACAACAAGCACTACCGAATATCACCATACACTCTTATATACAAAATAAGAATGGATGGGATAATGTAGCGATTATTATTAATAATGAATGGCTCTTCCGTTTCCCACGTAAATCCGAGTATGCAGAGCGAATACCTCGCGAAAAACAACTATGCGAATTACTTTCTCAATCATTACAAGGGATAGAAGTCCCCAAATACCATGTTTTATATAGAAGCGACTCAGATTTCATTCCACTTTGTAGTTATTATAAACTCATTCATGGAGAGCCCTTAACAGCACAAACAATAGAAAGATTGACTGTAAAAGAACGTGAAACAGTTATCACGCAGCTTGCTACCTTTCTTGCTTCTTTACATACCATCCCGATAGAAGATGCCGTAAAATGGGAGTTTGCTGCTGAGAAGCCTACCTCATATTGGCGACAGATTCAAATGAAATTACACGATTATCTCGCACACACACTTACATCGCTAGAAAGAAAAGTTTTTGATTGTTTATTCGAGGTTTTTTTTGAACATATGCATGCATCTGATTTCAAAAGAACCATGATCCATGCTGACTTGACACACCATCACATTTTATTTGATGAGGAGAAGAGAAGCATTGCTGGTATTATCGATTTTGGTGATGCTCGAATTGGAGATCCTGCCTTTGACTTTGCTGGATTATATAACGATTTTGGTAGTGGGTTTACAAGTGACATATATAAACAATACTGCAACCTCACTCCCCATCGCGATTCATCTTTCTTTAAGCGGATCATTCAATTTTACCAATACAGTCCATTGCTTCATAGCCTTGTTAATAGCTTTGAAACAAATAATGAACAAGAAATAAAAAAGAATCTAAAGAATTTACAAACCATACTTCAGGGAACTAATTAACTTCTTTCCCGATTCTCTTTTTCCTCATACATCATTAACTTCTTATCCATTTCTACAATTAATTTATACATTTGAAAAGCCTGCAAAATTTGCAATTGAATAGAGAAAGGAGCCTGTTGTTCTTTTAACCATTGAAATACTTTCACTTCATTTGTCATTGATTCGCCCTCCCATTATGAGTTTTCCCTACATATATACCGTAAATGATGAAAAGCATTTCATGTCAATAATAAAAAGGATGCAATTTAGCATCCTTTTAATGTAATATAGAATCCCCATAATTAGGTATCTCTTGTTCTTCCTCTACTTTACATTCATTTCGAAAAGCACAACCATTACATTCAGAGCGAACTGTACGTTCTGTGTAATGTTCTGGTTGCTGTAACATTTCTTTCATTCTATATAAATCGTCCATTCCATCTATCATATCTTTCTCTTTTGGAACATAGCTATGCCTAGTTCCTTCTATTAAATTAACAATTTCAATTTTTTCAGGAAGAACTCCAAAAGCTTTATAACTAAAAACAGTCGTTAGTTTCTGACAAAGAGCAAGCATCTCTTCATTTGCATCAACAACATACTTTTTAATTACAAACGATTGTGCGGACCATTCACCAACTTCAAACGTTAATGAAATGTGCACACCTAGCTCTTCCATATATGTTTGTAATTTTTCATATAAAAATAAAGGCGGTGTTTTACTTGCATCATTTTTTACAAACTGTAATAGATGGTCTGTTAACTTTGCAAGAACAGTATAATATTCGGTTTTAGAAGCGAACATTCCAATACGCACTTTACTCCAATGTCTTTCTAATAGTTTTAACAGGCGCACTGTCGTTTGTTTTTCTGCTGGTGATGTGTAATAATCACAAATAATTTGATTTACAATCGCTTGCACCATTTGTTGCCATTCAAATGAAGAAGGTTCTCTTCTTTTTATATGGCGAAAATAAAACTTATGTGGACAACGCATAAAATCATATAAATGATAATCTGTCATCGTTTTAATTGATATTTTCCCCTGCACCCATTTTCATCTCCCTCTCGCCATTAAGAAAGATGTTTTACAAATTCAGCACCAAATTGAAGGCATTTCTCTACATCTTCATCTTCCGGCGTTAATTCTACTTTTAGCCCTTCCATTACAACTTCAGCACCGCGCTCTCTTAATTTTTCTTCTAAAATATCAACAGCTGCTCCATATTTTGGATAAGCAGAATCACAAGAGCCAAACACAGCTGCTTTTTTACCTGTTAAATGAATTTCTTCCATTTCATCATAAAAACCTAAGAAATCATCAGGAAGGTCACCATCTCCCCATGTATATGCTCCTAAAATAATTCCATCATATTCTTCTAGCATAGAAGCTTCTGGTGTATCCATAATATCAATTACTTCAATCTCATTTCCTGTTTCACGGATAGATTCAGCTATATGATCAGCCATCTCCTCTGTATTTCCACTCATACTTGCAAAAATCATTACTAACTTATTCAACTGACTCTCTCCCTTGATTATGTATATCTTTTTCTGTTTTATTTGTTTTCTTCTCGTCTACATATTCAGCACGAATTACATTTCTTTGCCATTCTATATGCTTATCTTCATTTTTAAATTTTTTCTGTCCAAGGCGAAATGCTTTCCTCATCTCTCCCTCACCCATTCTTTTATCTACTCACTCTATTGATAATAATTATCAATTTCAACTATACAATTAGATTAATTGAAAACGATTATCAAAGTCAATAACTTTTTTTAAAAAAATAATGAAAAGGTACAAGCTTGTCCGTTGACAGTTCATATACTATAAATGAGCATAGTTCTTTCTCAGCCCTCTCTAACGGAAAGAAATAAAAGCAACTGCGTTAATCGCAGTTGCCTTTTTTTATTGTTAAACTTTTAATAAATTCATTGTCGTTTGTAAAAATAACTTTGCACCATCAATTAAAGCTGATTCGTCCACATCAAATTTCGGATGATGGTGCGGATAACAAGTCTTCATTTTCTTATTTCCAGTTCCTAACTTAATAAAACACCCTGGTGCTTTTCTTAAATAAGCAGAGAAATCTTCCCCTCCCATTGAAGGAGCAAGCTTTACAATTCTCTCTTTTCCAAACAACTCTACTGCACTTTCTTCTACTATTTTTGTAATAAACGTATCATTGATTACTGGATCATATCCATAACGATATGTATACGTATACGCTGCACCATGTGCCTCTATAATTCCCTTAGCAATTTGTTCAATTTTCTCCTCCGCTTCTTCTCTCAAGGTTTGATCAAAAGAGCGGACTGTTCCCATCAAATATGCTACACTTGGAATAATATTATCCGCTGTTCCTCCATGAAATTGTGTTACAGAAACAACTCTTTGCATAAAAGCGCTTGTATTTCTAGATACAATATGTTGTAAGTTTGTAATGATTTGTGCACCAACTGCTATCGGATCTATCGTTTCTTCCGGCCTAGCAGCGTGTCCCCCTCTTCCTTTTACTTCTATTGTAAATACATCGGGTGCAGCCATCATCGGCCCATATACAATCCCAATCTTGCCTGTTTCTAATCCAGACATAACATGCAAGCCAATAATATAATCCACACCGTCCATAGCACCAGCTTTCACCATTTCCTGTCCACCGCCAGGATACACTTCTTCAGCATGTTGAAATAAAAGGCGAATTTCCCCATTCCAATCCTCATTCATATTCGCTATGGCTTCTGCTGTACCTAGTAAAATAGCAGTATGTGCATCATGTCCACATGCATGCATAACTCCTGGTGTAACGGAGGCATATGGTTTAGATGTCTCTTCTTGAATTGGCAAGGCATCCATATCTGCACGGATTGCTACTACTTTTCCATTCTTATTCCCTTTTTTCTTTGCCATCACACTGTAAGGCGTTGGTCTTGTCACCTCAAAAACTGCAAATGAACACAATGTATCGTATATAAATTGTGAAGTTTTTTCTTCTTGGAATGATAGTTCAGGAAATTGGTGAAGATGCCTCCGCCACTTTATAATATTTTCCTCTGACACATGTCTCTGCCATCCTTTGCTTACATACTCCATTCCTGCCAACCTCCTTTTCACTCTTCACATTTCTTATTTCACTGTGATAATTCCATTTCCTTGTGGGATTTTCATTTATAAAAATGACTTATACATTCCCTACTTATTAAAAAAAGACAAACCCATTACAAATTCATACAGAATGTAATATAATTGCTAAGTTAGGGATTTTCTTTTTTAGTATTTAGTGCTACTATCAAAAAAGAGCCTTTTTGTCTTATATTTACCTAAAATGTGGAATTTTGTTTTTTTCACAAAGATGTAGGATATGATACCTACATACAGTTATTATTTCATAAGAGAGGGAAAGACATGGAAAGATTAAAAGAGATATGGTCTCGACCACTCACACAATGGTTTGCAAAAACTTTTTATTACCTTGCAATTTTATTTGCTTTGCTTTGGTTGTATGGTTTCCATGATACAAACACAAGCACATTTATTTACAATGAATTTTAGGGTGGGAACGTTATGAAGTTATTAGAACAAATCGAAAAGTGGGCAGTTGAAACTCCAGACCAAACCGCTTTCGTTTGGCGAGATGCGAAAATTACGTACAGACAATTAAAGGAAGACTCTGATGCGTTAGCCCATTGGATTTCTTCCGAGTATGCAGATGATCGCTCACCAATTATGGTTTATGGCCATATGCAGCCAGAGATGATCATTAGCTTTTTAGGGTGTGTCAAAGCTGGACATGCTTACATTCCAGTAGATTTATCTATTCCAGCTGATCGTGTACAACGTATTGCTGAGAGTTCTGGTGCGAAACTACTTCTATCACCAGTTGAAGTAGCAGTGACTGACTTACCAGTTCGCATCATATCTGAAAACAACTTAAAAGATATTCTCTTTACTCATAAAGGGGAAACGCCAAACCCTGAACATGCTGTAAAAGATGATGAAAACTTTTACATTATTTATACGTCAGGGAGCACAGGTAATCCGAAAGGTGTACAAATCACGTACAATTGTCTTGTAAGTTTTACAAAATGGGCTGCCCAAGATTTCAACTTACAAACGGGACAAGTATTCTTGAACCAAGCACCTTTCTCCTTTGATTTATCTGTAATGGATGTTTACCCATCATTAGTAACAGGTGGTACACTTTGGGCAATTGATAAAGATATGATTGCACGTCCAAAAGACTTATTTGCTTCTTTAGAACAATCTGATGTACAAGTATGGACATCCACACCATCTTTTGCAGAAATGTGTTTAATGGAGCCATCTTTCTCTGAAAGTATGCTGCCAAACATGAAAACATTCTTATTCTGTGGTGAAGTATTATCAAATGACGTAGCAAGAAAATTAATTGAACGCTTCCCGAAAGCAACAATTATGAATACGTATGGTCCAACAGAAGCAACTGTAGCTGTAACCGGAATTCATGTTACACAAGAAGTCGTTGATACGTATCAATCACTTCCAGTTGGTTACTGTAAATCTGATTGCCGTATTCTTATTATGAAAGAAGATGGTACGATTGCACCAGATGGTGAGAAAGGTGAAATCGTAATCGTTGGTCCAAGCGTAAGTGTTGGCTATTTAGGAAGCCCTGAATTAACAGAAAAAGCATTCACAGTTATTGATGGCGAACGTGCCTATAAAACAGGTGATGCTGGCTATGTAGAAAATGGTCTTATTTTCTATAATGGTCGTCTTGATTTCCAAATTAAATTACATGGTTATCGAATGGAATTAGAAGAAATCGAACATCACCTTCGCGGTTGCTCTTATGTAGAAGGAGCGGTCGTAATTCCGATTAAAAAAGGTGAGAAATACGATTACTTATTAGCGGTTGTTGTTCCAGGAGAGCATTCATTTGAAAAAGAATTCAAATTAACATCTGCAATCAAAAAAGAACTCAATGAGCGATTACCAAATTACATGATTCCAAGAAAATTCATGTATCAATCTTCTATTCCAATGACACCAAATGGAAAGGTAGATCGCAAAAAATTATTGAGTGAGGTTACAGCATGACCGCATATGGATCATTTTATTTTTTCGCCATAGTGGGCATTTTATTAATACCTACTATTATAGCTGGATTAAAAGGTAAAATGTTGCGCAAATATAATGCTATTGTAACGCTAATCATGCTTGCAATTATCTTCTCTGATAAACCGAAGCAAGCTTTAGTGCTAGGCGCATTCGTTATTTGGCAATACATCCTTATTAAAGGCTATTTACTATTAAGAAAACGCGATAACAATACACTTACTTTTTGTATCGCTGTTATTTTATCAATTTTACCATTAGTTCTAATCAAAATAATACCATTCGTACCAGACTTGAAATTCCTTAGTTTTCTTGGTGCTTCTTATGTAACGTTTAGAGCAGTCCAAATGGTATTTGAAGTTCGTGATGGTCTTATTAAAGAAGTTTCATTCTTTAATTTCTGGGAATTCGTTCTGTTCTTCCCTGCTATCTCAACTGGACCTATCGATCGTTATCGTAGATTCCAAAAAGATATACAGAAGCCACCAAGCGCTGAAGAATATCAAGGTCTACTTTATACAGGGATAAACCGTATTTTCCAAGGTTTTCTGTACAAATTTATAATCGCTTATTTATTAGATGCTCATATCGTTAAAGCAGTCTTTGCTAACCAAGATACCATCTTATCTAATATGATTCACATGTACGGTTATAGTTTGTATTTATTCTTTGACTTCGCTGGTTATAGTGCATTCGTAATCGGTGTAAGTTATATGATGGGAATTAAAACGCCTGAAAACTTTAATAAACCGTTCATTAGTCGTAACATTAAAGACTTCTGGAACCGTTGGCACATGAGTTTATCATTCTGGTTCCGTGACTTTATTTATATGCGCTTTGTCTTTTTCGCAACAAAGAAAAAACTAATTAAAAATCGCTATACGATTTCATACATTGGCGCATTTTTAAACTTTTTCATTATGGGAATTTGGCACATTGCAGGATCACATGTTTATCAATATGTAATTTACGGTCTATATCACGCTGCTTTGTTTATTTTGTTTGATATTTTCGAACGAAAAAACAAAAAGCATAAGTTTTGGCCTAACAATAAATTCACGCATGTTCTTGCAATTGTAATTACATTCCACTTCGTATGTTTCGGTTTCCTTATTTTCTCTGGTCACCTAAACAGATATTTTTAATGAATAACTTCTTCTTACTATTAAGAAGTTACACATAATACATTTCGGATATAAAGGAGATTTTAAAAATGGCAGAATTTAAAGATCAAGTATTAGACATCTTAGAGGAAGTTTGTGAAAATGATATTGTAAAAGAAAATCCAGATATACAATTATTCGAAGAAGGTATCCTTGATTCTTTCGCTACAGTATCTTTATTAGTAGAATTCCAAGAACGTCTAGGCATTGAAGTATCTATTTCTGATTTTGATCGTGATGAATGGGCAACACCAAACATGATCGTTAAGAAGTTGGAAGATATCCGATGAAAAAAGCAACTTTTGGACCGATGCTCTTAGCATTGGCCCTTTTTGCTGTATTCCTACTTATTCCAACGCGCTTCCTACTTCCACTTGTAAGTGATAAGAAAGTAGAACAAGCAGCAACTTCTTTAAAACAAGAAAAAATACAAAGTATGGTTTTACAGCAAAAAATGTTAGAAGATCCGAAATATCTTCCGATGTATGGTTCATCGGAATTTGCAAGAATGGATGCTTTTCATCCATCCAATTACTTTAAAGTAAAACCTGAAGGATTCACACCATTCCTTCTTGGACGTGGTGGAACACAAGACCTGATCCATGTGCTAAACTTCGCATCTACAATGGATCAATTAAAAGATAAGAAAATGGTCTTTATCCTTTCACCACAATGGTTTGTGCCACAAGGAATTGATGAGACACACTTTGCACCTAACTTTTCTAAACAACAAGGCTATCATTTCCTTTTCAATAATGATTTAAAGCCCGAAATGAAAAAGCAAATTGCAAAGCGCTTATTAAACTTTGAGATTGTAAAAAAAGAGACATTATTAAAAGTATCTTTAGAAGGTATCGTCTATGATGATACGGAGCACAAAATAAAAGCACTTGCTGCGAAGCCTTTTGCTTATCTTTATCGTAATATTTTAGATCGCAAAGACATATTTACAGCGATGTTTAATATTAAACCGCATAAAGAAAAACTTGATCCGTCATTGAAACAAATGAACTGGGCAGAAGCGCGTAAACACGCAGATCAAACTGGTGAATTAGAATCTAAATCAAATAAATACGGTATCGAGGATGGTTACTTCAATAGCAAAATTAAACAAAAATTGAAGCAACGTAAAGGCTACTTAAAAAATGATGCTTATGATCAGTCTCCAGAATACGAAGATTTACAAATTGTACTTGATTTATTAAAACAAACAGGTGCAAAACCGCTCTTCATTTCTGTTCCTGTAAAAGGTCCTTGGTATGATTATGCTGGATTCCCAAAAGAACGACGCGAATTATACTACAAGAAAGTTCATGAGCAAATTAAGCAAGCTGGCTATCCAATTGCTGACTTCTCAAACCATGAGTATGATAAATACTTCTTAAAAGATCATATGCACTTAGGTTGGAAAGGCTGGGTATACATCGACGAAGCCATCCAACAATTTCATAAAGCAAACTAACAAAAAGACCGCTTGAATTATTCAAGCGGTCTTTTTGTATATACACTTTGTAATTTTTCTACGGTTTCTTTTACTTCTACCATCACTCGCTCAATAATTTGCTCTGCTGACTCTTTTCTTGCTAATGAAGAAGCTTGTCCAGCCCAAAGTGACATATAGTCCCCTTTATTTTGTTTTGCCGCTTCTTGACGTATTTTAGAGGTTAATACATTTTGAACTGGATACATTGGGAGTCGTTCTTCTTTTTCTTTATGTTGCTCTATAAATGAATTTCGAATTCCCCTTGCATACTTTCCAGAAAATGATCTCGTTACAATTGTACTTGTATCCGTACTCTGCAGCACCGCTTTTTTATGTACATCATGTGTAATACTTTCCTCACTTGTTAAAAATGCCGTACCCATTTGAACGCCTTCTGCACCTAATGCAGAAGCTGCAACAACACCTTGTCCGTTCATAATGCCTCCTGCCGCTACAATTGGGATATGTGGTACAGCCGCTACCATTTGTGGAATTAGTGCAAATGTGCCAATCATAGAGTCTTGTTCTTTCCCAATAAAAGTTCCGCGGTGCCCTCCAGCTTCGCTACCTTGTCCAACAATTACATCTACTTCTAATTCAGCCAGTACCTTTGCTTCTGCCACATTTGTTGCTGTTCCAACTACCTTTATACCCTCTTTCTTTAATAGTGCAATCTCAGCTTGTTCTAACGTGTGAAATGCAAAGCTGACAACTGGTACTTTTTCTTCTATTAATATTTGCAGTTGTTCTTTATAACTTTTCGGAAGTTGCAAAGATTCATTCTGCTCATCTATACCTAATTCTTTTCGTATCGGCTCTAATAAACTTCTAGCTGCTTCTACTTTGTCTTCCTCAATCTGTATTTTCTTCGTCAGTAACAAATTGACTGCAAATGGCTTATCTGTTAATTCTCGTATCTTACCAATAGCTTGACGAATTTGTTCTGGGCTCATATAACCAGCCCCAAGTGTCCCAAGTCCACCACAATTACATACAGCCGCAACAAGTTCTGGTGTTGTAATCGCACCTGCCATGCCTGCTTGAATAATTGGATATTTTATTTGTAATACATCAGTTACTCTACTTGTAAACATCGTTCTTCTCCCTTCTTATGTCCTCTTATATCTTCTTGATTCAACAAGCTTTTCCTTCTTTTAAAAGGATTGAACTGCTTATAAACGAATATATTGAAAGGGAAGGAGGAGATAACATGATTCAGCCAAATGCCTTACAACAAGGCGATACGGTAATGATTATTGCTCCAGCAGGACCACCAATACTAGAGTACGTTCTTACTGGAAAAAAAGTATTAGAAACAATGGGACTATCCGTAATAATTGGTCAAAGTGTTTACGAGAAATACGGCTATTTAGCTGGAAATGATGCAATCCGCCTTCATGATTTACATGAAGCATTTGCAAACCCTGAAGTAAAAGGTATTTTTTGCGCAAGAGGTGGATATGGAAGCGGACGTCTTCTTCCTCATATTCAATATGAACTCATTCGAAACAACCCCAAAATTTTTTGGGGGTATAGCGATATCACTTCTTTACATATTGCTTTTTCACAGCATACAGGACTTGTTACTTTTCATGGACCGATGATTGAAGAATTAGGAAAAGGAGTCGATCCTCTCTCCTTGTCTTCTTTCAATCAGCTATTCCACCCGTATTCAACTATTTTATCCGGAGCAGAGTGCATCACTGCTCCATCTACCTGCATTGTTTCCGCACCATTAGTTGGGGGGAATTTAACCGTTTTAGTAAGTTCACTTGGTACACCTTATGAAATCTGTACAATAAATAAAATTATATTACTTGAAGATGTTGGAGAAGAACCCTATCGTGTGGATCGCATGCTGAATCAATTACATTTAGTTGGAAAATGGAATGATTGTGCAGGAGTTATATTCGCAAGCTGTCATGATTGTATAGCTTCCAAACTCTCTTTGTCACTAGAGCGCATTTTGCATCACTATCTTGCACCATACAATATTCCCGTGTTATTCGGTCTTCCGATTGGGCATATACAACCCAATATTGGAATTCCACTTAATATGACTGTTACAATCAATACCCAAAAAAATACACTTGCTATCCCTTCTGGTGTGAGCTTCACATCGAACTAATAAACACTTTTTCATTTATACAAAAAAGGAAAAGCATATGGCGCTTTTCCTTTTCATTCTTCTTGGCAAATTCCAAAAACTAATACTTATTACTTCTTTATTGATAATAATTAAAAATTCTTCCAGATGCTATATCTGCAATTTCTTCCGGAATAAATGTTTTACTAATATCCGTTCCAACATTCAATACTGCTGTTGCTTCTTTATCAATGCTTTCAAACAATTCTTTTCCACGTATCGTAATAAGGGGCGTACCTTCTGGCAACACTTCTTTTACAAATTCCAATTGTGTAAAGAACGGTACAATCCATCTACCCTCTCCTTGAAAGTGGCGTAAACGTAGAGTTCCTTCTTCTGCTGAATCCTCCGCCTCGATTGAACCAGCAACATAAAATTGCGTAGTTAATAGCAATTCATAAAATTCCTTTTGCTTTTGTTTATCATCTTCTGCTAAAACGAGTACTGTTTCTATTTTCTTTACTGGAATCTGCTCCATATGTTGCCACCCCTATTTCTCAAAATAATTATACTTCGATTATACGAAATATTCTTATTTTTTTCTACATAATTCTGCAATTATTTTATCAAAATAGTTTCAGTGGTACATTTTATTCACAAATACAACATACTTTTTCTAACATCTCTTCTGTTGTAACGATTGTAGCAAATTCCTCATGTAAATTTACAAGCGTCATGTTATGAATATCCGCTGCACAATATTCTATACCATCTAAACCTTTCCTATTAAAAGTAGCTGTTGCATCGCTAACTAAATATGTTTTAAATCCTAAATTTCCAGCCATTCGAGTCGTTGTCTCTACACAGTGATTCGTCGTTAATCCAACAATAACCACCGAGTCACAGTTCATCTCTTTTAATTGCACTTCTAAATTCGTTCCGATAAATGCACTATTCACATACTTTTGAATAACAATCTCACCTTGCAATGGCTGTACCTCTTCCTTAAAGTGAGTGGTTTCTGCATTTTGATAAAACATTGATTCTACATTTTCTTTGTTCACATGCTGAATATGAAATATTGGTAGCCCTCTTTTTCTCCAATTTTCCAATAAACTTTTTATATTCTCTTCTGCAAAATGATTATTTCGTTCTCCCCAATACGGAAGATCAAATGCTTTTTGCACATCAATAATAATAAGTGCTGTTTGATTCGACATCATTGACCTCCTACTCTACTGGCTGTAATTGAAACAAAAATCCAAGTTGTTGTGAAGCAGTAATAAAACAAATATATGCACAAAGCTCTACAATCTCCGCCTCACTCCAATACTGTTTCAACACATCAAACATCTTATCATCTATCGCTGAACGATTATGTACAAATAAATGTGCAAAGGTTACAGCAGTGCTAATCTCTTCTACCTTTTGTACATCATCCGGTTTTCCCTTTGCCATACAATACGGACATTCATTTCCAAATGCAAGTGTTCTCCGCACTTGCTCCTTTAACTCTTCAGAAAGAGTTCCCTTTTCATATAACGTACTTTCTAACGAACTCCAAGATTGTAATATATCTGGACGATGTCCTAATAATTTTTGAAATTTTGTTTCTCCTACATCTGATAATGAAATCCTCTCCATCATTTCTCCCCCTATTCCTTTCTATTTTATTGTAAAATAAAATAGATTCTTTTCACATTTCATATGAATCTTTATTTATATATTTTCTTTACAAAAAATATCAGTTTATTGGAGGTATATTTACAAATGCAATTAGATCGTATTGATCGTAAAATTTTAAATGAATTATATAATGATAGCCGCCTTTCAATGCGTGAATTATCAAAGCGCGTAAACTTATCAGCTCCTTCTACCGCAGAACGTGTTCGGAAATTAGAAAGTGAAGGAGTTATTCAAAAATATACAATTGATATTGATTATAAAAAAGCTGGGCTCGTTTTAGACTGCATTTTAGAAATCACCTTGAAAAATGGCGATACAAGGCGCATGCAACAATTCATTCAATCGTATCCATCCGCAAGTTTTTGTTATCGCGTAACAGGAAGCCTTTGTTATATCGTTAAAATTTCTGTTCCTTCATTAGTGGAACTTGAAGAATTTATTAATGATGTTTCTTCCTATGCAACAACCGTTTCTCATATCGTATTATCAGAAGTATCTCTTACTCCTGATATTGAACACATTTTTCCAGAAGAATAAAATTAATTTTTATTCATTTTTTCATAAAAAACCCCTTACAAAAAGAATAAAAATGTTTTATTATGTATTAAAATACATAAAGTTCGAGAAAGGGGCATTACATTGAAAATTTGGTTTTACGAAAAGACGACTCAAGAAGATGATTTACTTGGCATTTGGGATAATGTTCCCACCATCCCTCGAATCGGGGAAAAGGTGGAAATTTTAAAAGCTGTTCGTACAGTGACAGATATTAAATATGTAAAAAACGGAAACAACTTCCACGTTGAAATTGTGATCCATTAAAATAGCAGCTCTCCTCATTTATATTGGAGAGCTGCTATTTTTTCATTTCTTATACTTTTATTGATGTTCTGCCTTTTTTATAACAATTTGATCATTCTCTACCGTAACCACCACATAATCATTCTCTTCTAATCCAAGCTGATTCACAGCTTCATCTGGCAATTCTACAGCCATAAATCGTTCTGTTAACACAACTTGGCTATATGTTTCATTTTGCGGCACCGACAGACTTTTCTTATCTTCTTGAATAAAACGAAGGGTCGGTACTCCCACTTCTTTTACAGTTTTCCAATTTTTTTTAATAAAAGGTCCTAACCATAGTAAACTAATAAAAATCATAACGAGTCCAATCCACAAATTACTTTGTCCTTGTAATTCAGCAATCGAAATGGCCTCATTCGCTCCTTCACCACTCGTTAATTGGATTACAGTTGCAATACAATTATTCAATGCATGAACAGCAATATTCGTCCATATGTTTTTCGTTTTTATATAAAGAAGGCACATTACAACGCCGAATATAAAAGCGCCAACAATATCAAAATGCCCTAAACCAAAAATAAGAGAAGATACAATTACAGCTCGTTTTATTCCCCACTTAAACGCCATACGCTGCAAGAAGAAACCTCGAAAAATGACTTCTTCCATAATTGGTGCAAAAATACATGCTGAAATAAAACTAAATATTTGTGTGTAAATATTGCTCATATCAATTGCACTATTATCATTCAGCATATCAACGAGAAAATCAGGAAAAATATGTGCTAGTATGTAAAATTGGATAAAAGATGCACCGAATGAAAAAATCATTCCCGTTATAGTTGCAACTACAATTAACTTCCAATTTAATCGTGACGATTTATCAAAGAAACTAGTAAATATAATATTATTTTTGCGTGTTTTTACATATAACCAGAGTAGTGGAAATACAAAAAACACCAAAATTTGCATCGCAACATCCATGGTACTGTCTGAAGCTCCCGCAAAGGCAAGTGGTAGCAGCGTTACTAACACTCCTAAAATCATCCATGCAAAAAAACTGCGAAGTCGTATACGTGAAAATGCGTACTGAATAAAAAACACCCCCAAGATGATATATTTACATTGTAATATGAATATCATTAAAATTCTTCCTATTTTTCTCAGTTCACTCTTAAATACTATACCTATTAAAATATAAAATACGAAATCTATTTTTGAAATTTTCGCCTCATCAGATTTTCTGTTATAATGGTAAATGTCGTGTTTTATACCTATTTTTTAAAAACACATTATCATGATAAGAATAAGGAGGATTACATACGTGGATTTTTTTGAAAATGTCATTACTCCGATTCATAAGTTTATTACAACAACAAACGAATATTTATGGGGTTATATTTTAATTACATTATTAATTACTGTAGGTTGCTATTTTACAATAAGAGCTGGATTTGTTCAGTTCCGTCACATTCGTGAAATGATCCGTTTACTAGGCGATGGGGCTAGTCCTTCTACACGTAAAGCACAAAAAGAAAAACACGGTGTTTCTTCATTCCAAGCGTTTTGTATGAGTACGGCATCACGTGTTGGAACAGGTAACTTAGCAGGTGTGGCAATTGCTATTTCCATGGGTGGACCAGGTGCCGTCTTCTGGATGTGGCTCATCGCTATGATTGGTGGAGCTTCTGCTTTTGTTGAAAGTACACTTGCACAAATTTATAAAATTAAAGACGGTAAAACATTCCGTGGTGGTCCAGCGTACTATATGGAAAAAGGATTAAACAAGCGCTGGATGGGAATGATTTTCTCCGTTTTAATTACAGTTAGTTTTGGTCTTGTTTTTAACGCTGTACAAGCAAATACTGTAACATCTGCATTCGATGGTGCTTTTCATGTTGATTCAAAAGTGGTAGGACTTTCATTGGCTGCCTTATTATCTGTCGTTATTTTCGGTGGCGTAAAGCGAATCGCGCGTGTTGTAGAAATGATTGTACCGGTTATGGCAATCATTTATGTTGCAGTTGCACTATTTGTAGTGGTGACAAATATTACACTGGTTCCAGAAATGGTAAAAGAAATTTTAGCACACGCATTTGGCATAAAAGAAGTTGCTGGCGGTAGCTTTGGTGCAGCTGTGTTACTCGGCGTGAAACGTGGATTATTCTCCAATGAAGCAGGTATGGGTAGTGCACCAAACGCAGCAGCGACTGCTAACGTAACACATCCTGTTAAACAAGGTTTCATTCAAACACTTGGTGTATTTACAGATACATTATTAATATGCAGTTGTACTGCTTTTATTATCCTTTTATCAGATGTTCATACTGGAACAGATTTAAATGGTATCCAGTTAACACAAGAAGCGTTAAAAATGCATATTGGCCCTTGGGCACCAATCTTTGTCGCTGTGGCAATCTTCTTATTTGCTTTCAGTTCACTAATCGGAAATTACTACTATGGTGAAACAAACATCGAGTTCCTAAAAGGAAGTAAAACAACTCTTATGATTTACCGCATCGCTGTAATTGGCATGGTATTCCTAGGTTCCGTTGCAACAATTCAAGTTGTTTGGGATTTAGCCGACCTATTTATGGGCGTTATGGCAATCTTCAACTTAGTTACAATCATATTCTTAAGCAAATACGCATTTGCAGCATTAAAAGATTATATGAAGCAAAAAGAAGCCGGAAAAGATCCTGTCTTCTACGCCGACAGCATTCCTGGTTTAGAAAACACAGAGTGCTGGGAACGTGAAAAAACTAAAGAAAAAGTTGGTTAAAGAAAATCGCCGTTAAAGCGGGGATTTTTTCTATTATAATACATCACGTTTTTGGAATAATACACTTGAAGTAACGAGTAATACTACAAAATAAGCAAGTACTAGCAATAATGATGTTGTAAAATTAAATTCTGGAAATGGTGGTGTAGCACCGCCACTAATTAGTTTATTACCATCATATATACTTAAATCCAAATGTAAGAATACAACAAACTTAGCTACTCCTTTAACAAACATCATGAGCATCATGTTAATCGCTCCTTGCAAAAAGAATAGGAACAGTGCAATGATTAATGGTAATACTGATTTTCGAAAAACATTTGCCAAGAAGAAGGCAAGTGTCGCAAAGAAGAACGGAGACACAAGTTTATATAGGATTCCTTTAAGCAATACCCCTAGCGTTAATTCTGTTTTTCCACCATCCATAACGATTGCACCAATAACCATCGCGATTAAGGTACCTGTAACGATAACAAACAGCATTGCTAGTAAAACTGAAATATATTTAGAAAATAAAATCATAATTCTTTTTCTTGGGCGAATTAACAGCTGCTTAATTGTTCCTTTTTGGAACTCATCAGTAATCGTACGTGAAGCAATGGTAATACCAAAGATTGCTGCAAATAAAATAACTATACCTGTATCTCTCATCGCATAATCTAGATAGGTTCCTTTCAGGTCTTTCGCTTCTCCCCATTTCACCATTACAAAAGCACCCAGAATTTCTAACGCCGCGATCACACCTATCAATATATACATACCTTTTTTTGCATGTAACTTTAGCAATTCATTTTGAATTAATTTAAACATTACGCTTTCACTCCCCTAGTAATCGCTAAGAACTCATCTTCTAACGTTTTATTTTGCACTGTAACACCATATACAAGTACATCAGCATGCACAAGTTGTTTTACAATTTGCGGAATCTTTTCTTTTGCTACAGAGCCCACAACTACGCTTCCTTGTACCTTACCTCTAATGATTTCATTTGCTTTCTGAATTTGATCTACCTCAAATGCTACTACAACCGTTTCATCATGCTTCGTTTGCTCATGTAAGTTATACTCTTGTACAAACTGACCTTGCTTAATAATAACAACGCGATCACACATCAATTCAATTTCACTCAATAAATGACTCGATACAATGACAGCGATATTTTCCTCTTTCGCTAATCGTTGTAAATAATCACGAATTTGACGAATACCGGCTGGGTCTAATCCGTTCGTCGGCTCATCTAAAATTAAAATTTTCGGATTATGTAAAAGTGCTTGTGCAATTCCGAGACGTTGCTTCATCCCAAGTGAATATGTTTTCACTTTTTTATGAATGGCATGTTCTAATTCAACAAGCTTTACAATTTCAGCAATACGCTCTTTACTAATTGGTGTAACTGCCATATTCGCAAAATGCTTTAAATTTTGCATCCCTGTCATATAATCATATAGTTCAGGATTCTCGACAATCGCTCCAATTTGTTCTAGTGCCCTCTCACGTTCTGTACGAATACTATGACCACAAATTGTAATATCGCCTTCTGTCATTGCAATAAGACCGGTCATCATCCGAATTGTCGTCGTTTTCCCGCTCCCATTCGGTCCAAGAAAACCATATACTTCCCCTTCACGAACTTCAAATGAAAGACCACGAATAATTTCGTTTTTCCCTATTTTTTTATGGACATTTTCTAATTTCACTACTACGTTTCCCAATGATTGTTCCTCCTTTAGACTTCTAGTTTTTTATCGATGATATAACTTGTTATTACCACCAATAAAAAAATTGACAATACACTAAAAATTAAATAAGAAATATTCGAAGCATCACTAAAATAAAAAGATGTTTTAAAAAAACCATTTTTATCTATAACTCCAACATTTTTTATAGAAAATATATAACCATTTATTTTATCTAGCATATTAGTGATAACAAATTGAACTCCACCGAAAACAATAAATAAGATGATAAATAGCATTTTATTTAATGCAGATTTCAAATTAAATAGTTTTACGACTATGATTAGGAAATACAGAGAAACTAATGTACTCACTAAATCTATATTCCATAAGAAAATAGAAAACAGATGATGTAAGAACCCATAATTATATAAACTATTAATGGCTTGTTTCAACTCTCCATTCGCTTTATTCTCATATATATTTATAGAAAGAAGATGTAAAAAAATAATTCCTATTACTGATAACAGGGTAAACATGATTACAAATAATAACAAATGTGCATATATATATTTTCTAGATGGAATTGCTGCATACCGAATCATAGCCCCTCTTACTACTCGTCGAAAAGAAGAAATTGCTAGTAAAAAGATAGAAAATGTAACTATACAAAATAATAATGTAAATACGATTAATGCTATATCTTGTCTAATTGACAGCCTTTCTCCTGTGCATCCCTTTATATTAAATAATAGAATTAATGAAATCGTTATAAACCCAAAGTAAATCAACCATATCTTCTTTTTATTACAATTGTATAAATACCGAAGTGTTTGACTCATTTTCCAAACACCTCCTTAAACATCTCAGTCACGGCTTTCCCTTTTTGAAAACGCAGTTCTTCCACGTTTTCATGCATTACAATTTCTCCATCCTTTAAAAAGATGACTTCATCAAAAATATTTTCAATTTCACTAATTAGATGCGTAGAAATTATAACTGTACAATCTTCACGATAAAATTGAAGAATAAGATCTAGCATATGCTCTCGGGAAACAGGATCGATTCCTCCGAGGGGTTCATCTAATATATAAAGCTTTGCTTTTCTTGAAAATGTTAAAATAAGTTGCAACTTTTCAATTATCCCTTTTGATAAAGCTGTAATTTTTTCTTCTAACGGTATTTTAAATGCAGCAATTGTATCCGCTGCTTTTTGCATATCGAAATCTTGATAAAAATCGCGATAGAAAAATATTGCATCTTTTACAGTCATCCATTCATCGAATATAGGACGATCTGGCATAAACGATACAATCTTTTTCGTTTCTACCCCAATGTTTCGATCTGCAACTGTAATATTTCCTTCTGAAGGATGTTGTAAACCTGCGATCATTTTTAATAATGTCGTCTTCCCACTGCCATTATCTCCAACAAGACCAATAATTTTCCCTTCTGTAATCGCTAGGTTTACATCTCGAATAACTACCTTCAAACCATATCTCTTCCATAATTGTTCAATACGAAGTAAATCTTTCATCATTTCTCCTCCCTTTTCTCTTCTAATGAAGAACGAAGAATAGAGAGGATCTCTTCTTCTGAAAACCCTAAATTATCCATTCCATTTATAAACGAATGAAGCAACTCTTTCGCCATATCTTTCCGTAGCTCCATAATTTTCTCTCCCTCGTTTGTTACATATCTTCCCATTCCTCTACGTGTCACAACAATCCCATCTCTCTCTAATTCTTGAAATGTACGCTGAATTGTATTTGGATTGACTTGTAACTCACTCGCTAATTCACGTACAGAGGGAATTTTGTCACCAAGTGATAAGTGGCCTGTTACAATTTCTTTTTTTATGTATTCCATCATCTGAATATAGATCGGTATGTTAGGAGAAAACTCAAATTTCATTTCTTCCCTCCTTTTGTCTTAGTGTACTAGTTAAATAGTACACTAAGACAAAAGGAGTGTAAATACTTGTAAGTTAAAATATAATAAAAATGCAATGTAACTCTCGTTACACTGCATTCCTCCCTATTTATTTCGTATTACCTCTGCCTCACTCTCTTCAAAAGGCCACTTCGGTAACATATTACGGAGTTCCTTATCGGAGCGATAACCAAGTGCATATTCCGCTTGCATAATCGTATGAATCTCACGTGTTCCTTCATAAATAACAGGTGCTTTTGCATTTCGTAAATATCTCTCCACAGGAAATTCATTTGAATATCCATAGGCGCCGTGCACCTGCACTGCGTCATTTGCCGCTTCAAATGCAGCGTCACAAGCGATCCATTTTGCCAAAGATGTTTCTTTTGTATTACGTTTTCCTTCATTTTTTAACCAACCTGCTTTATAAACTAGTAATCTTGATATTTCTAAATTCGCAGACATTTTCGCAATCATTTGCTGAACAAGCTGATGTTTTCCGATTTCTTTTCCAAATGTTTTACGCTCTTCACAATATTTTACACTCGCTTCTAAGCTTGCTTGAATAAGTCCACAAGCCCCTGCCGCGACTGTAAAACGTCCGTTATCTAATGAAGCCATTGCAATTTTAAAACCTTCTCCTTCTTCACCCAGAAGGTTTTCTACCGGTACTTTCACATCATCTAAAAATACTTCTCCTGTATTTCCAGCCCTAATACCAAGCTTTCCTTTTATCGCTTTTGTCGATACTCCTGAGAATGTTCGTTCTACGATAAAACAAGAAATACCGCGGTGCTTTAATTCCGAATTTGTTTTTGCAAATATTAAGAAATGATCTGCAACATCACATAACGAAATCCACGTTTTTGATCCATTTAATACGTAATGATCGCCTTCTTTTACCGCTGTTGTTTGCATAGCCACGACATCTGACCCTGCATTTGGTTCCGTTAAGCCAAACGCCCCAATCTTTTCACCTTTTGCTTGTGGAACAAGGTATTTTTGTTTCTGCTTTTCTGTGCCCCATTGTAGAAGTGTCATACTATTTAACCCTGTATGTACAGATACTGCTGTACGGAAAGCCGTGTCACCACGCTCTAACTCTTCACAAATAATAGCGAGCGTATTATAGTCCATACCTACTCCGCCATATTGTTCTGGGATACAAACGCCCATAAATTGCAGTTCTGCTAAGCGCTTCAAGATTTTTTGTTCAAAATGCCCTTTTTCATCCCATTCTTTAATGTATGGAATAATTTCATTATCCACAAACGCTCTCACTACTTTTCTAACACTTTGTTGTTCTTCTGTTAATGAAAAATTCATTTGTACTACCTCCTTATATCTATTGTTTTTTTGTCATTTCCATAATGATTTCCTGAGAGTACCCTAGCTTTTGCAAAATCTTTTCTGTATGTTCCCCGTGAAGTGGCGGATGTTTCTGCATCTGAACCGGTGTCTTTGAAAGCTTTAATGGTGACCCCACAAGTTTAAGGTTTTCGATTGTCGGGTGTTCCATATGAATTGTCATATCTCTCGCCACTGCCTGCTCTGCTTCTAGCGCTTCTTTCACATTAAGAATTGGTCCATTTGGAATCCCTGCTTCATCCAAAAGTTGTTTCCATTCCTCTTTCTTTTTTTTCTTCATTTCAATAGCAATCATATTTATGAGCTCGTCTTTATGCTGGAGGCGATCTGCATTTGTTTTATAACGTTCTGAACTGGATAAATCTTGTCTGTTAAGTAATAGACAAAACTTATAAAACTGTTCATCATTTCCAACCGCAACAACGAGATTTCCATCTTTCGCGTTAAACACTTGATACGGAACGATATTCGGATGCTGATTCCCAAGTCTCTTTGGTAATTCACCTGTACACAAATAATTACTTGCTACATTTACTAATGCCGCTAATTGTGAATCAAATAAAGAAATATCAATTTCTTGTCCTTCTCCTGTACTATTTCGGTGCTGCAAAGCGGCTAAAATTCCGATACATGTAAAAAGACCCGTGAGTACATCTGAAATGGCAACCCCTACTTTTGCAGGCTCTTCATCCCTTCCTCCCGTTATACTCATAAGTCCACTCATTGCTTGAATCATATAATCGTAACCTGGAAGATGGGAAGTAGGACCATTTTGACCAAAGCCACTAATAGAGGCGAGAATAATATCTTCCTTCATCTCTTTTAATACTTCATACCCAAGTCCCATTCGCTCAAGTGTTCCAGGCTTAAAATTTTGCACAACGATATCCGCATGAGAAATAAGCTTTTTCAAAACTTCCTTTCCCATTTCTGATTTTAAATTTAATGCCATAGACTCTTTATTACGATTTGCACAAAGAAAATACGCACTTTCTCCGCCTACAAAAGGGGGCCCCCACCCTCTCGTATCATCGCCATTTCCTACATTTTCAACTTTTATCACTTCGGCCCCTAAATCACCGAGAATCATCGTACAAAAAGGACCAGCAAGAACCCGAGATAAATCAATAATTGTAATCCCTTGTAGTGCTCCTTTCACTCCTTATCCTCCTATAGTAAAAACCAGTAAAACCAATAAGAAAGGAAAAAGACAACATAGTGGTTTTACTGGCTTGTATTTAAAAGTTATTGTGTAAAATACTTATTGCGCTTTCACTTGTGATAACACTGATTTAAATGCATTGATTACTGTATCTACTTCTTCGTAACTAATTGTAAGCGATGGCTCGATACGAATTGTCTTCGAATTAATTAATGTTCCAGCAACAAGAATGCCTTGATCAAACATTGCTTTCGATACTTCATATCCAATCTCATCTTTATGGAACTCAATCCCGATCATTAAACCTTGGCCACGAATTTCAAAAACTTTGTCTTCATGTCCTTCGGCTGCCCTTTTCAATCCATTTAAGAAATATTCCCCAACTTCTGCAGCTCGTTCTGGTAATTTTTCTTCCAGTAATACATGGATTGTTGCAATTGCAGCAGCACATGCAAGTGGGTTTCCACCAAACGTTGTTGTATGCATGAATGGATTGTCGAACCAGCTTTTGAATACTTTTTCCTTCGCAACAATTGCACCTGCTGGCATTACGCCTCCGCCAAATGCTTTCGCAAGACAAATAATATCCGGCACAACATCATATAATTCTGCAGCAAACATTTTCCCTGTGCGTCCCATTCCAGTCTGCACTTCATCAAAAATAAGTAGTGAGCCGAATTCATCACAGAGTTCTCTTACTTGTTTCAAGTAGTTTTCTGGAGGTAAAATAATACCGCCTTCGCCTTGAATTGGCTCTAAAATAACAGCTGCAACATCCTCTCCTACTAATGCACACGTTTCAAAAGTTTTTCTCATCATCTCAATATCACCAAATGGAACGTGGCGGAAACCTGGAATTAATGGTAAAAATGGCTTACGGAACATTCCTTTTGCTGTTCCAGATAAAGAACCAAGACTCTTTCCGTGGAAAGCGCGTGTTGTTGAAATAAAAGTTGTTCGTTCACTATACATTTTTGCTAGTTTTAATGCCGCCTCTACACTTTCCGTCCCACTATTTGTAAAGAAAGCATATTTCAAGTCACCAGGTGTAATATCAGCTAAAATTTTTGCAAGAATCGCACGAAGCGGGTCTAATAAGTCTTGGCTATGCAAAGCTTGACGCTTTAATTGATCTGTAACAGCTTTTACTACTTTCGGGTTGCGGTGACCAACGTTATAAATACCGAAACCACCTAAACAATCAATATATTTTTTACCATTGATGTCCATGAAACAAGATCCTTCATCGGACCATTCTACAGCTGCAAATTGTCCATCTTTTGTTACTGTTTTTCTATACGCGAGAAAACCAGGATTTACATGTTCTCTAAATCCATCTACTGTTTCTTTTTGAATCCAATTCGCCTCTTCTTCAGAGACTTTCTCTTTTTCAATTAATTGTAGTACTTTCGTAATATACTCATTTACATTTGCATCTTTTACATCCTGCTCATTAAGTTTACTTTTCACATTCGTTCCCATCTATTTCACCCCTACATTCTTTTTATTTGCAAACCAACCAATTGGCTCCACTTCTAGATTTATATTAATCTGCTTAATTTCTTGGAATTCTTCTAAGCCAAATGTTCCTAAACTACGGCCAATACCACTTTGTTTATATCCGCCCCAAGGCGCCTCGTTGTATGTTGGATGATAACTATTAATCCACGTAATTCCTGCACGAAGCTTACGAATCACGCGCATTGCTTTTGCTCCATCAACTGTAAATACCCCTCCAGCTAAACCGTAATCTGTACCGTTTGCTAGCTCAATTGCTTCCTGTTCATTTTTAAACTTTTGGATCACTACAACCGGTCCAAAAATTTCTTCCTGCACTATACGCATATCCGGTTTTACATTGACAAAGACCGTTGGTTCAATAAAGAAACCATCAGCTTTCCCATCCGTCAGTATCCGCTTTCCTCCGCAAGCAATTTCTGCTCCTTCATCTTTTCCAATCTCAATATAGCGTAATACTTTTTCCATATGCTCTTGACTTACAAGTGGTCCCATCTCTGATTCTGGGTTATCACCAGGTCCAACATTAATTTGTTTCGCTCGTTCTACAAAACAACTAACAAATTTATCGTAAACGCTTTCTTCTACAAGAATTCTTGATCCCGCTGAACATACTTGTCCAGAGCCTGCATAAATACCAAACAGAGCATAATCAACAGCCGTTTCAAAATCTGCATCCGCAAAAATAATATTTGGAGATTTCCCGCCAAGTTCAAGCGAAATCTTTTTCATATTATCTGCTGCTGTTCTCATAATGTGTTTTCCTGTTTTTGTTCCGCCCGTAAAGGAAATCATATCAACTTTATTACTTGCTGCAATCTCATTTCCTACTGTTGGTCCAGCGCCCATTACCATATTGGCAACGCCTTTTGGCAACTCTACTTTTTCAATTATTTCAAATAATTTCGTTGCAGTGATTGGTGTCACTTCAGAAGGTTTAAACACAATCGTGTTTCCAGCTGCTAAAGCAGGTGCAATTTTCCAGACACTCATTAGTAACGGATAATTCCAAGGAACGATTAAACCACAAACACCAACTGGCTCTCTCACTACCATAGCTTGCATCGGATCAGCTACATGATACGTTTGCCCATCTGGCTTTGTAATTAGCCCTGCATAATAGCGGAAACAAGCTGCTGCATCTCCAATATCCCCTTCAGCTTCTCGATATGTTTTCCCATTATCCATCATCTCAAGACGCGTAAGTTCTTCCATATTTTTATCAATCTCATCTGCAATTTTAAATAAATAAGACGCTCTTTCAGCTGCGGATGTTTCTGACCAAATTCCGCTATCAAAAGTTGCCCTCGCTACTTCAATCGCGTATTTTGCATCCTCGATCGTTCCCTCAGGTGCATATGCGATAACCTTTCCATTCGCAGGGTTAATAATCGGTCTTTTCTCTTGATTACTAGAATCTTTCCATTCACCGTTTAGATACATTTTTAAATCTAGCACTGTATAGAATCCCCCTTTGTCGATCGTTCATATATTATATAAGCAATAATTGTGCCAACATTTCAAATACGAAACAACCATACAAAAACTGACTATTTCTTTAAATAAAATCACATAAAGTTATGCATTTTCGCATAGGTTATGACATTCCGCATAATTACAACAAAAAAGGGGGAGTCCATATAGACTCCTCCCTTTCTCCTTTAAAAATACGAAATTGTATCAACCGCTATTTCCTTTTCATTCATGATTTTTTGATATTTACGACTAACAGAAGACTGGCTTATCCCAAGAGCCTTCGCTGCCTTCGTTGTTGTTTTATACTGCTTCATCGCAAGTAAAATTAATTGTTCTTCTACAGAATGCAATGCTTCATTTAATGGTAAAACCCTTGTAATTACCGGCTTTGATTTTTTAAAGTCATATCCAGGAGTTAAAAATTTACTAACAAATTCAGCATCAATAACAGCATCATCTGCTGATACAACTAAACGTTCAATCATATTCTGTAATTCTCTTACATTTCCAGGCCATGAATAAAACTCTAATAAATTAAGTGCATCCGGAGTTAAATGGTAGTTTCTATTATATTTTTCATTTAACTGCTGTAAGAAATGAAACGCGAGTACCGGAACATCTTCCATTCGTTCTCTCAGCGGAGGAACTTGCAAGGGGATTACATTTAAGCGATAAAATAAATCTTCCCTGAAAGTGCCAGCTTCCACCATTTTTTCTAGACGTTTATTCGTGGCAGCAATAATTTGAACATTTATTTTTGTAGGTATCGTGCTTCCAATTGGAATTACTTCTTGCTCTTGCAGGACTCTAAGTAATTTCACTTGTAAATGTAATGGCATTTCTCCAATCTCATCCAAAAATAAAATTCCTTGATCTGCCCGCTTAAAGTATCCTTCTTTTCCGTTTTTATCAGCACCAGTAAAAGCGCCTTTCGTATAGCCGAACAGCTCACTTTCTAACAGTGTCTCTGGAATCGCACCACAATTTAATTTTAAGAATGGATTTGAAGATCTGTTTCCAAGTTGATGAATTGCTTGTGCAATCACTTCCTTTCCAACGCCCGATTCTCCAGAAATCAAAACATTGGAAGAAAAGTCAGCTATTTTTTTTGCTTGATTAATAATTTGTTCCATTTTTGGACTACAATAAATGAGCTTCTTAAGAAAACGATCTTTATTTTTAAAGCTATCCAACTCTTTCTTATATTGTTCAGAGATTTTTTTTATCTCATGCAGTTCCGTCTTTAATCTTGTTGCCTCTGTAATATCTCTTGAGGCAATAATAATACGATGAATCTCTCCACTTTCATTAAATACAGGATTTCCAACTGCTAATATCTTTCTACCACTTTTTGTTTCTTGTACAATGGATACCTTTTTTTGTTGTTCTAGCACTAATCTTGTAACAGATGGACTAAATAATCCTTTCTTTTCTAAGTCTAAAAGGTTTTTTCCTAAAAGATCTTTCAAATCTCTTCCCCAAAAATCATTGATAACGGTTTCACTATAACGGATTAATTCCCCTTTATGATTAACAACTAATATTTCATCATAAATACTAGATAAGATTGCATGTAAATCTTTATTTAAATCCTTTATATATTCAATTTCCATAGCCATATCCTCAACCATCGGTAAATCTTGTACAATAATGACCATTCCCTCGATTCTTTGATCAAAGTTTGGAATAGGACTGTAGTCAACTAATACCCCCATCTCATTTGTTATTTGTAGTTGGTTTAAAATCGTTTTTCCCGTTGTAAATACAGTATTAATATGTTCTCCATTAAAAATCTGTTCTGCTGCTACATTCATAACTTTTTCAGGAGTAGATTTAATCATCTTCAAACCAGATTCATTACAATTTACAATTTTCTTCTCACGGTCTACTACAAAAATCCCCATTGGAATAGACGTTAAAATGATTTTTAGTATATCTACACTTTTATTTTCTTGTTTAAATAGTTCTGCAAAAACATCCTCTCTTCGTATGTATCCCGTTAATTCTCCTATTTCATTTTTCACTATGGCAATGGGTGCCCCAATAATTTGAAAGAGCGCTGTTAAGGAAATATTTTTGCTAAGGTGACAGATTGTATCTAGTGAAACAGCATTTGAAAGCAATGCTTGGCGAGTTAATTCCTTACTGTTTGATAGCAGATCCTTAACATGAACGTATGCAAATAATCGATCTTCTCTTTTTAAAAACAGAAAAGATTCTTTCATATTTTTAACATCTATATTCCATTCCTTTTCAGATTGATCGATAGCTAGAGAGACAATAGGTCTAATTTTTTTATGAGCAATGGAAAACATTCTGCTATTCCTCCTTTAAACTGCTTAACTTGTATTGTATCATTAAAATCGGATTTTTTTAATTAATCTGACAATATACATTTTTTACTTACTTTAATAAAAAAAGGAAGATGAATAGTTCCATCTCCCTTCCTAAAAATCAATCACTCCCACTAACTAGAATATCTTCTTGAATATAAGCTAATACCATACCTGGAATGACTTTATCTCCTGCTTCTACCTCTAAAGATTGTACCTCTCCGCTACATCCCATTTTGATTACTTCTAACTTACCATCCATATTTTTAATAGCAAACAATGGTTCCCATTCATAAATGCGAGAGTCTTTATCAATAGACACCTTTTCAACTGTTCCATAGCATGGACTTGTAACAATCTCATAATACAAAATAAATCATTCCCTTCTTTTATTCTATTAATATTGTTCTGCCAACATTTGTGACTGAAGAATCATATGAAAAAAACTTTGAAAATCTTCTATATCTTCTACTTCAATCCCTAACTTAGGTGCCCAATATTGATCCTGTTCAATATCTTCTTGACTTAATAAAATCATTCTTCCATTTTGAATAGAGGTAACCATTGCTTTTCCAAAAAATTGCTGCGAATAAGCAACTGCTAGATCATATCGATGATGATTCGATACAATACAGTAATAACCAATGGGTTGTTTTTCAATTTGTTCTAGTAAAATATCTAGTTTCATATGTTCCCTCCCTTTATACTAAAAATGCAACCAACCTCGAAGACGTGATGCTTCTACAATCTTACGAACTCCTGCTATATATGCCGCAATTTTCATATTTACCCCAAAACGTTTTGAAGTGTTGAACACATCGAAAAAGCTAGATGTAATTTTCTCTTTTAAACATTGATCAACATATTGCTCTGTCCAATAATACCCTTGGTTATTTTGGCACCATTCAAAATAAGAAACAATAACTCCTCCAGAATTCGCCAAAATATCTGGTACAACTAAAATGTCTTTTTCTTCTAGCATTGTTATTGCTTCTTTTGTTGTCGGACCATTTGCAGCTTCAATTACAATCTTACATCCAAGCTTTTTCGCATTATGTTTCGTAATCACTCCTCCAATTGCTGCTGGAATGAGTACATCACATTCCTTTTCTAACAGCTCTTGGTTTGAGATTGTTTTACTAAAAAGGTTCGATACGACACCAAAAGAATCTCGATTTTCAAGTAAATAAGGAACATCTAAACCGTCTGGATTATAAATGCCACCTAAAGCATCAGATACGCCTACTACTTTTACACCAATATCATATAAATATTTTGCCAAATAACTTCCAACATTTCCAAACCCTTGAATGATTACTCGCATATTTTGAAGCGGAATATTCTTTAACTCACTAACTAATTGAAGGGTGTAAAATACTCCTTTAGACGTAGCTGTTTCCCGTCCTTGTGATCCTCCTAGCATTAATGGCTTTCCAGTAATAAAACCTGGGGAATCAAACTCTCTAATATGATCATATTCATCCAGCATCCAAGCCATAATTTGCGCATTTGTATACATATCGGGTGCCGGAATATCTTTAGTAGGTCCAACGATTTGACTGACTGCTCTTACATAACCACGGCTCAGTAACTCTAGTTCTCTAAAACTCATTTCCTGCGGATTACAAATAATCCCGCCCTTTGCACCTCCATAAGGAAGTCCCGTCACGCCACATTTCAAACTCATCCAACCAGCAAGCGCCTTTACTTCCTCTGGTGTAACATCTGGATGAAACCGAATGCCACCTTTTGTCGGTCCTGCTGCATCATTATGCTGGGCACGATACCCTTGAAATACCTTTGTTCTTCCATCATCCATTCGAACAGGAATACTTACTTCTAAAAAACGCATCGGTTTTTTAAGAAAATCGAATACTTCCTCTGGATAACGCAAAGCCTGTAGCGCTTCTTTTAGTATGGCCTGAAACTCCTCTAAAGGATTTTCTGCCTCAACTTTTTCTTGAATAGATTGTGTTACAACTTCTTTTTCTGATTGCATTGCCACGATAACACCTCATTTATTTATTTTTTACTAGTATTAGAAAGCAATAATCGTGCCAAGTAGTAAAATTAAGTTAATCATATCGCTTCAGCCTTCTCACTTACATTTTTTCTTCTCCCTCCTTATGAACAGTTGAATGATTTATGCAAACATGCATGAATTTACAATCTCCAAAATAAAAAACACCGGATATATCCCGATGTTTTTGTCATTTTACATTTCCTGCACTTCTTCAAAATGCATTTGCGGGGGAGCTGAACGAAACATGTTCGTAATATATAGAAGATAGCCAATTCCAAGAACAGCCCAGCTAAGTCCAAGAATAAGTGAGTGAATATTGAGGTTAAACCATAGTACAGCTACTGTACCAGCTCCCAAAATAGGCATAACTAAGAAATGAAAAAAGTCTTTTACTGTTTTATATCGTTTTTGCTTAATCACATAGTAAGAAATGACTGATAAATTAACAAATGTAAATGCAATAAGCGCTCCGAAGTTAATCAGAGAGGCCGCTGTTTCTAAATCTATGAACATAGCGGAGAGCGCAATAATGCCTACAAAAATAATGTTATATACTGGCGTTCGCCAGCGAGGATGAATGTATCCAAATATTTTTTGTGGAATTACATTATCTCTTCCCATTACATATAATAACCGCGATACACTTGTATGAGAAGCTAAGCCGGATGCCATTGTCCCCATAAAAGTTCCGACTAAAAAGAAGGTTTGAAATAATTTCCCGCCAACGTATAGTGCAATTTCTGGAGCTGCTGATTCTTGATCTTTAAATACAGATGCATCCGGAAAAAAGGATTGTGTAAAATACGTCGTAACGATGAACAAAATACCGCCAATTAAAGCGGTAAGAAAAATAGCTCGAGGAATTGTTTTCTTTGCGTTTGGTGTTTCTTCTGCAAATGTCGTTACCGCATCAAAACCTAAAAATGAAAAACAAAGAATTGTCGCTCCTGCAACTAACGGTGATATTTGTATATCTGACTCAAAAAACGGCTGAATGGAAAAGACTTCTCCAGTTCCTTCTCCTGCTATCAATCCCTTTATAACAAGAACTACAAATACAATCATTACTAACACTTGGAATGTTACTAAGAACGTGTTGAAATTAGCAGTAACATTCACACTAATAATATTTATAAGTGTAATCAGTAGAACGAAACCAACGACCCACGCCCAATCTGGAACACTTGGAAAAAGTGCTGACATATAAATCCTCGTTAATAGTGCGTTCACCATTGGTAGGAACAAATAATCCAATAATGCTGACCATCCAACAAGAAATCCAAGTCTTGCACTAATTGTCTTTTGTGTATACGTATAAGCAGATCCTGCAGTCGGAAAAACCTTTACCATTTTGCCGTAGCTTGCTGCTGTAAATAACATTCCCGCTAATGCAATAAGATAAGCCCCAGGAACATGCCCGCCCGTTTTTTCAGAAACGATTCCAAATGTATCAAACCCCACCATCGGCGTCATATACCCGACACCTAGCATAACAATTGACCAAAGCCCTAATGACCGTTTTAAACCAACTACTTTTCCCACCTATCATTCCTCCTACTTTCTCTATCTAATTTCCATATAAAGATTGATAACTAACCAGAAAACGCTTTCAACGAACTGCAAATGTTTTACTGCACATTATAAACTCTCCCCCTTTATTTTTTAAATATTCATGCAATTTTCGAGCCAAAATTTCTTGAATGAAAAAATTTATTAAATAGCCCTATTTATTCACGCTCCAATGAAACGATAGGTGGGATTATTTTTCTAATCGTTCCTTTCATTTTCTATTCATTTCGACATAACTTATTCAACTTCTCATACTACTAACTTTCATAGATCAAGGAAGAAAAACTTATTAAGAAATAATAACATTATGTAAACTATTCACACACAAAAAAGCTGCCTTCACATGAGAGACAGCTTTTTTCAATCTTATTTATTAAAAATCAAATACGAAATCATCATCTGATAACTTTTCAACATTTGTTGCTTTTACATACCCGTTTCCTTTTACAGAGAAGAAATCATGATTTTTCGTATCTGTACGTAAACCATTTAATACGATTGGGTTAATTTCTTCCTCTTCAAAGCGTGGTTCTAATCCTAAGTTCATAAGTCCCTTATTCGCATTGTAACGAACAAAGCGGTTTACATCTTCAACAAGACCAATGGATGTATAAATTTCTTCTGTGTATGCCATTTCAATTTCATACAATTCCATTAATAGTTCTTGTGTTTCTTTTTGTACTTCTTGTTGCTCTTCTGCAGAAAGTTCTGCAAAGATTTGTTGTGCTAAAATACCGACGAATACGCCGTGAATGCTTTCGTCGCGAATTATTAAGTTAATAATTTCACCACTTGCAGTCAATTTTCCTTGTCCTGCTAAGTATAGCGGATAGAAGAATCCACTATAGAACAAGTAACTTTCTAAGAACACACTCGCTACCATAGCCATATATAATTCTTTTTTCGTTACTTGTGGCTTTAATAAACGGCGATAGTAACCTGTAATAATACCTGCTTTTTTCTCAAGCAATGGATGGTTATCTACCCAATCAAAGATTTCATCAATTTCTTCTTCTGTTGCGAGTGTCGTGAAGATATGACTATAGCTCTTCGCATGTACTTCTTCCATAGCACCCATGAAAGCCAGTACACTTTTCGCTTGTAAATTCTCAAGATGAACAAGTACAAGAGGCATCCCTTCGCCGCCTTGTTTTGTATCTAGAAGTGTTAATCCTCCTAGTACTCGCTTATAAGCAATTTGCTCTTCTTTTGATAATTGCACCCAAGTATTTTTGTCAGAAGATACAGCGATCTCTTCTTCTGTCCAAAACTGAGCGATGTTTTGCTTCCAAAACATTAAACTAAAATCATCTTCTTTTTTGTTCCAGTTTACCGCGCGCATTGAATCGCCCCTTCTCTATCAATAAGCTCTTCTAACATGCGGTAAAGCTTTCACTTAGTAATGAAAACTTAACCGCATGTTAGACGTCTTAAATTTTATAACTAAGCATGAGCAGGGTCAGAAAAACCCTGCTCATGCTGTCTTACTCTATCAGTCAATTAGAATTTGCATCAAACTGTACAAGCAACACACTCTTCGACGCTTAACTTACGAGTTCTTGTATAATACAAGCTCTTCAAGCCTTTTTTATGTGCATAGATATAATAACGTGCTAATTCACGAGTAGAAATATCACTATTTACATACAGAATTGTACTAATTCCTTGGTCAATATGCTCTTGAATTTCTGCAATTAAATCAATTAATTTAAACTGATTCATATCATAAGACGATTTATAATACCAGAATGTATCTTTTGATAAATATGGCATCGGATAATATGTTGTCGCATTTGCATACGTTCTTGATTCAATTTGACTTACGATTGGCATTACACTTGAAGTCGCATTTTGCACGTAACTGATTGATTGTGTCGGAGCGATGGCTAATCTATACGAGTTATATAAACCGTGCTTCTGCACTTCTTCTTTTAGACTTGTCCAATCTTCTTTTGTTGGAATATGGATTCCTTCAAATAACTGCTGTACTTTCTCAGTTACCGGACTATAATCTGTTGTCTCATACTTTTCAAAGTATGTTCCATTTGCATAATCCGACTTATCGAAGTCTTTAAATGTTTCGCCTTTTTCTTTCGCAATACCCATACTCTTTTCAATCGAGTAATAGTTTAACATCATAAAGAATGTGCGAACAAATTCTTTCGCTTCTGCACTTTCATAAGCAATTTTATTTTTTGCTAAATACCCATGTAAGTTCATTGCACCAAGTCCAACTGAATGAAGCTCGTCATTTGCTTTTTTCACAGTTGGTGCGTTCGGAATAACAGTCATATCAGAAACAGCTGTTAAAGCTTCCATTCCTGCATGAACTGCTTCACGAATTTCTTTATTCTCCATTACGTTTACAATGTTTAATGATCCTAAGTTACAGTTAATATCACGACGGATAATATCATCTGTACCGTAGTCGTTAATTTCGGATGTTTCTTGCAGTTGGAAAATTTCTGTGCAGAGATTCGACATCTTCACAGTTCCAATATCCTTTAACGGATGCTGCTTATTCGCATTTGATTTAAACATTAAGTATGGATAACCAGACTCAAGTTGAATCATCGCAATTTTAATGAGCATATCACGTGCACTAATATCAAGTGGCTTCTTCTTCACCTTTGGATTGCTCATTAATTCATCGTACATTTCATCGATATCTATATCATCTAAATGTTTTCCGTACTCTTTATACACTGTATATGGTGCGAAAACATGGAATGGTTCGTTTTTCTCAGCAAGCTCAAAGAACTTAGTTGGAACGATAATACCGATTGATAGAGACTGAATACGGCTCTTCTCGTCGGCATTTATTTTTTTGGTATCAAGGAATTCAATAATATCCCAATGGAAGATATTTAAATACACTGCCCCGGCACCTTTTCTTTGCATATTGTTACTCCATACCCTTAAAACGTATGGGGGATAGTCATTTCTGCTATCCTCTCTATATCGCTATAGAGTTCAGACCATATCTTCTTCTCACCTACAACCTTGATTTGAGAAGCCAGGTTCGAACTATATAGTCACCTACATAGCCACTTGGTCGTTGAACCTTCTCCCTATCTAATAGACTTAGGAGCTCGGCTGCTGATTTCCTGCAATCTTGGATTTTTAGGGGGCGCTACGTAATTTCTTCGTAGTATCCTACCTCGATATACTCAGGCGTTCCAGCAATTGACCCGGTTTTATAGTTGAGCCATAAGTTAACCCAACTGATTCGCATACGAAAACGAATCTTCAAGCAATTTCATAACTGGTACAACACCGCTTGCTGCGTTATCGATGCCTTTAATTTGCTCACCGCGTGCGCGTAATTTACTCAAGTTGAGCGCCACGCCTCCACCAATTTTCGATAGCTGCATCGCCGTATTAATATTAAATCCGATTGAATTTAAGCTATCATCCATCTCTAACAAGAAACAAGACACCATTTCTCCTCTTCTGCTTCTTCCCGCATTCAAAAAGGTTGGTGTCGCTGGTTGGTAGTTTTGTTTTACGATCATACTTGCAAATTGTTTTGCTTTGTTAACATCACCGCGTCCTAAATATAATGACACAATTGATACACGATCTTCGTAGCTTTCTAAGTATTGTTTTTGATCATTCGTTTTTAACGCATAATCTTTGTAAAACTTAGATGCCGCCATATAAGATTGGAATTCGAAGTTTTCACTATATGCAACGTTGTATACTTCCTCTACCTCCTCCAACTTATACTCGTCCAGAACGTTGTAATAGTAATCGTGTTCATTCATATACTCAATTCGCTCTGCCACGCTATCAAAATGAACGGTATTCGCTCTTGCTTCTTCCATAAAGACTTCTAATGCTTCTTTATCTTTATGAAGCTGATAGAAACCGTCTTGCATTTGCGTGATTTCATTATTCAGTTCAATGTGTCGCAATCTCCCGCACCCTTTCTTTAAAATATTCTACATCTTTATTTGTTCCAGATAACTCGAATTTTGATACAATAGGTACTTCGTATCTGGTTGAGATTTTATCTGCACTTGCTCCGAACATATCTCCCCAGTTGCGATTGCCACTCGCAGATACGCCTTTTAAATTTGCATTATTGCGCTCTAAAAATTCTAAAACACGTTCCGGCACATTTCCAAAACCTGTTGTATACGTAATAAGAACAAAATCTTCGTCTAATACTAGATCTTCATTAATTTGAACGGCCGGCATATTTAATTTGTGGATGAAACGCTTCACGTTTCCTGTCATAGAATCATATGCAACCAACATTTCCGACCCTCCTCTTCTTTCTTTAATATCTAGATGCCGTTTCATGATTTCCCTATATATTGTATTACGTTTCAAAACAAGACACAAGATATATGTATAAATTCTTTCTTTTTTTAACTTTTACTTTTCGACATAGCATGTCGTTTTTTTCAATACAAAGACTATGAAACAACATTCTAAAACTCATGTCAATAAAGTGCTTTTCAAAAAAGTTGTCAACGAATTTAACCATTTTCACGAAATTGTTAGCAATATTTTTTGTAAAAAAACGATAAATGCTGGAGAATTTTATTTCTCCAGCATCACACAAAAAAGAACAGACTTTAAGTTGTAATCTGTTCGAAACCGGTTACACATTATTTAGATCATACAAGTAAGACATTCTCTCTTATGGATGAAACATTTATTACATCATAATACATATACTTTCTTTTTTGTTACACAATAACAAATATCATTATAATGAAAAGGACGCTTATGATGGCACACCACTTTATTCGTTAGTGTGATGAGAAATTTAAAAAGACTGTAAACTCATTCGCAATGTTCAATACGTAAAATATCTTTTATAAATAAATGATGGAAATTCTCATCTTTATCTTGCATTGTAAACACTGGCGCTTCTTCATCAAAATATACAACCATTCCCTCTACATATTGATTCATATGTTGAAATTTCACAGTTGCTCGAATTAGGGTTTCCTGCTCATATGCTACTTTTAATTTTTGTATCACTTCTTTCGTACGTTTCCGTTTCTCGGGAAACATAACCATTCCTACAAGTCGATTTCCTGCCTCATCTTTCCACATGTAGTCCCAATGCGGTAAAATACCTTGTTTAAATTCTCCCATCATTCTCCTCTCCTTTTCCTTCTATTAAGAACGCGGTGTTTCTGTATATGTATAAATAATTTCCCCGCCACGTTGTGCATTCCCACTGAAATGTTTAAAATCTTCTCGATTTACTAGAACCTCACGAAACGTATAAAATACATCCTTAGTTACAACATACTCTTTTATCTCTCCATTTTTCAGTTGATCTAAAATTGTATTTGCTAATTGTTTATCCATGTATTTCACCTCTCTGCAATATTTTATCCTATCTTTCACAAGTCGACAATGTTTAATTTCTTACATTCACAGCAAATATCGTATACTAACATAGCTGTTTATCTATACTAAATCAATTCGAGATTCAAGTTTCTCTTATAAAATTCAAGAAATTAATGAATCACTGATTGAGGCTTTATTTTATGTTACAATAAGAATGCAACTAGGAGGGATAATATGATTCGGAAAGCAAAAAAAACAGATGCGAAGGCAATAGCTCCTTTATTGTATAACGCTCTGCATGAAATTGCTGAAAAAATCACAGGTGGAAAAACCGAAACAGAAGTCTTGACAGGGCTTGAAACTTGGTTTTCAAAAAAAGGAAATCGACTTAGCTTTGAGAACTGTTTCGTTGAAGAACAAGATGGACAAGCAGTTGGAATCATCGTCGCCTATCATGGCAGTCACGCAAAACAACTAGATACTCCCATTGTAAAACACTTACGAAAAATCCATCAAGATTCATCTATTACGCTAGAAAAAGAAGCTGAACTCGATGAATACTATATTGACACATTATCCGTTTCAAGCGCTTATGGCGGACGAGGGATCGGCTCAAAATTGATTCAAGTAGCAGAAAATAACGCCTATGAAAAAGGCTATGAGAAAATTGCATTACTTGTAAATTTAGAAAATAAGCGAGCTTTCTCTTTATATAAAAAACTTGGCTACCAAGAGGATAAAACGGTTATGCTTGTCGGAGAGCCCTATGCTCATTTAGCGAAACCACTCTATAAAAAAGCTTTCGTTTCCTAAAAAAAGCACACGATTCTTCATTGTAATCGTGTGCTTTTATGTTAAATTGGTATTCAGTATATTTCCATTCATCGCTTCATGAAACGTGTATTCTGTACACCCCCATGGCTTTCTATGAAAGATAGGAGGTCCAGACCAACCCCTTGCACGTAACTCTGCTCCAATCATCGTATTAAAATAACTATCACCTACGAGTGCAATGCGCCCATGTACAAGAGCATAACCAATTAACGTATCAGCTGCTTGCTTTGCTCTTTCCCCTGCTTCTCGGTAGGACTCAACATCTTTAGAATATCCAATCGTCCATAATACGCGCCCGATAAACATCCATACTTCTGGTTTACACTTCACCCATTTTGGGACAAGAAAGCAAGATGGCACTTGCGCCTCTCGAAATAGAGCACTTTGAACAAAAGAAAGAGAACCTGTTAATTCTGCTGCTGACTGTACTGCACGTTTTTGATCACTCGTTACAATAAGCTTCGCCGATTCAATCGCTTCAATTGTTTCGATTGGTATGTCCTTACTTTTTTCCATACCTTCTAAATCGTATCGTTCCATCCATTCGCGAAACGATGATGCTGTCATTGATTCTGTAACATTGTTTAAGCGACCGTGACGAATAAAAGAAATTCGCATCTTCTCCACTCTCCATTCATCGCTCATCACCTATATTATTATGCACTGTTTCTTATTGCCATCATACCATGGAGAAAGGGAAAGTCATACTTCCTTACATATCCGCACTACTCTCATGAGTGACAGAAGCATGCACACCATCCACTCCATCAAAATATGTCCCTGTTTCATGGCTACGAATTATTTTTAATTGTTTATATGAAAATAAGAATAAAAGAATCACTATACAGCTTCCAATAATCTCAAATAACATTTTTACCGCCCCCATTTTATTATACCCCTATATACTGATATAAACACTTTTTTATCTATTCCCTCTTCAAAAATAGAAAAATATCTAATACATATCTTACAAAAAAATGACTATTTTTTGAATTTTTCTCATGGAAACATTTACAAACAGGGGAATATAGTTCAAAATAAAGGGAAATAAAAAAGAACGAACTTGTTCTTTTTTGGCAAAACTGTAACAAGGAGAGTTGCTTATGAAAATCGCAGAAACTGGAGATATTATCGAATTTAAAGGTGGAATGCAAGGTCGTGTTCAAAAAGTAAATAAAAACTCCGTTATTGTCGATATAACAATTATGGAGAATTTTAGAGAACTAGATATGGAACCTCTTACAGTTGTAAATCACAAAAACTATACCGTTATTAATCAACATGCATAATATAATAGAGAAAAAGGATCTGTATCCTACATACAGATCCTTTTTTCATTAACGATTATCAATTGTTTCAGGATATAGATCGTGATTCATCATACGATATTCAGCCATCTGCTCATATTTCGTGCCAGGGCGACCATAGTTACAATATGGATCAATTGAGATACCACCACGTGGTGTAAATTTCCCCCACACTTCAATATAACGTGGGTCCATTAATTTAATTAAGTCGTTCATAATCACATTCATACAATCTTCATGAAAATCTCCATGATTACGGAAACTAAATAAATATAACTTTAATGATTTACTCTCGACCATTTTTTGCTCTGGAATATAACTAATATAAATCGTTGCAAAATCTGGTTGTCCTGTTTTTGGACATAAACTTGTAAATTCAGGACAGTTGAATTTTACAAAATAATCACGGTTTGGATGATTATTATCAAATGTCTCTAAAATTCCCGGACTATATTCAAATAAATATTTTGTATTTTGATTTCCAAGTAACGTTACATCTTTTAAATCTTCGTCTAATCTTCCTGCCATTCTGTATACATCCCTTCCATTCGATTCTTCAGAGTTTATTCTTATACGCCTCGTTTGTTTCCCCACACTAACGCATGGAGCTGAGGTAATACTTTTGCATCATTCATCTCTTTGCACTGAACAGCTTTTTCAATAAGCCATTCATATTTTTGTAATAAATTCCTAATAAGCATTGCATCATCCACTGTTTTTGTATCATCATTTCCAACTTGTAAGAAAAATGGTACGTGCGGGTAACGCTCATGCACCTTTATCGCATATTCAAAATCGTGATCATCAAACACGACAACTTTTAAACTAAAATCTTTTCCTGCCAATCTTTCAATAACAGAATCTAACATGATAAAATCTGTTTTCATCTGTGAGCTTGGTGGCTTCGGTGAGATAGTTATTTCATCAATACGAAGTAACCATTCCTGCCACTTGCTCCCTTGCGTTTCAATAGCGGTGCGAATTTTCTTTTCTTGTAATAAAGACAGAAAACCTTCTAAATTTTTCAATAGTACTGGGTTCCCACCTGAAATTGTTACATGTGAAAAATTTTCTCCACCAATTTCAACAAGTTCACTCCAAATTTCTTCTGGAGTCATTTGCCGAATTTGTTCTTTCGCCGACCCATCCCATGTAAAGGACGAATCACACCATGCGCAACTATAGTCACAACCTGCTGTACGAATGAACATCGTCTTTTGCCCAACAACCATTCCTTCTCCTTGAATGGTCGGTCCGAAAATTTCCAAAACAGGAATTTTACTCACCGATCATCCACTCCCGTCTTACTTCCGCATAACTTGTTGGTGTTTCAAATAGACGAACAAATTCAACACGTGCTCCTTTATATTCATGAACGCGATTCTCTTTTGTAAGTGCTTCAGCCATCTTTTCGTAAATCCAAACGACCATGTTTTCAGCCGTCGTATTCATTGCTGGCAACGTTTCATTTAAATAACGATGATCTAAATAAATTTCAATTTCATTTTTCCAAATTTCTTTTATATCGCCAAAGTCAATTGCAAGTCCAATCTCATTTACATATCCACTAATACCAAAAACAACTTTGTATGTGTGACCATGTAAATTTTTACATTTCCCTTCGTAACAATGCAAATGATGCGCTGCATCAAATGTAAATTCCTTACTTACCATCACTCGTTTATTATGATATTTCAGTTGTTCACGTTGAATATCCTTGTCCACTTTTTGTAAATTTTCTACAATGCGAAATCCAAAAAAATTCTGTTCCATTATGCGTTCGCTCCTTCGCGTTCTTGTAAATACGTATCTAAACCTGCTTTACGAAGTTTACAAGCTGGACATTCACCGCAACCATCACCGATTATTCCGTTATAGCATGTTAATGTTTTTTCTCTAACAAACTCGAATGCACCAAGTTCATCTGATAACTTCCATGTTTCTGCTTTATCGATCCACATAAGTGGTGTATGAATAACAAATGGATAATCCATAGATAAATTTAACGTAACGTTTAACGATTTCACAAATACATCACGGCAATCAGGATAACCGCTAAAATCTGTTTCACATACGCCCGTTACAATATGACGTGCTCCAACTTGTTTTGCTAGCACAGCTGCAAATGATAAGAACAGTAAATTTCGTCCATCTACAAATGTCGATGGTAGTTCACCTTCTTCATGTGTAATCTCCATATCCGTTCTTGTTAACGCATTTGGAGCAAGTTGATTTAATAAGCTCATATCAAGTACTGTATGTTTAATTCCTAGCTCTTTCGCAATATCAGCTGCACAATCGATTTCTAACTTATGACGTTGATTATAATTAAACGTCACTGCTTCCACCTCTGCAAACTGCTGCATCGCCCAAAATAAACATGTTGTACTATCTTGTCCACCACTAAAAACGACAACTGCTTTTTCTTTTTTCATCTCACTCATTCTCCTTCTCTACTACGAATAAGAAGAAAGAACGTTCTTGAACTGTCACAATAAAAAAACAAAACAATACCTAAGGATATTGTTGTTTCCATAGTTTTTTATAGAGGGAGTTCGCGAACCTCTCCCATGTTATACATGGAATTTCTTCTTTCATTGACAACACATATTGTAACATACTGTTTCTCCCTCAGGGAAACTTCTGATTTTTCTTTTTTTTAACGAAATTCAGATTCATTTTCTTGTATTTTAATAGTATGATTGTACTTAATTAATACTATACATGTGAGAATAGCAAGGGGGCATAAAACTGAAACTCTTTATCATTCACCTCTTTTTAAACATATTATTGATTCTCGTTATAATGCTAGTGTATCACCTATTTTGGAATCAAAAAGGCAAGCATTCACCTAAACTAAATTCAACTATATTTATATTACTTTGTAGTATTACCACAATGCTTTGCATTTTTTTTGCAGCAAAAACAGATACTGGGTTTCAATTTGATATGCGTCATATTGTATTAATTGTTGGCACATTAACAGGAGGGCCTATTGCCGGTGGATCTATTTTAGTTGTATTAAACGTATACCGTTTCTTATTAGGAGGAGTAGGAATCATTCCATCCGCTATTGGCTCGATTCTCTTATATATCGTTTTACTTTCTACATACAAATTTTTCAATAAAGGGTCCAATCATATAAAACTTATACTTGCCATTTTATATAGTCTTACATACGGACTCGTTTGGGTTCCTGTTTTCCTTATCAAAGTGCCTAATTCTGAAGACTATCTTCTTCATATTATTGCGTATCAACTATGCACAATAATAGGTACAATTCTTATTCTTTATTTATTAAACATACTTCGATTGCAAATTCGTTTACAGGAAGAACTTATTAACGCTGAGAAATTTCATCTTATTGGAGAAATGGCCGCTTCCATTTCCCATGAAATTCGTAATCCTTTGACTTCAACAAAAGGTTTTTTACAACTTTTACAATCTGAAAAATGCTCTGAAAAAGATCGAAAATTATACACAGAAATAGCTATACATGGGATTGAACAAGCAAATCACGTTCTCACAGATTATTTAACATTTGCAAAACCAAGTATTGAGAAAGAACAAATGTTACAACTAGAAGATGAATTACTTCATGCACTATCTCTTATTACGCCATTAGCGAATTTATCAAATGTTCGCATACATTACATAAAACAAAGTAGCTCTTTTTTTATTACTGGCGAAAAGCAAAAATTTAATCAATGTTTGTTAAATATTCTAAAAAACTGTATTGAAGCCATGCCTAAAGGTGGCGATCTTATCCTCACACTAGTTCCCGACCATAAACATATTCAATTGTATATAAAAGACAATGGAATCGGTATGGACACAGAACAGATAAAGCGCCTTGGCTCTCCATTCTATTCTACAAAAGAGAAAGGAACTGGGCTTGGGATGATGGTCGTATTCAGCGTCATCAAAGCAATGGATGGAAAAATCGATATTACAAGTGAAAAAGATATTGGTACAACCTTCCTATTAACCTTTCCACTCATACAAAAAACGTGATGAAGATTTCATCACGTTTTTTCTGTTTCATCAACAAGTTCAGCAAAAGTCTTTACTTTCCCATGCGGTTTTTGATTTTCTTTTCGTGCTTTCCAACTACGCTCTTGCTCTTTTTTCTTATGTGACATGCTTTCAACTCCTTCATATGCTCTCTATGTATTATTCCAAAATAAGAGATAAAAATATGCATCCATCCAAGTGAAACTTCCATTACCTAGCTCTCTTAGTTTTCTCTGAATATTAAAGTAGGGCTTACTTCCCACGAATAGCTGGATAAAATAAAAGAAGCGAGATAACTACTAATTCGCTTCTTCTATTTATTACATATAGTTCCCATAGAAATGAGAATTTTTCTTTATCTTTGCAAAATCGCATATTTTGCTTCTTTTAACTGTGTAAGGTGGCGCTGTTCATGTAAATCAAGGAATTGAACCCATTGATATAAATTAAGTTCATGAAACACAGGATGTTTTAATGAATTTTCAAATAATTCACTTTCATCTATAATACTATGCAGCGTATGCAATAATTCTGCTCGTGAATGTTCGAGTAATTGAATTCCTTGTTGTTTTTTCATTAATGTTTCTGTTGGTTGCATTTGTTGAGGAGCTTCTCGTTTGTATGTTCGATCAAGAGTAAGTTGGAGATCTTTGAGCGGGACTACTTTTCTTTCTTTTTTCTGCAAAGCATACACAAGAGCTGATGTAACAGATTGTTCAACTAGGTGTAGGTGATGCAAAATTTGAATGATACTCCATTTATCACGGCGCGGTTTTACATTTACTTCCGTATCATTTAACATCTCAATTTCTGATAATAATGTATTTCTTGTAGATTGTAACGATTGCAGCAAAGTTTCCAAACTAACATTCATATTAGATTGAAGCATAATTCTCCCCCCTCTTTTTTGGTAAAAAAAGGCGCTTCTAATTTAGAAACACCCTTTAAATAAATCTGAATTTTCTTATATTATCTCATTATTTTGCAAATGTGTCGATTGTAAAATGTGAAAAAAACAAGGTTGATTTTTACAATTTTGTGTCATCCACTGCACGTAACCATGCTTGAATCTCATTGATTACACCTTGCACACAACCATTAGCAAACGGTGATGTTAAATTTGCTACCTCTACTAAATCTAGGAAAGATTTGCTTCCTCCTTGCTGACAAAGATTCACATAGTCTTCCCAAGCTTCTTGTCTATTGTCTCTTGCTCGCTTCCAAAATTGCAGTGCACAAATTTGCGCCAATGTATAATCAATATAATAGAAAGGAGAGCTGTAAATATGGCCTTGACGTTGCCAGAAAGCACCACGTTCTAAATAATCATTGTCTTCATAATCTCGGTGCGGCAAGTACTTTCTTTCAATATTACGCCATGCTGCTTTCCGTTCGTCTGGAGATGCCTCTGGATTTTCATATACATAGTGTTGATACTCATCAACAGATACACCGTACGGCAAAAATAGAAGTGCTGAACTTAAATGAGAGAAATAATATTTATCCGCATCTTCCTCAAAGAATAATTTCATCCATGGCCATGTGAAAAATTCCATACTCATGGAATGAATTTCACAGGCTTCATACGTTGGCCAATTATACTCTGGAATTTCAAACTTGCGGCTTTCATATACTTGAAATGCATGACCTGCTTCGTGCGTCAACACATCAATATCACCCGATGTTCCATTAAAGTTCGAGAAAATAAACGGAGCCTTATAATTTTCAATGTATGTACAATAACCGCCGCCAGCTTTTCCTTTTTTCGCAACTAGATCTAATAATTCATTATCTAGCATAAAGTTAAAGAACTCATCTGTTTCTTTTGATAATTCTTTATACATCGTCTTTCCATGATTAATAATCCACTCTGCATCTCCTTTTGGAGTCGGATTACCTGTTGCATATTCAAAGCTCTCATCATAGTAAGCTAATTTTTCTACACCGATGCGCGCCTTTTGTCTATTTCGTAATTCTGTTGCAACTGGAACAATGTAATCTAATACTTGTTTACGATAATTTGCCACCATTTCCGCATTATAATCTGTGCGGTACATTCTTGCATATCCAAGTTCAACAAAGTTTTGAAAACCAAGTGTTGTAGCAATTTTCGTTCTTACTTTTACAAGTTCATCGTAAATACGGTCTAACTCTTCTTCATGCTCTGCTAAAAATCCGTAATAAGCTTCACTTGCTCTTTTTCGCATATCTCTATCCTTATGTTGCATAAAAGGTCCAAGCTGTGATAATGTTCTTTCTTCACCTTCAAAGTCAATTTTGGCAGCCGCTAAAAGTTGTGTATATTGGGAAGATAATTTATTTTCCAATTGCAAATCTTTTACAATTTCATCTGAATATGTTTTTAAATCACATTCCGCTAAAGCAAATAACTGTTTCCCATAATAAGCTTCTAGCTCCTCACGAAATGGAGAATTCATCAATGCTTTATAATATTTCGTTGTATAGCCTTGTACAATAGGAGAATATTCATCAAAGAAATCTTGTTCTTCCTTGTAAAATACATCTGTTGTATCAACAGAATGGCGAATGTAACAAATATTTCCCATCGTGCCAAAATCATTGCGAATTTCATTAATTACACCAATGACTTGCTTTTGCTCTTCTATCGTCTTCGCATTCTCAAATTGTTCTAAAGCTGCAGTAAATTTTCCTTGTAACTCCTCTGTATTCGGACGTTTATATTCATAGTTCTGAAATGACATGAATGTGCCTCCTCTCAATTATATGTACCATTACTATAATTCCATTTCCTTTTCTGAATTTCCTTTTATTCTTCAGCAAAATTCGTCAGAAGCTGTAACATTCCTTTACCTATATTCCTTCTTTTAATGAATTTTGGAGTAAGGGTGCCACTTCCGCAAATAGCAGGATAAACAAAAAAGCCTTTGGTTATTTTACATCGAAAGCTTTTTACACATGTTATATAAATTCATTTTGATTTTTTAGCACATAATTTCCTACTACGCATGGCCGGACGCTCTCTCCCATCAAAAAAGAAAGTTTTTTCAATTTCTATTTATGTATATATCATTTTTCATACTTTCCGACTTTTTTAAGTAAAGATAACAATTCATTTTTCTCATCTTTTGTTAACATTTCAAAGGAATCATGTATAATTTTTTCATGATTTGGAAAAATAGAAGCGATGAAGGTCTCTCCTTCTCCTGTTAACTGTGCATATATAACACGACGATCATTTGGACATGGAATTCGTTTTACAAGCCCTTTTTTTTCTAACTTATCAACAACATACGTAATACTTCCACTTGCAATTAAAATACGCTCTCCAATTTGTTGAAGCGGCTGACTACCTTTATGATATAGCAATTCTAACACAGCAAACTCAGTTGGATTCAGCCCGTTACTTTGTATTGATTTATTTGTAGTATCCATAACAAAGCGGTGCACACGCGATAGTGCAATAAAAACTTTTAAAGATTGAGAAATACCTTCTCGCTCATCATTCAATTTCATAAGATTTCAACCCTTCACTTAAATTCACAAAGATTCAAGACAACCTACTGAATAAAAAGGTTATTCATAACTGCCAATGGTTCATCTGTGTCTCCGAGTGATTGCTCAATCACTTCTCAGTTTTACTCTTTCCTCATATTAAAAATATACTAACAATTACATATTAAATAAAAGCATGACAATTTTAACACAGTTTATATATAATGATAATAAAAAAAGAAGGAGTAGCAACCTTGAACGGGAAATTACGGAGCGTAACTATATATATATTGCTTGTTATATTACCAATGATAGGAATCGGTGCAATTTTCTATTCCTATCATACCTACCAAATGCAACAGGAAAACAAACAAGCTGCTCATACTGTTTTATTTTTATATAGAGACTATTTAGATCATCATATCGGCGAAGCTATTTCCGCTTTAGAAATGCTTGCTATGATCGTAAATACAGAAACAGAAAATACAAACGGAATTCAACAAATATTACACGATACCGATGAAAAAAGTGAGCATTTTTCCGGTTTATATTATACAAATAAAAATGGCTTAATCACTGTAACATCACAAGGCTTAACATCGCCAATTCATGTTGCAGATCGAAACTATATAATAGAAGCCTTTAAATCAAAAAAAACAACTGTATCATCTGTCATTATAGATCGAGTTCTCGGACACCAAGCTATCATGATTGCCACACCCATTTTTACAAAAAACAAACAAATTTCTGGCTTATTGTTGGCCAGTTTACGATTTGATTATATATCATCTGCTCTGAATGCTATTAAACCCCAATATCACTTTGAAGTAACAGATCAGCATGATGTAGTTTTTTTAATGGATGATAATAAAGAATCGATCAGGCAACATACAAACAAAATTTCTACTCCATTACAAAAATTAAACTGGAAAGTTTCTGTTTCTCCATTACCTATTCATAAAACAACTTTATACCAAACGGTTGTGGTAGAATGTCTCGTTACTTTATTTTTATTGACAATTTTATTTTTACTTGTTCAATATATTTTACTGAAACGACAAACGAAATTGGAGAGACAACAAAATGAAATACAAAAAATTGAATTAGTTGGTACTTTTGCAGCTAGCACAGCTCATGAAATCCGGAATCCACTTACCGGAATTAAAGGTCTCGTAACACTCTTAAAAGAAAAGCACACACAAGAGCAAGACCAATTTTATTTTTCTGTTATTGAACAAGAAATAGAACGTATTAATGAAATTGTTAGCGAATTTCTTATTCTCGGCAAACCAACAGCGATTATTGAGAAAAGGTATGATGTAAGAGATATTATTAAAGAGGTAGCATTAATTATTCAATCGGAAGCACATTTGTATAATATTATATTTACCTTGCAGTTACCAGACCATCCTGTTCATATCCGTTGTTCAAAAGATCATATGAAACAAGTGGTTTTAAATATTACAAAAAACGCAATTGAAGCTATGTCATCTGGTGATATATTAACAATTCAGGTAACCAGCAACAAAGAACATGCGCAATTACACATTGTTGACACAGGAAAAGGTATTCCAAAGCATATTCAAAAACACCTCTTTCATCCGTTCTTTACCAATAAAGATACCGGAACAGGTCTTGGCCTTGTCATATGCAAACGAATTATAGAAATGTATGATGGACAAATTGTGATTGATAGTAAAGAGAATAAAGGAACCACTGTCCATATAAAACTTCCATTAGATCCCGCATAATTATCCTTCTCTACGAAGGGTAATTATGTTTATTTCATAAAAGCAGTCACAAACATTTTCCAGAAAGCACTTGATTTCCCTTCATATTCTATTTGAAAAAAAGGTACTTTCATAAATGTTAACCATCTTGGTGTTTGCTGTTCTTTATAGCGTTGATACTGTAAAATAAGCTTGTCCAACTCTTGACTCACTTGAATTGTTTCTGTACTGTTTAATCCATTTGTTAAACCTAAATGAATCATTTCTTCACGTTTCATATGAATATCACGCGAAAGCTTTTCCATTGTGTTGTACCTCCGTTTTGCTGTAAACATCCATATCCCCCTCATTATTCTTCCATACTCTTTACTTCATTTTCACCCTATACATTCAAACTGTACATGTATACTTCACTTGAATTGGAATACTCAGAATTTTTAACATTTTCCCCCTGTAATTTACAAATCTTTATCCTCACTTTGAGAATTATTACAAATTATTCTATCTTTGTAAATACATTCGCAATAATAGACATTTTTTTTATGTTATTTTTTGTAAAAGACAAATAAACTCCACTTTTAAAATTTTTTATTCACATTACTTCGACATTTTTCTCGTTTAATTTATGTGAAAAACGCAAATCATAATTACAGATTTGCATTTCCATCTTCACAAATAAAGTAGTCTATCGTATTTCATTGAAAAAATAACTTTTCCATACAGACAAACTTCCTTCACAAATTGGACTTTTACTACCAGTTTGTGCGGGTTACATATCAAATTTATTTCACGATTTATAAAGTGAAACTTCCATCAGTAGGAGTCTTACTACCTCCGAATAGCCGGCTAAACTTGATGGGCTATCCTTACAACAAATCACTCAATTAGAAAGGAACTTCTTATATGCGGAAACATATCGTTATTTTTTTCATTGCATTATCTATTGGCATTTTCCCTCTTCAAACATATGCTCATACAAATAAGGTCACCATTGTAATCGATGACTTTGGAAATAATATGAAGGGAACAGAAAGGATGTTATCCCTTCCCATTCCACTTACTGTAGCCGTTATGCCCTTTCTTCCATCGACAAAACAAGACGCTATAGCTGCGCATGAAAAAGGCCATGAAGTCATTATTCATATGCCAATGGAGCCTATTAAAGGAAAGAAAGAATGGCTTGGCCCTAAAGCCATTACGACTGATTTAAGTGATCATGAAATTGAAAATCGAATTGAACAAGCGATCCAAGAAGTCCCACATGCAATTGGAATGAACAATCATATGGGTTCTAAAGTAACAGCTGATGAAAGAATTATGCGCATCATACTATCAGTATGTAAAAAACATGGACTATTTTATTTAGACAGTAAAACAAATCCTAATAGCGTAGTACCGAAACTCGGAAAAGAATTAGGAGTTCCTATTGTAGAAAATCAATTATTCTTTGACGATGTTTATACATCATCTCATATTACAAAACAAGCACAGATACTCTTGCAAAGAATTAAAGAAAAACCTGTCGTAGTTGCAATTGGTCATGTCGGTCCTCCTGGGGAAATTACTTCTCGTGTTATTGAGTCCACCATTCCTAAAGTACGTGAACATGCAGACTTTATTTTCTTATCCGATCTCGCCCTCTCGCCACCACCTGTTTCCAAACAAAAATAGAGAACAGCTATATGCTGTTCTCTATTTCTATACTATCTTTATATATGATCTACATGGCTAACGCGAAACCCTTTTTTCTCTATTTTTGCAATTAAGGTTTCTAATGCTTTTTCATCTAAGTCATCTGTAAGATTTACAATAACACGACGCATATATCGATCACCATTGTCTAGTGTAAATAATCCCCCAATATGATAAGACTTAAGCAGCGTTCCTAACTCCTTAATTGTTCCCTTACAATCTTGCGTTGCAATCGTTATTATATAGCCACCTGTTTGCATCCCAAACGAATCTTCAATGACATCAAATATGTTAGAATGTGTTAAAATCCCAACAAATTCATTATACTCATTCAGTACAGCTAAAAATGGAAGACGTCTAATTACATAAAAAGCTCGAAAAAATGAATCCTTTTCAAAAATAAATGCAGATTTATTTTCCACAATATCTTTTACATATATATCGTCTAATCCTTCATTACATTTCCGTTCTAAAATATCTACTTTATAAATGATTCCTTTAAATTTCTTCTCATCTTCTGCAAGTACAGGAATCGCTCTATATCCCTTCTCATTCATCATTTTTAACGCCTGTTCCCCCGAATCATTATCCTTACAAAATGTCACCTGTTGTTTCGGCAGAAAATGATATTTAACTCGCAAAATACGTTCCTCCTCACATGACGACATGTAATCTATATATAATAAGGAGATCCATATTTTATGAGTGAAATCACTTTTTTAAAACGCTTTCATTTATTGGTTTGCACGTAATGCATGATTCTCTTTATATAACTGAAGAACTCTTAGTCCCTTTGATCATCAATAATTTCACATGATAATTCATTAAATACTCTAACCCTTCTAACCATTTTTTCGTCTCTTCCGGCGTTTTTCCCCATACAAGCATTCCATAATTATGAACAAGTACAGCTCCGCCACCTTCTATAAAATTAGGAACATGGTTCTCTAATAAATCAGCAAACTTCTTTTCATTTTCTACAATTGGAATTGTAATCTCTGTAATACCTTCATTTCCAAAAACACGTTCTACAGTACGTTTTTCAAATGTAACTTTCCCTTCTTTTCCATATAACTCTGACATTAAATGACTATCTACAGTTTGAACTTGCAAAATACAATCTGCGTTTCCTTTTTTATAAATATCAGCATGCATAAACGACTCAGATGCAGGTTTTTCATCATTTTCAAATACAGGCTCACACATACTATTTACTACAATAAAATCTTCTTCTGCAAATAACCCTTTGTCTCTCCCTTCAATATTTACCAAAAATGTTAATGGTTCTTGCGATGTCCGCATAGATAGACTAATTTTTGTACCATAAAACCAATCACGAAGAGCTAATTCCATCTTTATATCTCTCAACTCTTGCCATTTCTTTAAAAAAAATAACATTTCGTCACCCCCATGAGAATATCACTATAATGATTTCACCATTTCTATGTAAAAGAAGTATTTTTTGATTATTCTAAAAATTTAATTGAATTATCACATGAGAATCCCTTTTTGTCAATACGATTTCTGCATCCACTTGAAAATTAGGCAAATGTTACACGACAAAAAGACTCTTTTACAGAGCCTTTTTGTTCATCATTTGAAGTATTTCACTCTTTTCTCTTTCATTAATAATGCCGACCTTTTGTAATATATTCGCGTACAATATAAGTTTATTATATAAGCGTTCCGACATTGCTTTCCCTTCTTTCCTCCAGGCAACTTTTTTTCTATTGGTAAATTATATGAAGTAAACCGAAAAATGTGTCCACTTTTTGCACCAACACAAAACTTTTTAACGTATTTTCAATAGAAGTCCCCGATTGTACTTCTCTCATCACGACATAGGAAACAACAAATTGATAATTTCTATATAAAGTGAAACTTTAATCAGTGGGGGTTTTCCCCATCCCCCCACTGATTATTAGCCCTCACCAATCGAGTCTTTACGGACAGTTCATCTTCCACCTAACTTCTTTAGAAAAGCGGAAGCGGCTCGCCCAGAATCGCAGGACGTTGGAGCTTCCGACAGAGAGGCGCTTTTTGCCTCGTCCGAGGGGGGCGAAACGACCGGAGATTCTAGCCGCTAGAGCTGGACATTGCTTTCGCTGAATTTTAAGGTGGGAATGTTACTGTCCGTTAATGCGGGATAAATTCATTTTAATTTTTCAACATATACGTTGGTCACACAAATAAGAAAAGCTAACTCGCACTCGTTTTCTCTTTCTGTTTTTACTTGACATGGGTCTGGAAAAGGATCTGATCGCTTCTTTTTAGTTAGATCCCCTCTGCCAACTAAAAAGAAGCGGTTTATATTTAACTAATCGTCCAGCGAATATTATTTTTTGTAATGAATTCTTCAAAACTATGCGGCATTTTTTTATCACAAATAACGTGCTCAATATTAGACAAACCGGCAATTCGATAATTTCCTTTTAGCCCAATCTTTGTATGATCGCATAAAACAAATGTTTTTTCCGCTAACTGAATCATCGCTTCTGATAACTTAGCTTTTTCCAATTCAAAACTAGAAATCCCAAAACTCGGTAACAATCCATCAATTGAAATAAATGCCTTATGAAAATGAAACTGACGAATGACTTGCTGTGAGATAGATCCTGAGACACGACAGTGCTTAGGAGACACCTTTCCTCCAATAAACAATACTTCACCATCAAACATTTTTTTATTTATAGAAGAAATCAATTGGGTTGCAACAGGAAATGAACTCGTCACGACAGTTAAGTTTTTCCGATGTACGAGATAAGGGACCATTTGAAGTGGTGTGCTTCCATCATCGATAACAATGACATCTCCATCTTCTACAAAAGTTGCTGCTTTATAGCCGATCCTTTTCTTTTCTTCAATATATAACATTTCTCTTTCTAACATAGGGGGCTCTATACCTGCTCCCGGAAGTTGAACCGCTCCCCCATATACTTTCTTCAACTTCTTTTCCCGATCAAGCTCTTCTAAATATCTGCGAATGGTTTCTGTTGATACTGAAAACTCACTTGCTAACTCTGAAACTTTCACTTTCCCCTTAAACTCTACTTTTTCAAGAATACTACGCTTTCTTTCTTCTCCAACAACAGACATCACTTCACCTCATTTATCTCGCTTATATAGGCAACCTAATCCCATCTCAAGATATTGAGATGGGATCCATATGGGAATTTCACTTACTTATACAAAATCATAGTTTTCTTCAACGATACAAACTTCTTCATGAATATGAATGCCTCGTTTTTCTAACTCATCAAAAATGATTTGTGGATTTTGAAAAGCTTCTTCAGGTGTTACAACGCCCATTTCTTTCACTTCACCTTTTGCAATTAACTCCGTTGCAATTCCAAATGGAATTCCTACATTTCTTGTATAAGCTCGCAAGTTTTCCCATCCTTCTACAGATCCGTCTGAAGTAGGATGCGTATGATATAAAACATGCTGCACTTTTTGACCATCTTTTTCTCCAATTACTTCAACATGAAGTGCATATCCATAAACCGCTGTTTCTCGTCCTTCTTTTGATTGCAGTAAATAGCTTGAAATACAATCCATAATACCAATCTCTTTACCATTCACTTCAATTGTGTCGTTACGTAATATACCGTAATTGTACAAAGCACGAACAAGCTGCATATTTCGCTGCGGCCAAGTTCCACGTGTTTCAATAAGCTGTACTCCTTTATCTTTTAACGCTTTAGCTAACGTAATTGTTTCAGAGTGAGGAATAATATACTGAACCGCTTTACCATATGGTGCAGGTAATTCAATTTCCCTTGGACGTGCAAATGGAGGTACTTGTTTAAATTCACCACCCTCAAATACTGTACGCGTCGGTAATTTCGGATCATATTCGTATGTTGTCGTCTCCGTAATCGAAGCTGAAAAAGCAATCGGACGATAGGATCCATGACTTACACGTACAGATTCCACTGTATCTAATTGATTCGCTGCATACATCGCCATCATCTGTGTCACACCTGGCGTCATACCAAATCCCGGCAAACAAGTCTTTCCATTTTGAACAAATACATCATGTGACTCATTTTCCTCGCCAAATCCATTTAAATTCACCCCATGGCACCCAGCCTCAGCAATACAACGAGTAGATAGCCCATTTAATTTAATCGTTGTGCCATCCATAACAATATCATAGCCTCTCATCTTCGCTACCGTGTCCGCATGATTTGTAACATCTACCTTCACAAAATCAACACGTGGATCGTTCAGCCATGCTACTACTTTCCGACCTTCTTCTTCATTAAAATCAGCAACCGTAATCGTTTTAAAAGATGAAAATTGAACTAAGTCTAAAATTGCTTCGCGACAAATTTTACCGGCTCCACCTAAACAAAATACTTTCATCCTATAACAGCTCCTTTTACAATGCTATCTACTAACCGATGAATATCATCTTCATGCACATCACCAATATTGCCAATTCGGAACGTATCTACTTTCGAAATTTTCCCTGGATAAATAACAAAACCTTGCTGTTTGAGCTCATTATATAATCTATTAAATTCAAAACTTTCTTCCGGATAAATAAAAGATGTAATGATAGGAGATTGATATCCTTCCTCTACTAACGATTGCAAACCAACTTCTCTCATTCTCTTTACTAATACTTGTTGGTTATTACGATAGCGAGCATTTCGAGCTTTAACTCCGCCCTCTTCTTCTAGTTCAAGTAATGCTTGATAAAAAGCTCGTACAATATGTGTTGGTGATGTAAAACGCCATTTTCCATTTTGCACTTCCATCATTTCCCATTGATCATAAAGATCTAATGATAATGAACGAGCTTGTCCTTTACATTTTTCTAATTCATCACGCTTTGCAACTACAAATCCAAACCCGGGAACACCTTGAATACATTTATTTGCACTACTAATCATAAAATCAATTTGCAAATCTGAAACATCCATTTCAATGCCCCCAAAGCTACTCATTGCATCAACAATTGTAACTTTTCCATACTGTTTCCCTAAATTACATACATCTGCAATTGGATTTATAATCCCTGTCGTTGTTTCACAATGTACGACAGCAACATGTGTAATTGCTGGATCTTTTTGCAATCGTTCTTCTACTTCTACAAGATTTGTGGGCTCCCATTCTTCTGTTTGGCTCACAACAACATCAATGTGTAACATTTCTGCCATTTGTACAATGCGCTTTCCGTACGCACCATTCGTACAAACAAGAAGTTTCCCCTCTTTCGGAATAACCGAACCGATAACTGATTCAACAGAAAAAGTACCGCTCCCTTGCATTAAAACTGTTGTATAACGTTCTTCGTCCTTTGTCGCTAATGCTACAAGGCGGCTTCGCACTTCTTGTACCATTGTGTTATATTCAGTGTCCCATGTGCACCAATCGTATAGCATAACTTCTTTTACAGTTTTTGTTGTCGTTAATGGACCTGGCGTTAATAGTAAATAATGATTGTTATTCATGACTCCTACCCCTTTTATGAAATAATAAGTTCTTCTTTTTCGATATTTTCAATTACTTTCGGTAATTCTTGCATTGTTTCAATCGTAAAATGAGCCCCATTATCTACAAAACGCTTACGGACCACTTCCATTTTCCCCTGGAGTTCTACTGGATCCATCTTTGCAACTTCCTCTTCTGTCAGGCCAAGCTCACTACTACCAAGGATGACACCGACAGTCCACATCCCCGCATTTTTTCCTTCTTTCATATCCGAAACTGTGTCTCCAATCTTTAACATATGATTCATCGGATATACACCTAGATGCATAGCATTTTTATAACACATCCATGGATATGGTCGACCAGCCGGAACATCATCTGGTGTAACAAGAAAATCTGGTTCATATCCTTGCTCTTTTGCTTCTTTTGCAACAATATCCATCATTTCGCTTGTATAACCTGTTGTGGAACCAATTTTAATACCTTGGTTACGTAAATGTGCAATCACATCTTTCACTCCGCGAATCGGCGTTGCATATCGCGGTAGGATAGAAAAAAGAATTTCTTCAAACTCTTCATACATTTCCTGTATATCTGCCTCTGTTGGTAATTGTCCAAAAACTTGCTTCCATTCTTCTCTAATACGAGGCATTTCTGTTAATGCGCGAACATGATCAATTTTTAGTAATCCCATTGGTTTACGTGCTTCTTCGGCTGTGATGACAACACCTCGTTTATTAAAGATTTCCATAAACACTTCTAATGGTGCAAAACATCCATAATCAACTGTCGTACCAGCCCAATCAAAAATAACCGCTTCAATTTTCATCCTACCCATCACCCTTCTTATCTTTTTTGCCATAATGATGTTCGATTACGGATCGCTTTCGTTCCCCCTTCATATAGGGCTCTAACTACAATATTCGTTACAACAATAAGCACGCTCATTGCTGCTGCAGATGCAACGTTTCCGGCGTCATCCATATTCACAATTGAAACAGCTGCCAACTTAAAATCAGCTGCATATAAGAAAACGACCGCCGATACAGTTACCATTGAATTCACAAAATAGTACATCACCATTTCTAAAATTGCTGGTAAACACATTGGTACCGTTACCCGAAAGAATGTTTTATAAAATGGGATTCCCATTGATTGTGAAACAAGCTCAAACTCTCGATCTAGTTTCTTTAGCGCAGTTGTTGCTGTAACAAAGGTTACAGAATAGAAGTGAATGATATTCACAAGCACAAGAACCGCAATCGTACCATACAAAGGATGAAACGGATTTGTTACTTCCCATCCCAAAAATTGAATGGTCGGTTGACTAAAGAAAAAGACATATCCTAGTCCCAGTACTAATCCAGGAATAGCAAGCGGTACAATCGAGAAAAAATATCCCACTTTTCTAAAGAATGCTAACTGCTGAATTTTTTCAATCGCATATGCAAACGCAAATGTTAGAATTGCTCCAATAACCGCTGTAACCGCTGAAACAATGACACTATTTTTAAAAGCTTCAATTCCGTCTCCCGTTAAACTTGAGAAGTTGAAGTGTTCGAGTGTAAATGTCATATTATATGGCCATACTTTTACACTTGCTGCAACACCAACTGCAACAAATAAAAGAATGATCATAAGTGTAATGATAGTGCAATATATGAACGAAATTATATCTCTTTTTTTATTAGTAGAAATTCGATATGGCACTGCTTTTGAAGATAAAAAATTCGCTTGTTTTCTTTGGGTAATTCGGTCTACTACAAATGCAAATATAGCTGGAATTAACAAAATCATTCCGACCGTCGCACCCATTGGCATGTTTTGTTGGCCGATTACTTGTTTGTAAACATCCGTTGCAAGCACATTATATTGACCGCCTACGATTTTTGGCGCCCCAAAATCAGTAAAACTAAGTGTAAACACGACAAACATTGCGCTAATTAGTCCATATTTCACACCCGGTAATGTAACGGTGAAAAATTGTTTTACCTTTCCTGCCCCTAGCATATTTGACGCCTCATATAGACGATAATCTGAACCTTGAAAAGCAATTAACAAAATAAGAAATGCTTGCGGAAAGGTATAAATAACCTCAGCAATTGTAATTCCAACAGGTCCGTATAATGGAATTTGCAGTCCTTCAAATAAGCCAAATAGCCCTTTTGTTATTAACCCTTGGTTACCAAATAAATATGTAAGTGCGATCCCATGCATCATCGTTGGCGCAAATAATGGCAATAGGGCAATATACTGGAACAGGCGCTTACCAAAAACATTCGTACGCGCAATTGCATATGCATACGCAAATGCTAATGTAACTGAGATAATGGTCGTAAGTCCTGAAACCCATACAGTATTCTGCAACGATTGAACAAGAGTTGGTGTTGTGAAATATTTGCTAAAGTTTGCAATACCAACGAAAGCACCGTCTTTATCGTAAAAAGCTTGTGTAAACAGTTGCAGTAGTGGCAATACAAGCATGACAAGAAATGCAAGAAGCATACTGACAACTAACAACCTTTGTATCCACTCTTCTTTCCCAATACTTCTCTTGATTGTTTTTCTAGAAGCTTCTGTTTTATAGTTTTCTAACATTTCCATCTATACAATGACCTTCTTTCCATATGACAGCATATGATTTTCCGAAAATGAAATTTGAAGTGGTTTTCCTTTTCGAATACAGTTTTGCTCTGCCACTGATGCTAATACATCCACAACAATTCGCTCATTATAAAGATGTGCCTTCTCGTCTACTACACGTACTTCCGTTCGATATACAGAGCCACGAAACTCCATATTTTCTACAACTGTTTTAATCCCATCATTTTGTACAATTACAACATGCTCTGGACGAATTGCTTGTTTCCTGTCATTTTCCGAAAAGAAATTAATAGAACCAATAAAATCTGCAACAAACGGATTCGCTGGCTTTTGATAAATCTCCTCTGGTGTTCCAATCTGCATAATCTCCGCATGATTCATAACAACAATTTTATCAGCCATCGTTAATGCCTCTTCTTGATCATGCGTCACCATAATTGTTGTAACTCCTACTTTTTCTTGTAACTCACGCATCTCTCTACGTAATTTCTCACGCACTTTTGCATCAAGTGCCGAAAGTGGCTCATCAAGCAATAAAATATCAGGAGACAGGGCGAGCGCACGCGCAAGTGCAACTCGCTGCTGTTGTCCCCCAGACATTTGAGCAGGATATTTATCTTTCACATTCAACAAATCAACAAGCTCTAATGCTTCTATCGCTTTCTCTTTTACTTCCGCTTTGGAATACCGCTTCGTTTTCAATCCATATTCAATATTTTCAAGTGCTGTTAAATTTGGAAATAACGCATATGATTGAAACACCATCCCTAAATTTCGCTTTCCAGGTGGTAATGCTGTAATATCTTTTCCATTAACAGCTATACTCCCTGCTGTCGGCTCTTCTAAACCGGCCAAAATACGAAGTAACGTCGTTTTACCACAGCCACTTGGCCCAAGCAAACAAATAAACTCATTTTTTTGTACTGTAAAAGAAATATCTTTTAACGCTGTAAACGCATCAAACTGTTTTTGAATATGTTGAATTGATAAATATTCGCTCATTTTTCTCTCTCCCACTTACTTTTTCGGTTCTGCTTTTTGACCAAATTCTTTTTCCCAACGTTCTAAAATTTTATCGCGGTTTTCAGCTGCCCATTTGAAATCATTATTTTTATATAACTTGTCTGTTACATCTTTTGGGAAACCTTCTGGAAGTTTATAATCATTTTTAATCGTTGCAAATCCATTTTTCTCAAAATATAACTTCATCACATCATCTGTAATTGCCCAATCTAAGAATGCTTTTGCAAGCTTATCATTTTTCGCATTATCTTTCTTAATTAATGCATTGGCTTCTACTTCCCAGCCCAATCCTTCTTTTGGAAGAGCAACTTCAATTGGTGCACCTTTTTGTTTTTCTTTTAAACCGCTATAAATCATAGATACTCCGACAGGATATTCGCCAGCACCTGCTAATTTTGCTGGTTTTGATCCTGAGTGCGTGTAAGTTGCAATATTGTCATGAAGTTTCTTCATGTAATCCCAACCTTTATCTTCACCCATAATTTGTAGCCATGCAGATACTGTTAAAAATCCTGTTCCAGATGAAGCTGGATGCGGCATAACAACCGTTCCTTTATATTCCGGTTTTGTTAAGTCTTCATATGATGTTGGCATCGGTAAGTTTTTCTTTTTGAGCTCTTCTTTATTAACAGCAATCCCTGTCATAAATGCCGTATTTCCAACCCATTTCTCTGGCTTTTTATCATCTTTAAATTGCGGAAGTACACGATCTACACCTTTTGGAGAATATTCTTTTAACATTTCTTTCTTTTCTAGAGCTAGAAGACTAGAAGCTGCTGTTCCCCATACAACATCTGCCTGTGTATTTTTTCCTTCCGCTAACAATTTTGCTGTAATAACCCCAGTTGAATCACGAACGATATTTAATTTCACATCTGGGTATTTCTTTTTAAAGGAATCAAGATAAATAGGTACAAGTTCTTCTTCAATCGCTGTGTAAACTGTTAATGATCCGGATAATTTGTCACCTTTCGCTTCCGCACCCACAGTTTCTTCTTTCTTAGCACCACACCCCATTAATAAAGAAAATACTACTCCGGTTGCTACAGCTTTAAAGAATGTTTTTTTCACTGTTTCTCTCTCCTTTTATTTTTCTTATGTACAACTCCAATATAAACGCCCAGTGTAAAAGCAGTATTAAACCAACATTAATGTTTTGTTTGTTGTTTGTTTTTGTGTAATACGTTGTTACTTCAATGTTTTTACATGTTTTTCTCGCACTAAAAAACAGAAAATTTACAAATAATTAAAAAAAGATTAAAAATCCCACAAAAAAATGAGGCGTTTGTAAAAACGCCTCATTTTTGCTTACCCTTTTTTGAATTACGATTTGCATATTTCGCTGGATTTTCACTTTCATACTCTACCGCAAATTCTGCATCTGGCAGACTTTCTTTTGGGGTTTTATTATGATTCATTGCCGCATGTTGCTTTACTTTTCGTTTTACCATTTACAATACCTTCCCTCACTGTAATGACATATCACTTTCTATATTAGTTTGGGGAAACATTCGAAAATTATTGATGGGAAGTGTTAACAAGTGCAAAGTAACATAATAGGGGAACATTATATATGAACAAGGAATTTACATTTCCTACTATAATAAAGAAGGAACGATTATTTTGAAGAAAAAACAACAAATTGATTCACCCATTTTAGATGAGACACTTCCGCATCAGATGAATTTTCCTTCCTTTAAAGGTACAGGAAAACAAATGCAACAACCTTTTATCAATCAATATGATGTTGTAATTGGAGATAGTAAATACAATTCAGAAAATAGCCCACTTAACAATTGGAGTGACGAAGTTGATCCGGCTATCATGGCTGGAAAGCAATGGGTTCACCCAACAAATGATATCGGATGGATTTCAGAAGAAAATCAAGAATTGTTACAAAATAAAGCAGATAGAGCTGAAGATGCATTTATGCACCCTCAATTTGGTATTAACGATTAAAAAACCATTCTACCTTCATAGGTAGAATGGTTTCATGTTATCCCGCATTAACGGGCAGTAAGAACTCCACTGATTAAAGTTTCACTTTATCCAATGATAATTCTCTCTTTCGGATATTTATAGCGCGGTGGTTGTTCTCTTCCACCACTAGCCAAAATAAATGTTAAGATGCCAACACGACCAATAAACATAAGAATAATTAATACAAGTTTTCCGATTGTAGTTAAATCAGAAGTGATACCTGTCGATAGTCCCGTCGTTCCAAATGCAGAACATACTTCAACAATTAAACTCATTAATGGTACGTTTTCAGTCATTGATAAAATAAATAGCGCCGAAGCACATAATACAATCCCCATCGTCATAACAACAGATGCCTTTAAAATATCTTCTTCATGTAATTGCCGTTTAAAGACACGTACCGTTCTACCGCCTTTTGCAAACGTATATAGGGAAAGAATATTTACAGCAAACGTCGTTGTACGTATCCCTCCTCCAACTGAACTTGGAGAAGCACCAATAAACATTAAAACACTCATAAATAAAAGCGTCGGCTGTGACAAGTCCCGTATATCCATTGTCGCTAACCCGCCACTTCTCGTTGTAACGGATTGAAACAGTGTATAAAACACCGTTTCATGCCACGTTTTCCCTAATAAAAATTGATTTCGCTCCAATAAAAAAATAACGATTGTTCCAACAATAACAAGAGAAAAGAATGTCGTTGTCGTCAGTTTTGTAAATAGTGAGAAACGAAACAATTGATGTTTTTTCTTACTTAAGTACTGCTTGACCTCCATTAATACAGGAAATCCGATTGCTCCTAAAATAATAAGTAGCATATGAATAATTTGTACAATATAGTCATTTTTATATGGAATAAGCGACTGACCTGTTAAATCAAACCCACCATTCGTCGTCGCACTAACAGCGGCAAAAAAACCGTGAAAATACGCTTCTTGCCAAGTTGGAAAATAGAGTAAAAACCTTGTGCCCAAGAGGAGTGCTCCAACCGCTTCTATTGAAACAATTAAAATTAAAATAGACCGCATGAGCTCAACAAGACCTGACAAATTCCCCTGGTTATGGTCTGCCATAATTAATCTTCTTCGCTGCAGACCAATTTTTTTCCCTGTTAACATCCACACAAATGTACCAAGTGCCATAATTCCTAAACCGCCTAATTGTAATACAAGCGCTAAAATAATAATGCCTGCCGTATTAAACGTATCCGGAATAGAAACCACTGAAAGTCCTGTAACACTTACGGCACTAACGGATGTAAATAACGCATCTATAAATGTCCACTTTACACCTGGTTTAATGAAAAATGGTAAACTTAATAAAATTACCGAAACAATTACTGCTATAAAATAAAATAAAACAATAAGCTGCACCGGACGTAACTTTTGTAAAAATTTCTTTATATTTCTCATTCCATCACTTCGCTACCTTTTTTCTATCGATTAAACAAAGAAAAATCACCATTTTCTTTATTTGTAAATAACTGCTGAAATAGTTTTGCAAATACCATTCCATATACAGTTCCATTTCCCCCATACGGTAATGCATAATACAAATTAGAGATTTTCCTATCTTCTTTACATATAGGAAGGCCGTCATGACTTCCCCCAAATGCAGCAGCCCAATAATATTCGGCTCTTACATTTGAAAGATTTGGAAACATCTCTTGTATAATTTTAGTAAGTACCTCTCGTTTATACAATAACTTTGTATCACCAAGTTTCTGAAGTTGCATGGATTCATCCAATCCGCCTATAATCATTCGATTCTTATACGTACGGAAATATAAATACGGACGAGCAGTCTCCCAAATTAATGATTATTCGTACCATCCATTAAAATGCTCTTGTTCATTTGTAATAATAGCATAAGAAGTTTCTACTGTTGCATTCGCTTCTTTTTTGCCAAATAGCATTTCATATCCCGTAGCCATAATCACTGCTTTCGCTACAATTTTCTTACCCGTTTTTATATAGGAAACTACATCTTTTTGAACTAACTTAATATGAATAACCTCTGTGTTTTCGAAAATAGAAGCTCCTAATTGATTTGCTTTATGTATAAGACCATGTGCTAACATATACGGGTTCACTTCTGCATCTCCCCCTGTATATAATGCCGCCGGTTTTGTAAATGAATATCGTTTCTTAATATCAGATTCTGTAAAATACGTAACAGGGAATCCGTAACGTTGTAATGTGCGATACTCTTCTTGAAGGAATAAAACATCTTCATTCTGACTCGCATAATATAAACTGCTTTTTGGAATGAAACAAGGGTCCATATCTAACTTTGGAACAATCCGTTCTAATGTCTGTAGTGCCTCATAACAAAGCTGATAAGTACGCACCCCTTTTTCTTCACCAAACGTATGAATCATAGAAGTTAATGATTTATCATGAGCAACTTGGAGTATTCCTGTATTTGCAAGTGTACTCCCATTTGCAACTTTTCGCTTATCAATCAATATAACCTTCATGCCTAACAACGTTAAAAAATATGCAATATGAGCACCTGTTTCACCGCTCCCTACAATCAACACATCACATATCATATCATTTTCTAATAGTGGATAACAAGGCATACAAGCTTCTTCATTCCAGTATAACTTCCCTAATGTTAATTTCATAACTATGCTCCTAAATTTTAATTTCCTTTCTTTTATTTTTTGTTACTTTACATAAAAAAATCCAGCTAGCCTATACTAGCTGGATTTTCCATTTCATTCGTATGAACAAACAAAATATTTGTTCAAGCCACCACTACTTTACCTCAATTAGAGCGTTCCTCAAGCCAGTTTCCAACTGTAGGATACGTTTGTTTTACAGCAGTTCCGCCATATACAATTGACATATGTCCTGTCGGCAAGCATACATACTGTTTATCTGTACTAGAAATATGATCTAAGAGCGCCTCTACTTGGCATGGCAATGCAATATGATCACGTTTTGCAGAAATATTTAAGACATTTGCCTTAATGTTTTCAAGTTTTACTTTTTGACCTCGAATTACGAGCTCACCTTTAACCAATTTATTATTTTGATAAAAATCGCGAATCCATTGTCGATACGATTCACCTGGGAATGGAATACCATCTCCAACCCATTTTTGAACGAGCCTCCAGCTTTCAACAAAACGCTCATTTTCTGAACGGTCAAGTAAAGCAACATACGGACCAACGAAGTTCGTAATTGGCTTTAACATTTTATTCCCGAAATCAATCATTTCTGGCGGAATATTCCCAAATGTATCTACCGCTTTATCTAAGTTAAAATACTTTTCATCTAATAATGGACCATATAATCCTGTTTCAGAGAAATCAAATGGACTTGTCATAAAAATTAAATTACGAATTGGCATATGTGGGTGAAGTGCTGCATAAATGGAGGTTAGCGTTCCTCCCATGCAGTAACCAAGTAAAGAAATCTCGTCCGATTTTGCAGTTCGCATGACCTTTTTAACTGCTTTTGCAATATAATCGAACACGAAATCATCAAATTTCAAATGACTGTCTTCTAACCCAAATGTACCCCAATCAAGCATATATACATCAAAACCACGGTCCACTAAATATTCCACCAAACTATTTCCTGGTGTCAAATCCATAATATATGGCTTATTAATTAGCGCATAAATTAATAAAATTGGAACCGAATGTGTTTTTTCCTGCTTTGGAACGTAGCGATACAGCTTCGTTTTATTTTTCGTCCAAATGACCTCTTTTGGAGTTAAACCAACTTGCGGCTCTGGTTCACGCAGTAAAACCTCACTCGCTCTTTTAAAACGACGATATGCTTTTCGGTATTCTTCTGGGTATAGTTCTAATTGCTTTTCCCATTCTGTTACGAATGTAGTCATTTTCCTATCTCCTTTTTGATGGATTTCCTTCTTCAAGAAAGAAGTGCACTCCTGCTATGGATATGCACTTTCTCCGTCCTTCATTACATATATAATCCGCCGTTAATATTTAACTGTTGACCAGTGATATACGCTCCATCACGGCATAGGTATACAACACCTTTTGCAATTTCATCAGCTTGTCCAAAACGTTTCTTTGGAATCTTAGAAACGATTTTTTGACGAACGTCTTCTGGTACTTCTGCTACCATTTCTGTATCAATGAATCCTGGGCAAATCGCATTCACTGTTACATTTGTTTTCGCAAGTTCTAACGCTAATGATTTCGTAAACCCTAACATACCAGCTTTTGCTGCCGAATAGTTTGTTTGGCCAAATCCACCAGCTTGTCCAATAATAGAAGAAATGCTAATGATTCTACCTTCTTCTGATTCTGTTATGTAAGGAAGTGCCGCACTCGTTGTATTAAATACACTACTTAAATTCACATCGATTACGCGATCCCAGTCTTCACGATTTAACTTTTTGAATGTACGATCTCTTGTAATACCAGCATTATTCACAAGAATATCTACCTTACCAAAATGATTTACCGCTTCATCTACAAGGCGCTTTGCATCTTCTAGCTTAGAAACATCTGCTTGTACTGCATATACATCATGACCTTCTAACCCTAATTCATTCACTAGATTTTCAGCTGCTTCTTTACTGCTATTATAGTTAATAACAACCTTTGCACCCTCTTTTGCTAATGCTATTGTAATCGCTTTTCCAATTCCTTTTGCTCCACCTGTTACGATTGCTACTTTACCATTTAATTGAGTCATTTCTTTTCCCCCTTTAATGAATTTATGAACGATAATGAATGAATCAAATTAGCACTTATATAAAAAGCACCATATATAATATTTTTTCGCCGTTATACTGCCTGCAAAAAGGATTCTCCCTTCCCTTTTTGAAACGAGTAAACAAGGCGCTTCATAACTATTTTTTATTTTCTGGTTTCACAGGTGCTTTCGCCGCTTCTTTCACGGGTTCCTGTAATTTTGCTAACACTTCATTTTGTTTTTCAAGTAATTCTAAAATCTTGTCTACCTTATTTTCTAATGTACGAATATCTTGTTTCACTTTTGTTACATCACGCTTTAGCGTAGGAGATTGTCCTAGAGATTCTGCTTTTTCTTCCAAAAATTCTTCAATGTTATCAACTTTATTTTCTAAGTTGATAACAAGCGTAGCTACCCTTGCAATATCTTCTTGAGTTGGTATATTCACTTTTTCTAAATAGCCCTTTGTTGCATCATTTAACATCTTCTGATAAAACAAGTTCAAATCTAGAACGCTTCCCATCCAAGCAGAATACTCTTCTGTTTTGATTGTTTCATTGAGCGCTTTTCCCCAAAATGTTTCAGTCTGTTCATAAGCTTCTTTCCATGCTTGTAGTGGATCGAATTTTTGATCAATCACTTCTCCTACACTCCCTTATTCGTTTTTGAAACAATTCAACCTATTCACTATTTTCTAATATTCTGAATAAAACTTCAAGTCTGTATTTTATTTTTTTCTATATTCTAACAAATGTATTGACATTGAAAACAGATAGGTGTAAATTGCACTTATAAGCAAAAAATTCCATCTGACTGATTCATGAGGTGATGCACAATCATGCTACATAATGAACCAGAACAACAAGAAAGTTTGGAAAAAAACCAATCCAAACAACCAAACTCCATGCCAAAAAACTTCTTAGTTCCCTTCTTACTTCTATGTCTAAAAGACTGGAGTCTTCACGGTTACAAACTGATTCAAATGCTAATGGATATCGGCTTTTCTTCTGTTGACCAGGGTAATGTGTATAGAACATTACGCAAGTTAGAAAAAGAAAACCTTATTTCTTCTACTTGGGATACAAGTGAAGGCGGACCAGCAAAGCGAATTTATTCTTTAACAGAATATGGAGAGCAATATTTAGCAACATGCGCGACCTCTTTTGAACATTATCAAAATATGCTGCGGACGTTTTTCACGTTATATACCAACGCATTCTTTCCATTTTCTACTTCTCCAGAAAAGGATGAGAAAAACTCTTCATCTTCACCTGGTGGTACAGCAGAATAATCTGCGTTCACAATATGCAAAAAAACATTTGGAGGTCAAACCATGGAAACTAAACCATACGAACTTGTCGATGCATTTTGGAAAAATTGGTCACATTCTCTTTCCCTTTTCTCTTCAGCAGGGAAACAATTAGAACAACTTACTTTAGAAACATTAAAACAACAACAAGATGCTTTGCATAAATTAACAGCAGGGGTAGATGAACTCGAAAAAGAACTACAACAATTCACTACTCAATTGAATAGTCAATATACAGAATACGTGAAGCAATTTACAGGAAATTCCTTAAACGAACAAATTAACGAATGGCAAGAAAAATGGAATGAACTTTCTAATCATATTCGTCAACTAACTGTGTCTCCAACAAAAACATCTTTATCAATTCTTACTCAAACGAGTGGCCAGTTTGAAGAAACAACAAAACAATTCATTGAACAACAACAACTTCAACGGGACGAGGTTCAAAAACAACTAGAAAGTTTTTTGGAAGAATTCAAATCTACGCAGTTGGAACTCGTACAAAAGTTCGAGGAAAACTCAAAAAATCTATTTACTTCCATCAAGTAAGAAAAATGTGGCAGCTTACCGCAGAACAAACTAAACTCTTTCTTCCTCCCATTACATCAAGATGGCTTACATTTTTCGATATGGAAAAGAAGGAGGAAAAAATGAATCCATTTCAAGAAGCACAGTCTGTTCAAGAGCTTCATTATGATGAGATTCAAGTTGGCGATCAAGCATCCTTAACAACAACGATTACGAATGAGGACATTATCACTTTTGCAAAACTGACTGGGGATGTAAATCCAATTCATATTCTAGACTCTTTTGCAAAAACAACAATGTTTAAAGAAAGAATTGCACACGGTATGCTTGTTTCAGGATTTATTTCTACCGTTCTTGGAACAAAATTACCAGGGAAAAATACAATTTATTTATCACAAAATGTATCATTTCGGGCACCTGTAAAAATTGGTGACACTTTACGCGTAGTTGCAGAAGTGATCAAAAAACGTGATGATAAAAAAATTATTACGTTGCAAACAAATGTATATAATCAGTTGAATGACCTCGTTGTCGAAGGGACGGCAACAATACTGAAAAAAGAGTAGCAAATGTGCTACTCTTTTTTCATATCCAATAACTTCTAATCTCACCGATTACTTCCGTGTATGGTCAAACATATAACACATACACTAACGATACCAGTTTATACAGTGAATACATCTCTTCACTGTTCATTAAAAACAAATAAACTGGAATATAAATTAGGATGTGTGATCAATGGTAAAAACAAATAAATTACTTGTTCCTGGCGCTGAGCAAGCATTGGAACAATTTAAATATGAAATTGCTCAAGAATTCGGTGTAAGCTTAGGTTCTAATACAGCATCTCGTTCTAACGGATCTGTCGGTGGCGAAGTAACAAAACGTCTCGTTTCCTTAGCACAACAGCAATTACGTGGATAACCCTATAAACAATGGATTCAAGAGGCAGACACATTCTGCCTCCTTTCTTTTGCACAACATACATTGTAATCCTTCTTCACATACTACAAAGAGCAAACCGAAAGGAAAGATGTATGCTATGAAAAGGATTAATATCAGAATGAGCCCACCTCATGTACTTACATTATCTTTTATTGCACTATCCATTATCGGAACATGCCTATTAAAACTACCTATCTCCACTACAACTTCTATTTCTTGGCTAGATGCCCTCTTTACAACTGTTTCTGCATGTACAGTTACAGGACTCGGCGTTGTTGACACCGGGAAAATATTCACCTTATTTGGGCAACTTGTCATTTTAACACTCATACAAGTTGGCGGTCTTGGGATTATGAGCTTTGCCATATTAATTGCGATTATGCTCGGAAGAAAAATCGGTCTTCAAAATCGAATTTTACTACAACAAGCGTTAAACCAAACAAATATCGGCGGAGTGATCCGTCTTGCAAAATCATTATTTCTATTTTCTTTTACTATTGAATGTTTTGCTACCCTTCTTCTTGCTTTTGAATGGATTCCAAAATACGGTTTTTCCAATGGACTATATTACAGTTTTTTTCATGCTATTTCAGCATTTAACAACGCCGGATTTTCCATTTGGACTGATAATTTAATGTCACAATCTCATAGTATACTCGTCAACATAGTCATTTCTTCTCTCATCATTTTAGGTGGAATTGGTTTCACAGTCATAGTGGATATAAAAAGAAAACGAAACTTTAAGAACCTTACGTTACACTCTAAACTTATGCTCTCGTCTACTCTTATTATAAACATAGCTGCTACAATTTTAATTTTTATATTTGAATTCCATAATCCACTTTCCATGAAAGGATTTACACCGTTTGAAGAAGGACTAGCAGCCTATTTCCAAGCTGTTTCCACACGTACCGCTGGATTTAATACTGTAGACATGGCACAACTAACAAAACCATCACTTTTACTCATGATGTTACTTATGTTCATTGGAGCTGGTAGTGCTTCAACAGGCGGAGGCATTAAATTAACAACCTTTTTAATTATGTTATTAGGAGTACTTAAATTTTTGCAAGAACAAAATGATATTGTCATCTTTAAAAAATCAATCAAAGATGGTTTGATTGTAAAATCACTTGCCATTGTAGTCATTTCAATCTCATTTATTTTCTTCGCTATATTAATTTTAAGTATCACCGAACAAGTTCCACTCTTAATGAGTGCCTTTGAAGTATTCTCAGCATTTGGGACTGTTGGTCTGAGTATGGGACTTACCCCTAAGCTTACAATAATCGGAAAGCTAACGATTATATTTATGATGTTTTTTGGAAAAATGGGCCCTTTAACATTAGCATTTGCTTTTGCACGTAAAAAACAAAGAAAGATAAAATATCCGAACGAAGACATTTTAACGGGTTGACAAACATTTACATTACTTATATAATGAAAATACAATAGCATATCTCCAAAGGGGAGTAGCGTCCAAGAATTTATTCTTGGAAACAAAGTCGTCATTACGTAGAACCTAGTTCTTCCGGCTTTGTTGGCATTTTCATTACATATGTCTAGCAAGACCTTTGCCTATCAACGGCAGAGGTCTTTTTTGTATTTTCTAGCTTATTCCACCGTTGATAGGCTGGAGTATGGGGAAACTAAACAGTGGGGAACCTCTTCACTTGTTTAATATTTATACAAATGAGAGGAGAATGTACATGGATGTATCATTATTATTGGAGTATGGTTGGGTATTATTAATTTTAGTTGCATTAGAAGGAATTTTGGCAGCTGATAATGCGCTAGTTCTTGCTATCATGGTAAAACATTTACCAGAAGAAAAACGAAAAAAAGCATTGTTTTACGGTTTAGCAGGAGCTTTCGTCTTCCGCTTTGGGTCATTGTTTATGATTTCTTTCTTAGTCGACGTATGGCAAGTGCAAGCAATCGGTGCGATTTACTTAATGTTTATCGCTGGTAACCACTTATTCAAAACATACGTTAAGAAGAATTCACATGAGGAAAATGAAGAGAAAGAATCAAAAAAGAAAAAAGAAAATTTTTGGTGGACAGTATTTAAAGTTGAAGTTGCTGACATTGCGTTTGCTGTTGATTCTATTTTAGCGGCAGTTGCATTAGCAATGACTTTACCAAAAACAGGCCTTGGTACAATTGGTAGCCTTGATACAGGACAATTCCTAGTTATTTTTGCAGGCGGAATGATCGGATTAATTATTATGCGATTTGCTGCAACTGCTTTCGTACAACTATTAAAACGCAAACCTGGATTAGAAACTGCTGCTTTCTTAATCGTTGGTTGGGTTGGTGTTAAATTAGCTGTTTACACATTAGCTCACCCTGCTTTAGGTGTTATTCCACACAGTTTCCCAGAGTCTACTCCATGGAAATTAGGATTCTGGATTGTATTAATCGGAATTGCAGCTGGCGGTTGGTTCTTCTCAAAAGATACAACTGTCGAAACTTCACAAAAGAATTTGGATGAAAAAGCGCTGTAACAACAGCGCTTTTTCATTTACTCCACATTAACTAATCCATTAGGTTTCACTTTACTACATAAAACTACCCCTCTGCTTTTACAAACATATGATATTATACTACATTTTGTTAACGCTTTCATTTTCAAGGTATGTCCTTTTTGTGAAATATTGAACAAACTTATTGAATCTAGGAGTAAATACGTGTACTTTATTCATATAAGGAGTATTTACAGACAATGCACTAAAGGAGCGTATTACTTATGCTAGAACAAGGATTAGCTTACGTTGTACAACTTGCGCAGAAGAAGAAAAAAATGCTGGATGCAAATCCAACGCAATACTTCATTCGCGCTGCACTAGCTGGCATCTATATCGGCTTTATTATTGTATTATGTTTTAAACTAGGTAACTTTTTTCATATCGCAAATTCACCCGGAACATATTTAGCAGCTTCTATGTTTTTTGGAATTGCACTTATCTTAATTATATATGGTGGAGCTGAATTATTTACAGGAAATACAATGTATTTTACAGTTGCAACTCTGCGAAAAGAAACTACAATTATCGATACACTTCGTAATTGGGGTGCTTGTTATGCGGGTAATTTAGCAGGTGCAGTATTTTTCGCATTCCTATTTTATGCAACTGGTATTTTCGAAGCAATTGATCATGAACATTTAATGAGCAAAGTCGTTGAAGTAAAAATGGGAACACCTACAATGCAATTATTTTTCAAAGCGATTTTATGTAACTGGCTGGTGTGCCTGGCATGTTTCCTTCCTTCTCAAGTAAAAGGCGATACTGCAAAAATACTGATCATGATGTTTCTTGTCTTCACTTTCTTCTTATCTGGTTATGAACATAGCATTGCAAACTTATCACTATTTGCATTATCTTTAGTATCACCGCATCCTGATACAATTTCTTTCGCTGGTGCTATCCATAACTTAATTCCGGTTACACTTGGTAACATTATTGGTGGATCCGTATTTGTTGGTATGGTATATCATTATTTAACTATAAAAAATCCAGAGCCTAAGTTGGCAGAAGGTAACTTAGAAGCAATTCAACAAGAAGAAATTATACCTTTACAAGCACATGTGAAACACTAAAAAGTTCCAAGGATCCCTTGGAGCTTTTTAACTTCCTGTACATTTCACTTGTATATTTCGGGAAATATCTCCCGCTTCCTTTCCCTTATTTACCCCGCATTAACGTGCAGTAAGACCTCCACCTCAAAATTCAATGAGAGCAAAGAAGTTAGGTGGAGGATCAACTGCACGTAAAAGCCCGATTGGTGAGGGCTAATAATCAGTAGGGGATGAAGCTCCCTACTGATTAAAGTTTCACTTTATCCGCTCTAACATGTACTGCATACCAATTGAATCATTTGTATGTAAATGAATTTCCTGTACGTAAAGACCTTCCGTACAAAAAACTTCCAAAAAATTCAAACCATTTTTCTGACGTCATCCCATATTATAGTCGAGAGATAGAATACTCACATCATGGTCTCTAACAATTTTGACAGCCTCTTCTACCGTTGTTACTAAAACATAACCGGATGGACAAGGCCTTTGATCATCCATATACACTTTCATCCTCTATCTCTCCTTTTACTCCAAAGATACCATAACCAAATAACAGACGGTTCCCAGTGCAATAAACGGCCCGAATGGTAAAGCTTGTTTTCGATTCATCCGTCTTAATAAAATAGCAATTCCGAAAAAACAAAGGCTCACGCTAGAAGCGAAGCAAAGCACAATAAAAATTGCTTTCGCCCCTATTATAAATCCGAGCAGTGAAAGAAATTTCACATCGCCTCCTCCAAGTCCATATGGAAATATGATTTGAACGAGATATAATGCACTAAATATCGTTCCTCCACCTATCAAGCTATCCCACAAAGGAACGAACGAAATAAAAATACGCTCTATTAAAAATAAACAAGCAAAATAAACTAAAACGACATCTGGAATTAACATATAGAACAAATCTGTCATCGTAATAATAATGAGTAAAGAAAGTAACGTCCATATAAAAATGAGTTCTTCCTCCATTCCAATCACACACGTAAAAAAAAGAAAAATGCCCCCTGTTATCACTTCAAACAATGTGTAAATAAAAGGTATTTTCATTTTACAATGAATGCAGCGACCTCTTTGCAAACAAAACGAGACAATTGGAATAAGTTCTTTCGGACTTAGCGTATGATGACAGCCATGACAATAAGAACGCGGAGTAATAATAGATTGTCCCACTGGAATACGTACTGCTACAACTGTATAAAAAGAACCAAGCACCGTTCCTATTAAAAAAGCATATAAATAAAATGTCACACCACCCTCTCCTTTCCCCCAAAAATATAACAAAAAGAGTGCGGTACTTCCATTTCGCATTATCTGTATTCTAATAAAAAAGCAGGCCATTTCTTAGCCTGCTTTTCTCCATTTTACACTACGAAATAATATGCTTTTAATGGTCCGTGTACACCTACAACAAGATTCATTTCAATATCAGCTGAATTACTTGGTCCCGTAATGAAATTAATACAAGATGCTACTCCTTCTCCATTCTCTACACGCGTATTCATATCATGAACCGCTTGTGTGATACGTGGTACGATTGTTTCACGTGGAATGATTGCACAATAAATTGTAGGCAAGAAATGTAAAGAACGACCTTGTCCTTTATGACTTTGCACGACAATTGTACCAGATTCTGCTAATGTGTAATCACTAAAGGCAATACCGATATTTGCTTTTTCAGCCAAGCGAATATTTTCTTCTTTTTTCTCTGGATCCCAAGTGTTTACTTCAACATTTTGACTTGGAAGCTCTTTAGAAAATAACGAATTCAAACCGTACGAAGTAAAACGCTCATCTTCTGATAATAAAATAGGTCCGCCACCGTTTTCAAGAATTACCTTTTGCATCGCTATACTTAGTTCATCTTTTGACGTTTCAATTACAGTCGTATGAATGTTCGTACACTGTTTTTTGAATACTTCCAGCAATTCTTCCTGTGAATAATCTTTCAGCGTTTCTACGTTTACATTATTTTTCCACGCTGGACGCTGCACACCTTCTGTTTTACGTGCACGTCCAAGTTCTTTGGCAATGTTCTCTAAAAAAGAATCACGGTTTTGAATTGTCCCTGTCATCGGTCGTTCCCGCCTTTCTTATGATCTTTATACCAATCACGGAATCTTTCCTTACTTGGAGCTGGAAACTCACGAATATCCGTCCAGTTTTTCAACGGCCCTACGCCTTTCGTTACACGATTACCAGACGTAAATGGACTCATTGCTGCTGGAGCCATTTTCGATCCCATTTTATATAACGCCGCTGAAGAAGCACCCATACTAAACATCTTCATTGCTAGTTTTTCTGCAAGTGGTGCTCGTCCTTCTTTTTCAACAATAACTTGACGATGTTTTAATAATAAATCATGTAGTGGAATTTTTACCGGACAAGCTTCTGTACAAGCCCCACATAAACTAGATGCATATGGTAATTCTTTATAATCATCATATCCCCCTAAAAGCGGTGTTAATACAGCACCAATTGGTCCTGAATAAATGGAACCGTAAGAATGTCCACCCACATGACGATACACAGGACATACGTTTACACAAGCTGCACAGCGAATACATTGTAAAACTTGACGGAATTCAGAGCCAAGAATTTGAGAACGCCCATTATCTACGACAACTAAATGGAACTCCTCTGGTCCATCTACTTCCTCTTCTTGAATTGGCCCTGCTACTGTTACATAACTTGTTAGTTTTTGCCCAACCGCACTACGGCACAGTAAACCAACAAGAACATCTAGTTCTTCCATCGTTGGAACCATACGTTCCATACCCATTACTGCAATTTGTGTTTTTGGAATCGACATAACAAGGTCAGCATTCCCTTCGTTTGTTACTAAACAAAGAGAGCCTGTATTCGCAACTGCGAAGTTACATCCCGTTACCCCAATTTCAGCATCCATAAATTTTTCACGAAGTTGTTTACGAACAAACTTTGTCATTTCATATGGATCATCAGAATTTTCATATCCAAGTTTTTCTTTAAATACATCACGAATTTGCGTTCTGTTTTTATGAAGTGCTGGTGCAATGATATGAGATGGTGGATCGTTATCCACTTGCAGGATGTACTCACCTAGGTCACTCTCTAACACTTCACAACCAATTTCTTCAAGCGCATGGTTCATACTAATTTCTTCCGTTACCATCGACTTTGATTTCACGACTTTTTTCGCTTGCTTCTTTTTCGCTACTTCTTGAATGTACTGTGCTGCTTCTTCTTTCGTTTTCGCAAAGAAAACATGTCCGCCTCTTTTAGATACATTTTCACTCAGTTGCATTAAATAGTAATCTAGATTTTCTAACGTATGCTGACGAATTTGTTCACCAAGTTCACGCCACTCTTCCCAATTTCCTAATTCATCGGCTGCTTTTAATCTATTTGTATACAAACGCGTTTGTGCAGAAGATACTGCACCGCGCATAAATGAATCTTGAATTCCATCGCCAACGCGATCATTAAATTTTTTCTCACTGATTTTCATAGACATAGCTTATGTTCCCCCTTCATGAGCGACTATTCAATACCTCAGCAATATGCATTACTTTTACTTCTTTACCTAAGCGCTCAATACGTCCGCCAATGTTTAACAAACACCCACAGTCAGCACCAATTAAATAATCAGCACCTGTTTCCATTACACTATCAACTTTCTCATCTACCATTTGCTCAGAAATTGGTGTCATCTTAACTGAAAACGTTCCCCCAAAACCGCAACAATTTTGTACGTTTGGCAGTTCTTTTACAGTTAATCCTTTCACATTTGATAGTAAAATTCCTGGTGCTTCTTTTACTCCAAGCATGCGTGTCATATGACAAGATTTATGAACAGTTGCTGTACCTTCTAAGTTAGCTCCCACATCTGTAACTTTTAATACATCTACAATAAATTGTGTTAATTCAAATGTTTTATCTGCCACTTTTTGTGCACGTGCTGCCCACTTTGGATCATCTTTAAAAACGTGTGGATACTCGTGAAACATTGTCGCACAAGAACCAGATGGCGTAACGATGTATTCTGCATCTTCAAAAGTTTCAATCATATGTTTCATCGCTTCTTTCGCTGCCTCTACATGTCCGCTATTATAAGCTGGTTGACCACAACAAACTTGCGCTTCTGGAAATTCAATTTCACAACCTAAACGCTCCAACAATTCAACTGTTGCTTTCCCGACATTCGTTTCAAACATATCGACTAAGCAAGTAACAAACAAAGTAACTTTCATAATTATAATTCCCCCTCATTACAACTTCGCCAACAATCATATGGTCATCAGATGACTAGATAGAAAGAAGAAGTTAGGAATATTTTCCTACCTGATCCTCTCCCTAAAAGAAAACGCTTACTTAACCTTTCTTCTATTTTATCAAAAAAATAAAATTTCGAAAGACTAAATCACGAATTTATACCTCTTCTACCTGTGACAATATGCTCTACATTTGTTAAATGATTTAGCATTGCTTGCTGTGCAGATTCTACATCTTGCTCCAATACCGCATCATATATAGCTTGATGCTCTTCTAAAAGTCGTTCTGCTGTTGTTTGTTCACCATATAAAATAATGCGTCTTGATTCTCCTATCGTTTCAGCAATCATTTCTGAAACATGATTCATAAGTTCAAGTAAGATGTTATTATGCGAAGACTCTGCGATCCCCATATGAAAATGAAAATCCGCTTTTTCACCAGCTTTTTCATTCCCAATGCTTTTTGCCATTTCATCTAACCAGTGTTTCATATTTTGTAAATTATCTTCTGTACGCTTCGCTGCAGCTGCTCGAACTGCCCCCACTTCAAGCACTTTACGAACTTCTAATAAATCCAAAATATCTTCTTTCTTCATTAACAACGTATGATTTAACGACTTTGTTAATGCTGAAGAATCGAAGTTTTTCACATATGTCCCTTCCCCTTGTTTCATTTCAATTAAGCCCATTGCCCGCAAAGCACTCAGCGCTTCACGAACTGCAGATCTGCCAACTTGAAACTGCTCAGCTAATTGATGAACAGGAAGAAGTTTGTCACCAGGTTTTAACGTACCATTTTTAATCATTGTTAAAATGGCTTCAGATACCTCTTCGTAAATTTTTTTCGGTTTAATAGATTTGTATTCCAGTTAAATCACCTCAGTATCATCCAAACAACAATTAAAACGATTTATAAGAACATAGCATCCATACCTATTTTAGAACGAATTGGTAAGAAGTACAAATGTTTTGTTCATAAAATCGTCAAATTCTTGCTATATGCAGTAAAATAATGGTTATTATACCCATAATTGATTTCTATTTTTTCTATGTCAATACCAGTTAAAAAACGCTAAAATTTTTCTTTTTAGTTTGAAAAGAGCATATAGCCATGCATAGAAGCAGTTAGATCTTTTTTTAATCCCTTGCCAAGTGTAAACAAAAGAAGAAAACGGGTGCGGGTCAGCCTTTATTCTTTGTAACCGCAACTTGTATATTGAAAAAGCATGTTCTAACCAAGCTAGAACATGCTTTTTTCCTCATTTCTCTCACATTAACGGGCAGTAAGACCCCACTGATTAAAATTTCACTTCATCTTTAATTGTATAATAACTGTTGTGCCCTTTCCTTTTTTGCTTTCAACCTGCCACTCTCCATCATGGATATGCACAATTTGTTTTACAATGGCAAGCCCTAAACCGGTTCCTCCATGCTGACGACTTCTCGCTTTATCTACCCGGTAGAACCTTTCTCCCAGTTGCCCTAGATGTTCCAAATCAATTCCAATTCCCGTATCTTTTATTCTCAGTTCACAATACTTATCTTGTTTCTCCAAATGTATGGCAATACTACCATTTTGATTTGTAAAACGTATCGCATTATCTAACAAGTTATGAAGCACTTGTTGCATCCGATCCTCATCAATCATAACAATAATATCTGGATCAAGATTCGTTGAAATATGCAGTTGTTTCTCTGTACTTTTCAATTCATACGTTTCAAGTACATCTTCAATGAGCTGTGCGAATACGATTGGTTGTTTCTTTAATGGAAAGTGCTCTCCTTCTAGCTGCGCTAAGTCTAACAAATCGTGCACAAGCCGCTGCATGCGCCCCGCTTCTTTATGGATAAGTTGTGTAAATTTCGATTGCTGTTCTCCCTTTGCAACGCCATCTAAAATTGCTTCACTATACCCTTTAATATAACTAAGTGGCGTCCGAAGTTCATGCGAAACGTTCGCTAAAAACTCCTTGCGTTTTGCATCTTCAGTCTCCAATGAAGTTGCCATTTTGTTAAATGCTTTACCTAGGCGACCAATTTCATCTTCAGATGAAATTGTAATACGCTCAGAAAAATCTCCTGTTGCCATATGATTGGCAACTTGTTCCATTTGTGAGAGCGGCTTTGTAATTGCGATAATAATTTTTCTACCAATCCATACTGTAAGTAAAATCATAACTAGAGCTAACGGAGCCAAAATAAGTCCCATATCATAAATTAGATCTTTAATACTCTTTAATGGGATATATGAGTACACAATTCCAACTAACTTCTTACCATCTAAGACAGGAATGACAACTCCCATAATATTACGATCGAAATGCTCTTCATATCCAACTTTTGTAACCGTCTTTCCATCCAATAATGTTTGTCTATCATTCTCACTAATAAGAGAATGATGATGTACATCAAAAGGTAAACAAGCACTTAAATCACGCGGATTACTCACAAAAAGGACATCCGCAATCGAGATGCTATCAAACGCCCGGACTTTCTCTTCAAATACCGACACATCTTTATGTTTGTTATATTGGGATACGAGTTGTTTTCCTTCCATTACTAGTGAATCTTCGATATTTTGAACATATAACTTTTCATATGAATATAAGGACACGAAATAGAGAAAAGAAACTGTTACACATACTGCACATACTACCGTAAGCCAAAGCTTTTGTACCATCGTAAACATGTTACACCTCAAATTTATAACCTACACCCCATACCGTTTGAATGTAGTTTCCACTTTCTCCAAGTTTTAAACGCATCGTTTTGACATGTGTATCTACCGTTCTTGTACTTCCTGCATAGTCATATCCCCATACTTTTTCAAGCAATTGCTCCCGGCTGAATACTTGTCCATTATGCACACAAAGAAAATACAGTAAATCAAACTCTTTTACCGTAAGGGAGACTGTCTCACCGTTCGTCTCAATTTTCCTGCTTTTTTCATTAATTCGGATTGGACCAAATTGAAGTTCTTCTTGTTGCTCTTCTTGCTTTGTATATCTTCTTAATACAGCTTCCATACGAGCGATGAGTTCTCCAGGACTAAATGGCTTTACAATATAATCGTCTGCTCCCATCCGTAAGCCATTCACACGGTTCCATTCTTCTCCTTTTGCTGTTAAAAAAATAATCGGTACATCAGAGGTTTTTCGGATTTCTTGACAAACTGAAATCCCATCCATCTCTGGCATCATAATATCTAAAATGACAAAATCGTAATGATCTATATCAAGCATATGAAGGGCATCTTTTCCGTTCTCCGCTTCTCCCCATTCATATCCGAAATTATCTAAATACATGCCAACAAGCTGCCTCATATCACTTTCATCATCTACAAGTAACACTTTATGTTTCTTCATTTCTCTCTCCCCTCACGCTCCGCCAGTTGAAATGGCCCTTTACCAACCGCGATTGTTTGTTTCACTTTCATTTTTTGAATATCAATTACATATACTTCATTACTATCATAGCTAGCTACATAACCTTCTTTCTCGTCTTTCAAAAAAACGAATGGATTGGACCCTACCTCAAGAGATCCTACTTCTTGATATGTTCGTGTATCGAATTTTCGTAATGTATTTGATCCATGACTTAAAGCATACATAAATCTTTCATCACCCGAAATACTAACTGGCATAAATGGTGCATGTAAAGAACGAACCATCTGTCCATCTTCTAAAGAATAGACCAATACTTTCTCATTCACTTGCGTACCATCACCATGCCCGCCAATCCATATTTCCTTTCCATCAGCGCTAACCATGGCCCCAGTTGATGCTGGTGGTACCATAAATGAATGCACAACTTTCTTTTGGTCTAAGTCAATCGTGGATAGCTGTGTATCATAGAAGTTCAATACATGTAATTGTTTATCATGCTGCACCATTGTTAGCGGGCCTTTCCCTACCGAAACACTTCCGGTCTCTTTTCCATTGATCGTAAAAAAGCGTACTTTTTGTTCATTTTGATCAGCCATAAATAATTGTTTTCCATCGTTTGCTACGATGACATTCGTAATCCCTTTTCCTGTCTTCCATTTTTCCACTTGGTTTCCTTCTGTTAACGAATATATATATGCATATTCTAACTGCTTACCATATACAAGCATGTCCTCCCCACTTGGTAACAGTGCGACCCCTGTAATAGGCTCTTTGAATTCCCATGTTGTTACTATCTTTTTCGACTTTTTATCAATAAAACTAACGCTACCTTCTTTAATATTTGTTGTTATGATGATACTTTTATTTTTAGCAATCGGTGTATATGAATTACCTTGACATCCTGCTAACAGAAAGAAAAAACATAGCAGAAAAAAGTATTTCTTCAAAAGATTCCCTCCATCTTTAGATGATTTCGTTATAATTGTAAAATAGCAAATATTTGTGAGGAAAGTGTGAAATCTTCCTGTTTTTTAAAACTCCGTATATAATGGTACAACAAATAGAAATAGAGGTGTACCATTTATGCTTTTTCCTGATTTAGCAAATAAAATTGTCCGCGAAGTTCGAAGGCTAATTGACGAAAATATTATTATTATTGATATAAAAGGCACAATTATTGCTAGTACAGATATAGCGCGAATTAGGCAATTCCACGAAGGTGCTCTTCGCTGTGCGAAAGAAAAGAAAACCGTTATTGTTACAAAAGAAGACGAACAGTATTTACAAGGAGTAAAAGCAGGAATGAATCTCCCACTTCTTTTCCACGATGAAGTAATCGGTGTCATCGGTATTACAGGTGAACCTGAAAACATTTCACAATACGGAGAAATATTACGGAAAATGACTGAGTTATTAATTCATGAAAATTATTTTTTAGAACAATTAGAACTTGAACACCGTTCCTATGAAGCTTTTGTTTTTGACTGGTTACAAAGCAACGATTGGTCTTCGAGTTTTCTCGATCGTGCGAAAACACTCGGCATTGATTTACACACAAAAAAACAACTTATTTTATTTTCATTTGATCAAGATGATACGATGCTGCAACGCAAAATTTGGCAGCACATTCGTAACTTATTAGCGAAAGAGGAACTATTTGTACGCTGGGGAAATGACCGTTTTATACTATTTACAGCAAAGGAAACAAAGAAAAGAACGTTTCAATTTTTAAAGAGATTGAAGCAAGATTGTGAATCTTTATTTCCTATTACACTCTATATCGGTATTGGACAAACTGTCATGCCAAATGAGATGCATCTATCATACGAGCAAGCATTGCGTGCACTTTCAGTAGCCTTTGAAACGAAAGGCATTATATTTAATGAAGATTTACGTTTAGAAATGTGCCTACAAGATATTACAGCTGAAACTCGTGACGAATTTCTTCAACGTACGATTTATCATTTACTTCCTGCAACTGAACTCATGCAAACACTGCGCTTATTTATCGATCATAATCAATCGTATAAACAAACAGCAGAAATGTTACACATTCATATTAATACTTTACATTACAGACTAAAAAAAATAGAAGATTATACCGGGCTTGACCCAAAACAATTTAAAGATTTAATCATTTTATACTTTGCACTTCTTTTATTAGATAATCACACAAAAAAAGACAGTAAAATCAATTAATCTTCAGTTGATTATACATAGAAAGAAATCCCCTACTTTTTTATGATTATAATGAAAACACTGTTAGAACGTGTATAATCTTATTTTCTTACAATCAGTAAATTTTTTATAACACAGTACTGAATAATGAAATGAGTCAAATTTTTATGAATAGGATAAACAAGTTAACAGTTTGAGGGGGATTTTCTAATGTTAGAACAACATATTATTGATTCATTCGTATCTATTGTTGGTAAAGATAATGTAGATACGTCCAACATGGGACGTTTAACGTATAGTTATGATGCAACGCCAAATTTCCAAGCGATGCCTGATGCAGTTGTCGCACCGCGCAATACGCAAGAAGTAGCTGATATATTAAAGGTATGTAATGACCATAAAGTCCCAGTTTATGTTCGCGGGTCTGGAACAAACCTTTGTGCGGGAACATGCCCACTTGAAGGAGGGGTTGTTCTGATCTTCCGACATATGAATAACATTTTAGAAATAGATGAAGAAAATTTAACAATTACTGTGCAAGCTGGTGTCATTACACTTGATATTATTAAAGCTGTAGAAGAAAAAGGGTTATTTTATCCACCAGATCCAAGCTCCATGAAAATCTCTACAATTGGCGGTAATATCAATGAAAATTCCGGCGGCTTACGCGGTTTAAAATACGGTGTAACACGAGATTATGTGATGGGTCTTGAAATTGTCTTGCCAAATGGTGATATTATTCGCACCGGTGGTAAATTAGCAAAGGACGTAGCTGGCTATGATTTAACACGCCTATTCATCGGCTCTGAAGGCACACTTGGTGTTGTAACAGAAGCCATTCTAAAGCTTGTCCCAATGCCTGAAACAAAGAAAACAATGCTTGCATTATATCAAGACATCAATGAAGCAGCTCGTGCTGTATCAGCAATCATTGCCAATAAAATCATTCCAGCAACACTTGAATTTTTAGATCAACCAACAATTGAAGTAGTAGAAGAGTTTGCACAAATCGGTTTACCCACAGATGTAAAAGCTATTCTCCTAATCGAACAAGATGGATCTCCTGAAGTTGTGAACCGTGATATTGAAAAAATGGCTGAAGTTTGTCGTTCTATGCATGCAGTTGACGTTCGCGTTGCCAAGGACGAAACAGAAGCAGATGCACTTCGTACAGCACGCCGCAGTGCTCTCTCTGCTTTAGCAAGGCTGAAACCTACAACCATTTTAGAAGATGCTACTGTACCACGTTCTCAAATTGCTTCTATGGTTGAAGCAATTAATGCCATCGCTAAAAAATATGATATTGCTATTTGTACATTCGGGCATGCTGGTGATGGAAACTTACATCCAACATGCATGACAGATGCTCGTAATAAAGAAGAAATGCATCGCGCTGAACAAGCCTTTGCAGAAATCTTTGAAAAGGCAATTGAACTTGGCGGTACCATTACAGGTGAACACGGCGTTGGTGCCATGAAAGCTCCTTATTTAGAGTTGAAGTTAGGAAAAGAAGGCATCGCTGCTATGAAAGGCATTAAACAAGCTTTCGATCCACATAACATTATGAACCCTGGGAAAATGTTTGCTAAGGACTCTCGTAAAAGAGTGGTGGTAGAAAGATGACTACTCTAAACAAAGAAAAAATTCAAAAAGAATTTAAAGAACGTCTAAATGAAGATGAATTATTAAACTGTATGCGATGCGGATTTTGCCTGCCAACTTGTCCTACTTACATTCAATCTGGATATAAAGAGTCTCATTCTCCGCGCGGTCGTATCGCTTTAATGAAGGGCGTTGTTGACGGCTTAATTGAACCGGATGAAGATGTTGAAAATACATTGAATGTTTGTCTTGGTTGCCGTGCTTGTGAACCCGTTTGTCCATCTGGCGTAAACTACGGACATTTATTAGAAGAAGCACGAGATATTATTAATCAAAATAAAAAATTCTCTATGCCGGTCAAAGCTGTTCGCAAAATGGTATTTGAAGGGTTATTCCCTCATCAAAATCGCATGCGAACATTAACAGGACTCATCGGCTTTTATCAGCGCTCTGGCTTACAAACGTTAACACATAAAACAGGCATTATGAAGTTGTTCCCAGATACAATTGCAACAATGGATCTCGTCTTGCCAAAAGTTCCTAAAATGAAAGAGATGAAAAATCGCCCTGCGTTTTTACCAGCTGAAACAACAAAGAAAAAACGTGTTGCTTTCTTTACTGGTTGTTTAATGGATACTATGTTTTTAGAAACAAATAACGCTACAACAAAACTCCTTCAGCTTGCTGGCTGTGATATTGTAATTCCAAAAGAACAAAGTTGTTGCGGAGCACTTCATGGTCATGCCGGAGAAAAAAGCGGTGCAAAAGAGCTTGCAAAACGAAACATCCAAGCCTTTGAAGATTTAAAAATTGATTATATTATTACAAACGCCGGCGGTTGCGGCGCATATCTCGTAGATTATGACTACTTATTAAAAGATGATCCAAAGTGGGCAGAACGTGCAAAACAGTTTGTTGCGAAAATAAAAGATATTACAGCTATTTTAGTGGAATTAGATTTTCATAAACGGACTGATTTACGCCTTCCTCCGCAAATTATTACGTATCAAGATTCTTGTCACTTGCGTAATGTCATGCGGACATCTTCTCAGCCACGTATGCTGTTACAAGCAATTCAAGGTGTAACCTATCGTGAAATGAAAGAAGCAGATCGTTGCTGCGGTTCTGCAGGTATTTATAATATTGTACACTCTGAATTATCTATGGAATTTTTAGATTACAAAATGGAACGTGTTCATGAAGCAGACGCGGCAACCATTGTCACTGCAAATCCAGGTTGCTTACTACAAATGAAACTCGGTATTGAACGAGAAAAACTCTCTCATAAAATGAGAGGCATTCACATTGTAGATTTATTATTAGAAGCAATTGAATACAATTCGTAATATATGTAACAATATGAAAACGGCTATCTCCTTCTTCTATGTAAAGAGATAGCCGCTTTTTTTATCCGCTACAAGATTAAAAATATGTTACCGTCTATAAAAAAAGAACAACAAAAAGATTACAGTTTTGTAAAAATACATCCATTATATTCCTCAAAAAAATTGAAAAAACCTTGATACAATAGGTTTCTATAACTCTCATGTAGGTAATTTTAACCAAAAATCACCCCTAATAAGCAAAGTAGAAAATGCTGAAAATTCCTTTCACAATCTAGTTTTCTCCTATTTTATCTTTCATTTCATTCTAGGATAAAATAGGTAATTTTATAGTCTATGTATTTTTTTCCATCTTTTTTCCGGCAATTTGTATGCTACGATGAATTTGTCAGTCAGACAGGCTGGCAAAAACAAATCTTTGATAACAGTTAAAAAAACTTTTTACATAGGGGGACACATATTATGAAAAAACGTGTTTTATTATCAGTAGCAGCAGCAACTGCATTCACATTCGGAGCATCTACTCTTAATGCAGAGGCATCAACAGCAGAGCCATCTACAATAAAGGTTCAAAATATTCAGCAAGCTAAAGTCTTTATGCAACATATGAATCAAGAAGAATTACAAAAATATTTACAATCTATGGGAATTAACTCTCTAGCACAATTCCAGCAAGGTAACTGCTTCATTCCTGGTCAACAACCAAATGTACCAGCGCCAGAAACTACGAAACCTGTAGAACAAAAACCAGTGGAAAATAAACCTGCTGAAGAAACAGCAAAACCTGAAGCTCAAAAACCAACAGAAAATAACAATAACAACAACAACGAAACACAAAAACCGGCTGAAAATAAGCCTGCTGAAGAATCAAAAGGTTCTTTAAGCGAATTCGAACAACGCGTTGTTGAATTAACAAACGCTGAGCGTACGAAACAAGGCTTACCAGCATTAAAAGTTGATGATGAATTAAGTAAAGTTGCACGCGCTAAATCTGAAGACATGCAAAAAAATAACTACTTCGATCATAACAGCCCAACATACGGATCTCCATTCGATATGATGAAGAAGTTTGGTATTTCTTATAGATCTGCAGGTGAAAACATTGCACAAGGCCAACGTACACCAGAAGAGGTTGTACAAGCTTGGATGAATAGTGAAGGTCACCGTGCGAATATTTTAAATAGTGGTTATACTCACATCGGTGTTGGTTATGTTGAAAGTGGAAACTACTGGACACAACAATTTATCACGAAGTAAGTATATAAATAAAACCCGTTCTTTTTAGGGGTGGAAAGAGGATCTGTCCGTGCATAGAAGCGGTCAGATCCTTTTCTGCCTCATGGCATATGAAACCAAAAGGAAACAATGCGTGCAGGTTTCCTTTTGTGCTTCATTGCCACACAACTTTTATGTTGGAACGTCAACATAGATTTATATAAAAAGGAGTCTCCAGTTACGGAGGGCTCCTCTTTTATGTTTCATGGTTTTCTAGTATATATGAATACAAAATACAAAACATAAAAGAAATAGATCCGAGGCTAATCACACCAATTAGTAAATAAAATCCCCATTGTAGCTTCAAAAACAAACAAATGAGTATGATAAGCGACATATATTGAAAAATACGCTGACTAAACAAGCGTATTTTCTGTAACACAATCGGCTCCTCTTCTTTTTTTCTTCCTTTTTTAAATCCTTTACTAACCATAAAAAGAAACGCACTAATCCCGATTATAAGGCCCGTTTGAAATGGTATATCTATTCCAGTGCCAATAGCAAGAATAAGCATATGAATAAATAATAAAAATAGCGATACATTCTCTTTAAATCTTATTACAATGTAGTGGTCATTCTCATTCAACTTATATACGTAACGTGAGATTATATACAACAAACCATGAAAAAAAATAATAAGGCAAGGAATAAACAATACAACAACTTGCTTCCTTGCATATTCATTTGGTTCACCATCCTGATTCCAATGCACCGCTAAATAATTCGGTAAATATGGATATAGAAACAACGTAAATAGAAGACCAGCAAGAAATATACTCATAATATATTTATGTCTTACCAAGTACTCTTCACCTCTCTTTTCTATTTACGGCTTCGATTTCCATAAAAAAATTCCTGCAAAGAATATCTTTCTCAACCACACAGCAGAACTTTATTTATTCGACATTTGAAAAGATTCAATGATGTTATTTAAATGATTAGGAAGTGGCACCTCTACTGTTATCTCTTCTTTTGTAATTGGATGTAAAAAAACAATTCGCATAGCATGTAAGGCTTGATGAGACATATATGTTGCTTGTCCACCATATAATGTATCACCAATCAGCGGATGACCACTATGACTCATATGAACGCGAATTTGATGCGTTCTCCCTGTCTCTAATTGTAACGTTACAAGCGTTACATCTTGCTTCTTGAAGTATTTCTCTACTTTATAATGCGTTATAGCATGATCACCATTTGGAGACACACGACGTCTTGTTGCATGATGTCGATCTCTTCCAATTGCTGCGTCAATTATTCCTTGCTTCTTTTTTACTTTCCCTTCCACCAATGCCAAATATGTTCTTTTAATGTTACGCTCCATCAATAATCGATCCATAATCGCACCAGCTATCCCATGTTTCGCAAATACAACACCACCTGTTGTATCTTTATCTAATCGATGAATATGACGTACTTTCGTCTCTATACCTTGCATTTGTAAATGAAAAGCAACGAGGTTCGCGAGTGTTCCTGTTCCACTTTTGCTAGAAGGATGCGTATCCATATGCGCAGGTTTATTTACAATTAATACGTGATCGTCTTCAAATATCACTTCTAAATCACCGAACTCTGGCTGGACACCGTACTCTTCTTGGATAAACATATGAACCTGCAGTTTATCTCCTTCTTGTAAAGGTTCACTCCACCCTTTTCGTTCTCCATTGACGATAATGCCTTTTTCCATACGAAGCCTATGTAATAGTTTTTTGGGGACGCCCCATTCTTCTTTTAACAAAGAATCAATGCTGATACCGCTCCATTTAGCAGGAACCGTCATTTCGCACCATTCTCCCTTTCTTTTCATTTCCATGCTTTATCCACCTTATTTCTATTGATTCTACTATTGTAACGGAAAATGAGTCATTATGCATTGTTTAAAGCAAAAGACAGTCCACATAATAGACTGTCCTCTAGGCACGTAATTTCTTGATTTCTTGTAATGTTTCTTCTGCTTTTTGTTCATACGATAAATCTTTAAAAAAGTCTGCTAATCGCTTATAGTCGTTGTAAGCATCTAATAAATGATCTATCGTTTCCTCTTTAGAAACTTTTGGCTTTGATTTCATTTTCACTGGATACCGATAGCCAGACATCTCATGTATTTTATAGTATTCTTCTTCCACTTGAATAACTTTCACAAGTTCCTCTTCTTCAGCATCCATTGTATACCCATCAAACTCCCTCAGTAATTCATAAATAATATGAGTCCATTCATCTTTTGGATAAAATCCTTTTTCTAACCTATAACCGACAATGCGATACATGTGCCCATCATTTTCTGCAAACTGTACAGTATCATTTAACTTAAATTTAAAATAGCGAAACATTGTCTTCACCTGCTTTTATATGTATTGTCCTTATCACATACTATTTGCAAAAAGAGGGCAATGCTATTCATGAAAAAAGCATTCATATATAAGAGAAAATGCGAAAAAACTTTTCTTTTTGGGAGAGAGAATCCAATTATGTGTAGAAACGGTTCACGCCTTTTTCCGCTCCATACCTTGTGAAAACAAAGGGAGGAAATGAGAGAAGATTTGCTTTTGCGTTCATAGACGCGATTGATATGCTAGTAAATCAAAATGAGTATAGATAGAAAGAATTGTGAATCAAAAAAGGTCACTGAAAAACTTTCGTTTTTCAGTGACCTTTTTTCAATCCGATGGTTTTACTTTTTTCTTTCGAAACGGCAACCACCAATTCCAATCTCCGAACATTTTCATTAAGCTTGGTACAAGCATGAGCCGTATAATCGTTGCATCAAGAAAAATAGCAAGTGCCACGCCAAGTCCCATCTGCTTTACTGGTAAAATATCCGTAAAAGCGAATGCTCCTGTTACAACAATCATAATAAGAGCAGCTGATGTAATAATACGGCTTGTTGAAACAAGCCCTTCTAACGTTGCCTTGTCATTATCTCCTGTCTCTTCATACAACTCATGAATACGTGAAATAAGAAATACTTCATAGTCCATGCTTAAGCCAAACACAAGGCCAAATATAAAAATTGGTAACACGAATAGAACGGAGCTTTCTTCCAACCCAAAGTGCCCGCCTTCAAATAGCCAAATCACAATCCCAATGGTTGCACTTAAACTCAGTACATTCATCACAATAGCCTTAATTGGAATGAGTATAGAACGGAATGCAAATAGTAAAATTAAAAAAGTGGAACCGAATATGACGGACATCCCGATTACAACTTTATCTTTAATTTCATCCTCTAACTCTTGTTGGAACGTTGTCATACCACCTAAATAATACGTAATACTGTCATCTTTATACGTGTCTTTAAAGTCACGAATCCATTGTTTTGCAGTTTCTGTTCTCGGCTTTGTATCCAAGAAAATTTGAAGAGTTGTTTTATTTTCCTTTGTATATGCTTCTAGTACAGGTTCCACTTGCGTACGCTCTGGGGATTGTAACAATGTAACTAACTGTTCAGAGTTCATACCGTTTAACTCATCATATAGACTGTTTACTTTATACACATGCTTATCTTTTTTAAGTTTTTGAATAACATCTTCTAACTTCTGTAAACTTTCTTTCTCTATGACATTATTTTTCATCTCTAGTACTAGCGTAACATCAGCATGTGTTTTTACAGTTTTGTTGAATGACTCTTCATACTGTTCATATGCAATTCGTGTATCACTTTTCTCTGGCAATGCTTCTACACCAGGAAATTGAAGATTCGCAGTGCGAAGTGGCAATAAGCAAACAATAATAAACAGTGTAACAACAATAACCATCATAATAGGATGCTTCATAACAAATTGAGCGAACTGACGCCACATATTTGAAGTGCGAGGTGCAGTTTGATTCTTTTTCAGTATTCGCTTCCCTATTAACGATAACAACGCTGGAAGAAGTGTAAGTGAAAATAAAATACTCATCACAACAACAATCATCCCGCTAATTGCAACAGATTGAATATAATCAATCTCAAAGAAAAACAAACCCGATAAACCAACAAATACACATAAGCCGGAAAATACAATAGCACGCCCTGCTGTTTGATATGTGACAGCTATCGCTTCTTTTACAGTCCGATATGCCACTTCCTCACGAAACCGATTTACAAATAATAATGCGAAATCAATTGATAAAGCAAGCCCAATCATAGGTGCAACATTTAATACAAAAATGGATAATTCTTTATCTACACCAATAAAATATAAAATTCCCATTGTACTAAGCACGCTAAGCGCCCCGTTTACAATCGGCAAGATTGATGCAAGCAAGCTACCAAATGAAAATAGGAGTACAAGAAAGGCAATTGGCAACCCGATCATTTCTGCTACTTTCAAATCATTTTGTGTCCGCTCATTTATTTCTTCATTAATCTTTGGAAAACCTGTTGGTGATACTTTCAAAGTCTCGTTACTTTCCTTTTTTATTTCTTCTGCAAATTGTAATGTCTTTTCATTCCGTTCTTTACTTGTTTTCCCGGAAAATAAAATGGTCGCATACGCAATATCGTCTTGTAACATTTCTTTATTTTCTATTGGATGATGGAATGAATCATACATTTCTTTCGTTTGAATGTTTGTTATAATGTCTTCTATTCGTTTTTGAAACTCTTCTTTTGAAGTTCCTTTATTCTTTTGAAATACGAGAAGGAGCGTATCTTGAGACTGTTTAAAATCTTTATCTAAAATTGCTTTTGTCGTTTGATAGTCTCCTTTTGTTTGAAAGCCATCCCCCCCTAATACTCCTGGAAGTTTTGGTGCAAAAATACCGAGTGCGATCGCTAACACAACTAATAAGGCAATAACTGTATAGCGAAATCGATAAAGAAAAGTACCCAGTTTCCCCCATTTATCTATTTTATGTACACTTGTCTTCACACACCTTCACCTACTTTATATAATTAGTGAATCCATCTATATTTTAGCACATCTTACCATAATCCATGATAGCACATAGTATAAAATGCAACTTTAATCAGTGGGGCTTTTGAACCCTTCCTATCTTCCTCGTTTTCCTCTGACTCTTGAGGTGGTGCCTCTTAAATAGCCGAATAAAAAAACATCCAAAAATTCCAGTACTCTAGGAATTTTCGGATGTTTCTTATCTCTCTTGATTCGTTCCAAAACGCTCTGAAAGTAAGCGATGAAAATAAATAGTAATAATTAACAAAATACCACTTAAACAATAGCCAGCTAAAATATCAGTCGGATAATGTACAGATAAAATAACTCTACTTAATCCAATCCATATAATTAGCAGTGCCATAGCAATGGTAATAACAACTTTCACTGCCACATTTTTTACGTTTGCAGCAATGATATAACCAAGAAACCCATATGTAATAATAGACAGCATGGCATGCCCACTTGGAAAGCTATATCCGAGGGCATCAAGTGCTTCATTTAAGCTTGGACGATCTCTTTGCGCAATTTCTTTTATTCCTTTATTTATAAGGTGTGTAATTAACACAGCCGTAGGATAAACAACCATCGCTACATAATAACGCTTCTTCCAAAAAACGAAAAGACTAAGAGCAAGCGTGCTTATAATTCCAATTGCAGATCCCAACTTTGTAAAATTTGAAAAAAATGAAAGTGAATTTTCTGTTTGTAATCCTCTTACAAGTCCTTGTACATATTTATCAATTACTGTCACACCACCAGCTTGTACTTTCCAAGCAATGAGAGCAAATGCAGCAAACAGCAAAATGATACAAGCAAGCTCATATCGATGTAATTTTCGCTTCAAACTTTTTTCCCCCTATTATGAAAAAATGCGATTTCTACTTAGAAACCGCATTTTTATTACTTATTTTCCTTTTGTTTTTAACTCCGTCCAGTAACGGTCATACTCTTTTAATTTATCATCTACATCAACAAGCCACTCTGTACGGTTTAGTTCATCTTGTGATAAGAAAATCATGTGATTATCACGATACTCTTTACTATGAAGCTCCCATGCTTTTTCATTTGGGTTACTATATCCAATGGATTCATAGTTTTTTACACTTACTTTTTCATCCATTAAGTAGTTCATGAACTTCTCCGCCAGTTCTTTATGCTTCGCGCCTTTTGGAATTGCTAATGTATCAGCCCAAATTGTACCGCCTTCTTTTGGAACAACATACTCCACATCTTTATTCTCTTTTGCGATAAATGCTGCATCTCCAGACCACACTGTTCCAATCCAAGCGTCCTCTGTAATAAATTTCTGTTTAATATTATCTGTATCAAATGCAAGTAGATTTGGAAGTAACTTCTGTAAATCCGCAGCTGCTGTCTTTAACTGCGCATCTTCCTTCGTACTATTTGAGAATCCATTTTTCTTTAGAGCCATTCCTAATACTTCACGAGAATCATTTAATAAAGCAACACGTCCTTTATATTTCTCGTTCCATAAATCACTCCAACTTGTTGGTGCTTCTTTTACGTACTTTTTATTGTAAGCAATCCCTGTTACCCCCCAAGTATACACAAGAGAATATTTATTTTCCGGATCAAATGGAGGCGTTTTAAAATTAGATACTAAATTCTTTACGTTCGGAATATTTTTCTTTTCGATCGGCTCTAATAACTTCATTTCTGTCATTGTTTTAACCATATAATCTGACGGTTGAATTAAATCATATTTTGCACCGCCAGCTTGTAATTTCGCAAGCATTTCTTCGTTACTTGCATATTTATCATAGTTAACTTTTACGTTATATTTCTTTTCAAAATCCTTTATTACTTGCTCATCAAAGTTATCAGCCCAGCTATAAATATTTAGCTCTTCCTTTTTTTCACCACAGCCAGCAAGTACACCGGCAACAAGGCTGAAGCTAAGTGCTACACCAGCTACTTTCTTCATCAATTTCATCGATTCATTACCTCCTCATTCTTATAACGGAAGATGTCCTCCAGAGTTTTCTTCACCATCTGCACCTTTATTACGGAATATTTCTGATGCAACCATTAATCCAACAATAACAACAATTAATATTGTAGAAAGAGCATTAATTTCAGGTGTTACGCCGCGTTTCACCATACTATAAATGTATAATGGCAATGTTGTTGATCCTGGACCGGATACGAAGAAACTAATGACAAAATCATCGATTGATAGTGTAAATGTTAATAATGCCGCTGAAATAACCCCAGGTGCGATTCCAGGAAGTGTTACATAGCGAAATGTTTGCCATGGAGTTGCTCCTAAGTCATTCGCAGCTTCTTCTAAATCACGTCCCATACCAGAAAGACGCGCTGCTAAAATCACAACAACAAATGAAATACTAAATGTAATATGCGCAATAATAATGGTAACTTGTCCAAGTTCCATTCCAATTTGACTAAATAAAATAAGTAAAGATAATCCCATTAAAATATCTGGAATTAAAATTGGTAAATATACAAGACCATTAATGGCCCCTTCAAAACGATATTTATAACGATGTAATGCAACAGCAAAAATCACACCAAGAACTGTCGTCACAACTGTCGTCACAAGCGCAATTGTAATACTATTTACAAATGCATCAATAACATCTTGCTTTTGAAATAAATCTGTATACCAATGGAACGTAAATCCTTCCCATTCCGCGTTAATACGAGAATCGTTAAAAGAATATACCATAAGAACCATCATTGGAAAATACAAGAACAATAAAATTAACCAAGAATAAGAGACTAAAAACTTCTTCATCTTCGTCTATTCCCCTCCGTTTCCGTATTTATATACTTTCGTTGCACGATAATATAAGTAAATTAACAGAACAGAGAACAGAACGACAATAATGGATAACGCTGATCCAAATGGCCAATCACGTGCACCTAAGAATTGGTTTTGAATCACATTTCCGATTAATGCTACTTTCGATCCACCCATGACGTCTGATACAACAAACATCCCAATAGATGACACAAATACTAAAATCGAACCAGTCGCAACCCCTGACATTGTCATCGGCAATGTGACATGCCAAAATGCTTTCATTGGCGTCGCTCCTAGGTCATACGCCGCTTCTAGCTTACGTTTATCAAGCTGCTCGATTGCTGCGTACACTGGTAAAATCATAAATGGTAGTAAAGAATATACCATTCCTAATATTACAGATGGTGTATTATACAATAAATTTAACGGTTCATTAATAATGCCTAACTTTAGCAATAGTGTATTTACAAGACCTTGTGAGCGTAAAATAACAATCCACGCATAGGAGCGCACAAGAAAGTTAATCCAAAACGGAATCGTTGCCAATAATAAAAGAATAGAACGATATTTACGATCAACAATTGTAATTGTATATGCAAATGGGTAACCAATTAGTAAACAAAGGACTGTCGTAATAACTGCGATTTTCACTGTTTCCCATAATGTATTCATATACAACGAATCAAACACACGCGATATATTATCTAACGTAAATTGCATTTCCACTGTCCCGTATGCTCCGCGCTGTAAGAACGCAAATGCTAATACGAATAGAAGGGGAAATAAGAAGAAGATTAAGAGCCATGTAACTGTAGGTAGTGCGAGTAGTTTCCCTTTTCTCAATTTAAGGTCACCTCATCCTCTTGCTCCCAGCCTACGTATACATTATCTCCAATACTCCACTTCGCAGCTTCTTCTGCAGTTTGGTATGCCATTAATAATTCTGATGTTTTTTCATCACGTACATAAAGCTTTTCCATATTTCCAACAAATTCAATATCTTCAACATGTCCAAGATGGTATTCTTTTAAAACTGGTTGCTCAACCGAACGTATTTTCACATTTTCAGGGCGAACTGCTACGTAGTTTTCCCCATTTTTAATAATATTATTTTCACCAATGAATGTCGCAACAAACAATGTTTTCGGTTCTTTATAAATTTCTTTTGGCGTTCCGATTTGTTCGATATGCCCTTTATTCATAACGACAATACGATCACTCATACTCATTGCTTCTTCTTGGTCATGCGTTACATAGATGAACGTAATTCCTAAATTACGCTGCAGGTTTTTCAATTCACGTTGCAAATCTTTTCTTAATTTAAAGTCTAGTGCTCCAAGTGGCTCATCTAGTAATAATACTCGCGGATTGTTTACGATTGCTCGTGCAATTGCAACACGCTGTTGTTGTCCACCAGAAAGTTTTGCTGGTTTACGATTACGGAATTCAAGAAGCTGCGTTAAACGCATCGCTTCTTCTGCGCGTTCTTTTTGTTCTGCTGCGGATACTTTTTGCATCTTCATACCAAAACAAATATTTTTCTCAACCGTCATATGCGGAAACAATGCATAATGCTGGAACACTAAGTTCATATGACGCTTATAAGGTGGCAAATCATTGATTCTCTCCTCATCGAGTAAAAGATTACCTTTTGTAGGAGTTTCAAACCCTGCAATCATACGCAGTAACGTTGTTTTCCCACACCCACTCGGTCCAAGAATTGTTAAAAATTCTCCTTCTTTAATATCTAAAGAAAGAGGTGGAATAATCACTTGATCTCCAAAATGTTTTTCTACCGCTTCAACTTTAATAATCTTTTTCATTTTCCCGTCCTATCTACCTCGAATTTTTAATCTTTATATTCATAAATAAATATTAGTTTTATATAAATTCTTTTGTTTCGATCCAAACAAAAATGATTGTTTAACAGCGTCCGCTTCTATTCCTTATGTAGTATGTTTGATTCATTTTCTCATGATACATATGTCGAACAGAAAAACCCCTTCACGTGAGAAGGGGTTTTTATCATACGGCTACGCCTACTGATAAACACCATCATCATTTTAACAACTTTCGTATGAATTTTAAAGCACTTTTTGTAGAAGAATAACGAATTTTCATATCAAACACTGTAGATTGAGATAAAATGCTTTTATAGTGCGAAAATGTGCGAAAACTTTGTTTTCCATGATAACTTCCTAATCCACTACTTCCAACGCCGCCAAAGGGTAAATATGGCGTCGCAAGGTGATACACAACGTCATTCATGCACCCTCCACCATATGAAATATTACGTGTAATTTTTTTTTGAACTTCTTTACTCTCTGAAAATACGTATAAGGCTAATGATTTAGGTTGCCTTTGAATAATTTCAACTATATCTTCTATTTTCTCATACTCCATAATTGGCAAAATCGGACCGAAAATTTCATCCTCCATAATCGAATCCTGCCATGTAATATTCGTTACAATACTTGGCTCAATATGCAACGTTTCTTCATTATATTTTCCACCAAATTCAATCTTACCATCTTGTAAAAACGAACATAACCTTTCAAAATGACGTTTACTAACAATCCGAACATAATTTTCATTTTGCAGTGGCTTTTCTCCATATTGATTTTTAATTTCAGTTCGTAGTGCTTCAATAAATTGTTCTTTGACAGAAGCATGAACATATATGTAATCCGGCGCAACACATGTTTGACCTGCATTTAAGAATTTCCCCCAAACAATGCGCCTTGCTGCTATTTCTAATTTTGCATCATGATGCACAATACATGGGCTTTTCCCGCCAAGTTCTAGCGTAAGGGGCGTCAAATTTTTGGCCGCTGCTTCCATAACAATTTTCCCTACTCCAACACTACCCGTGAAGAAAATATAATCAAATGGCTCTTTTAAGAGTGCGGTACTTTCCTCAATACCGCCTTCAACAACCGCAACCAGTTCGGCCGGAAATAACTCCCGTAACATGTTTGCAAGAAGACTAGACACATTTGGTGTCAATTCGGAAGGTTTTAATACAACTGTATTTCCAGCGGCTATTGCCCCTACAAGGGGTGCAATAGCAAGTTGAAATGGATAATTCCACGGAGCCATTACAAGAGTAACACCGTATGGCTCTGGAACGACTTTCCCTTTCGAACCAACGTGTGTCAGTGCTGTACGAACGCGCTTTGGCTTACTCCATGAAGATAGGTGTTTCATTAAAAATGAAATTTCCTTTAAAACGTATCCAACCTCTGTCGTAAATGATTCATGATCTGATTTATTTAAATCTAATTTTAACGCTTGAAAAATATCAGATTCATACTGCTGAATCCCTTCATATAATCTTTTTAAATTTTGTTTTCTTACTTCTATATTTCTTGTGTGCCCTTTATAAAAATATAACTTTTGTTCGTTCACAATAGAAGTGATATCCATCTGTTATCCCTCCTTCTATATTTATATTGATGTTTCAAAATCTCCTTCACTGCTATGAAAACAAAAAGTGACCTACACTCGTTTTCTCCCTCTGTTTTCACTTGGCATATGCTAAACGTTTCTACGCATAGACGGACCTCTCTTCCTTCTAAACAGAAAAGTTTTCTATCCATTCTTCAACTTATATAACTCTATTTTAATTTTCAGCGTACCTGTCACTGCTATGAAAATAAAAGTAAATTTCCACCCAGTTTCTCTTTTTTTACTTGGCCTGGGGCTAAAAATGGTCTGACCGCTTCTACGCATGATTGGACCATCTTTCCCACCTACAAGAAAAGATTTTCTATCCTTAAAGTTTCATTATATATGAGTTTTCATTTCATATAAAATACATTTGCTCATGAAAAAAGCTGTTGAAAGGAAAACTTTCAACAGCTTCTTCAGAATTAACGATATAAGCGAACTGCACCTGCAGATTTATCATCAGCTTGGCCAACTACTTCAAATTTCAGGCCAAGTTTCGGTAAGATACGTCCTGCATCTGGAATTTGTTTGTTAATATAAGTTTTAGAATCGTCGAATTTCGCAACGCCTGGTAATCCATTGTATTCAAATGTTCCACGAGTTGGTGATACAACTTTCCAAGCTGGTGTTTGATCGAAAGAGAATGCTGCATCAGCAATTTGATAACGTGTGCTATCTTTAAATGTTGGCTTGCCATTTAAAGTTCCTGCAATTGCTTCAGGATGAGAGTCAACTACACCAAGGAATCCGTATCCTGGATGTACGCCAACCCAGTTATCTGTATAGCTAGAGTCTGCATACCATACAACCATACCTGTGTTGTACACTGGACCACGAGCATGTTTAAGCGCTTCGTCCGAACCAGCATAGTTTCTCCACTCTACATAGTAGTTGTGCTTTTTCTGCTCAATTCCGTTAGAAACAACGAATCCATCTAGCTTAAATTGAGTTTCGCCTTCTGCATCATCAGAGAATACAACTTTACCATCTACTGTTAGCGTTGCATTATCAAGAGTAAATCCATTTAATGCTAATCCACCATCAGTAATGTATTCAAATACAAGCTTCACTTTTTTGCCTTTGAATTGGCTTAAATCATAAGATTTGTCTACCCATTTTCCAAGTGATGTATCCGCACCATCTTTTACATTCTTCTTACCAATCGTATCGATTAATGTTTTTGTGCCATCTTCTGCAACTGCATGTACTTCTAAGAAATCATAATCTGTTTCGATTTCATACAACGATTTGTAATCAAACTTTGCATTTGCTGCGTTTGTTAAATCAAATAAAGGTGTTTCTAATGTTGTATGAAGGTCGTCACCTTTTGTACTATAGTAGTACTTCTTACCGAATGCAGGCTCAATTCCTTTTACCTCTTTATCTGGTAAGTTAACACGAACCATGCCTGGTCGAGCTGTTTTTGTTACACTTTGATCTAAGTATGTTGCATAACCAATTCCTCGGTTTAACTTATCATAATCTACTTCCACAATATTCGCCCAGTTTCCACCAATTGTTTTTTGGAAAAACTCTTTGTTTTGTGGAGATAAACTTGTTGGTGTTGTTCCAGCAATTTTACCTGCCCAGCTACCGCCACTCATAATTGACCATGATTGAATTGGTTCACCACCGCCAGAATACTTTGTATCATACTCATCTGGAAGTCCTAAATCATGACCATATTCATGTGCGAATACACCAACTGCTCCATCTTCAGGTTCAATTGTGTAGTCAAATGCTGCCATTTTACCATTCCAGTATGGTACTTTTGCTTGTGTACCTTCTATTTCATATGGTTTTTGGCCAATTGTCCAGCGATGTGACCAAATTGCATCGTCACCTAACTTACCGCCACCAGCTTCTTGTCCAACACCAGCATGGATAACCATTAAGTGGTCAATCAAACCGTCTGCTTGATTTTTATTTCCATCTTGGTTTACATCGTATTGATCAAATTGATCAAATTCTGATAAATCAAGGCCACTATCTACCGCAGCTTTTAACGCATCTTTGATCAGATCACGAGGTCCTAATGGTCCTTTATTATCATGACCACCGTCTCCAGCATCTGCACCGTAATCAGCCGCTTTACCTGGAACTGTTAACCATTTTGTAACTGTTCCATCTACTGTATAGCTACCGCCAGATTGTTCTTCATAATATTTCTTAAATGTTTCAATGCTTGTCCCATCTTCTAATTTAAACGGTTCGTCACCAAATAACATTTTTTGATAATGTTCTTGGTTAAAATCACTAGAATACATATAACCAGGCTCTTTATCGATATTGTTATGTTTAAAGTCTGCATACTCTACTAATAAAACTAGTACTTTATCTTTACGAACCTCTCCGTTATACTCTTTTGCTTTTGCAGGAGCCGTTGGTACTTTACCATTTAAGGCACCTCTAACTGGACCTGTCCCAGCACCATTTCCATTTGCTGGCTGTTCTAATTTTTCCTTTGTATCTGCCTTTGCATCTTTAACCTTCTTCAAGAAATCAGATGCTTCTTTTGTAACAGAATCACCAGTTGTTACTTCTTTCCCCGGGTTGTCACCCTTCTTTTTCTCTACATACTTTTCGACAGCTTTCTTTGTTTCTTCTTTTGAAGCTGATGAATCAATTACTCCACGTTTTTTCAGAGCATCCGCTAAACGCTCCTCTGGAATTAAATGATCATCAATTGGACTTGTAGGTGTTTTTGCAGGTGTTTCTGCATAAACAGATTGGCTACCAGCCCCAAACGAGCAGCCTAGTACAGCTGCTAAAGCAAGTGTTGATAACACTTTGAATGGTTTCTTTTTCATCCCCATTTCCTCCCCTAATAAGAATATGTACTAATATTTAGATAATAATAAAAATTCAGTAACTTTTCAATAATTTGTTTTATTTTGCGTTATTTTGTAAAATTCGTAATATTTTTGTAAAAATTTCATATTTTTCATAAAAATACTCATCTATATATCAGTTATTTCTGAAGATATTGATAATTTACGATAAAACTATTACAATTTCTTTATAGAATGACGAAATTGTAACTTCTTCATTGGTTTTACCTACAAAATATACAATAAATTAACATTATTTTTACCAAATTAACTTTTCAAAACATTATAATGTGTTTAAAAGATTGTTTATTTTGTACGATTCATGACATGACAATTGAACATTAGGGAGGAATACATTTTGTACAAAGACAAGGCAGATACGCTAGATCAAGATTGGATTGATTTAATGCTCGAAGCTCTAGATGCTGGAATCACGATTCAAGATATCGAACACTTTTTCCAACGTATGAACCAGCCTACTGGAAACTAGCAGAGGTGTTCTTTTTAACGAAATTTGTGTTATACTAATGACATCATAAGCCGATTACATACTTACAGAAAGGTGCGCAAAGATGATAGGAGAACGCATAAAACGCCTTCGTTTGCAAAGAGGGATTTCTTTAACAGAACTTGCTGAAAAAGCCGGTGTGGCGAAGTCTTACATCAGCTCTATTGAACGTAACTTGCAAAAGAATCCTTCCATTCAATTTCTTGAAAAAATCGCAAATGTTCTACAAATACCAGTTGACATGCTCCTCCATGACGAAACAACATCCGAAAGCCAATTGGACTCGGAATGGACACATCTCGTCAAAGAAGCCATGAACTCCGGCGTTTCAAAAGAGCAATTCCGCGAATTTCTAGAGTTTACAAAATGGAAGCAAAACCAGAAATAGTGTATACGAGAAGGGGTGCATACTGGGGAGCACTCTTTTTTTATTTAAGAAAAAAGCGGGGAATCTCCCCGCTTTTTTGCTTAATTTTCTTATCTTTCTTCCCCATCTGTTTGGTTTGCATTAAATGTCCATTCTAGGTTTAATGCATCGCCTTGGAATTTATTTTGATCGTCTTTATTATCCACAAACTCAAATTGTACCCATAGGTAATCTTCTGTTCCAGCTTCTAAACCGCCTTTTTCACCCCACTCTGGAGCAAAGATATCTTTCGCTAAAACATCTGGATCAACGTTTTGTAAATCTGCTAGTGTTGTTTCATATACAGGTTCACTTTGTTTATCCCAGTTCCAAAGGAATTTTACTTTAATATGCTTACCGAAATCTTCCCCAGCATTATCGCCTTTTGCATCTTTTACTTCGTATTTCGTTACTAATTTCACATCTTTAATTGCTAATGTACCACTGTTCTTTAATAAGAACTCTTTCTTAACAGTATCACCTGGTTTTAAATCTTTAATGTCTACAAGTGTTTTTGGGTCCAAAGTAAGATCTAATGTACCCGCTGCAAACGTATTATTTGATACTTCTTTGTCACTAAAGTAAGCGAACGTTCCTCCACCGATTAAAGATAATCCTAATGCCGCTGAAGCGACTCCCATACCTAATTTTTTCTTTAAACTCACTTTAAATTCCCCCTAGCTATTTTTTATTGTTATCTCTTAATACAGGATAAGAGGTATGGCAAATGTATGTACAATATCCTCTAAATCCGTCTGTTCTTTAAAAAGTCACCTTATGTTCATTATAAAGAACGTAAGGGTGTAATTGCAACTATAAAATAATATTAATTTTGTTATCTAAAAACAGTTAAAAGTATTTCTAAGTTTTCTTTATTAAAGCCCGCTTCAATTCCTCGCTCACTTCATCTGCACTCTATTTCTAGACATGTACAAAAAAGAATTAATCCTTCCTATACTTCATTTGAATATACTTTTTATAAAAATAAAATCCACACCATACTAAGCCAAGCCCTATTAAAATCAGGCTACTCTGCTGCATACCTGTACGTGGTAGCTGCCAGCTATTATTAGAATTTACGGATGTAGGAGGTTGTATTTGATTGCTTCCCATTTCATTTTCAGTACCCATACCATTCCCGCTTGGTCCTTCCGCATAAAAAATAAATTTTACTATTGTTTGTAATCCTTGATACTCATTTCCTAACTCTTTAGGAACATGTATCGTATAGAGAAGCTCGTCAATTTTATCAACTGCTAATGTGCGCTTTTCCATACTTTGAAGTTTCCCAAGACTTCCCTCATATAAAACTCTTTTTTTATCTTTTACAGTGATCCTAAGAGCTTCATATAATTTCTCAGATCCTTCTGAAACCTCGCTTTTTATAATATATGATAATTTCTGTGTCCCTACATTACTGATACGTATACTTCGATTTGCCCAGTCACCCGGCTTCATATTTGAAACATGGAATAGTACTTCTTTTGGCTCAAGGCTTATATCTATTTCTCGCCGCTCCTCCGCATACACTTGATCAATATTTTTTGTAATACCAATGAATAATACTAGAATCAGATATATACTCATGATAAATAACCACTTCTTATTCATATGCATCCCTCATATAACAAGAATTGGTATAGAAAAAAGGCAGGTAAAACCTACCTTTTTTCTATCAATTCTATTATTTTTCTGATCCTTCTGTTTGTTCTGCTTCAAATGTCCATTTCAACTCAAGTTTATCACCTTGGAATTGATTTTGATCTTGTTTATTATCTACAAATTCATATTGTACCCAAAGATAATCAGAATCACCATGTTTCAAACCGCCATTTTCAGCAAACCAACCTGCAAAAATACTTTTTTCCACTGCATCTGGAGACATAGCTTTTAAATCAGCCAATGTCGTTGAGAAAATAGGTTCACTTAATTTATCCCAATTCCAGAAGAAATTCACGCGGATATGCTTACCGAAGTCTTCTGAATTATCTCCTTTTGAATCTACTACATTATAATCCGTTAATAATTTCACAGTTTTTATATCTAATGAACCATTATTGACAAGCTTAAAGTCACGTGTCATTTTATCCCCTGGCTTAATATTATCAACATCAATAATCGTCGTTGGATCTACAGAAAGATCTAATGTACCTGCTGCAAATGTATTATTTGATACTTCCTTATCACTAAAGTATGCAAATGTTCCTCCACCAATTAAAGATAGTCCTAATGCAGCTGATGCAACACCCATTCCTAATTTTTTCTTAATTCCCATCCCATATTCCCCCTGAACTTCATTTTTTTTATGTTAACCTCTACATTTGTAGAAGGTATAACCCAAAAATCAGTGATTTTCATGTACAGCGCTTGAATCTCGTTTCTGTACTTCTTCTTTATTCTCTTCAGGTTGTTGTAATACTGGATTGGTCTTCTTCACATGTTGAGCTTGATTGACTTGTTCTTGTTTAGGGTTTGATGGTTGCTTTATTTCTTCTTGTCTGCTTGATTCTTTTTGCTCAGAAGAAGGTACTACTTGTTCTTGTTTAGACTTTAATGGTTGCTTTATTTCTTCTTGTCTGCTTGATTCTTTTTGCTCAGAAGAAGGTACTACTTGTTCCTGCTCTGTTTTTTGAGGTGTGTTACTTACCTGTTGCGCTTTTTCATTTTCGATTTTCTTTTGTAGGGTTAGCATAAATTCTTCGATTTTTTGTACCGATACTTTTTTATCAATATTATCCTTCATGCTCCCTACTTTAGTAAAACCACCTTGCACATATTGAAGCACTTGCTTACTTGAATCGCTATTATTTACCCTTACATTTTCTACTGATTGCTTATAATAATCTTCTATTTCTGCATATATTTGCTGCAAGGCCTCACGTTCTACTTTTACTTTTTCAAATTGTTCTCTCCACTGCTGCACTTTTTGTTCGAGTACTTCTACAGAATCAGCTTTTGTTTCCTTATTCATTCCCTCAGCTACCTTTAAAATAAAATTCTCATGCTGCTCTGCTTCTTTCATCAAAGTATCAATCGTTTTTGGAAATACAATTGCAGTTGAAACCGTAGAATAGACTTTTGTCTCATTTACAAAAGCAGCCTCTGTATACGTAACTACTTGTGATCCCATATAGAAAGCCATTGAACACATACATGGTAACATGAGCATTGTTTTTATTTTTTTTGATGATTTCAGCATTCCAATCTCTCCTATTACTCGCATTCAATTCTCTATAAAGAACATAATTTCATTATAAAGAATAAAATCCGAAAATTAAATAAAAAATATAGAATTTTTTTACAATTTTGTGTCATATAACCTTTCTGCACATTAAAAACACCTTAGTTCTATCGATCTATTCTCTCGTCTACATATCTCCGTATAATCGTTCGAAAATAATATATACAATAGAATAGACTATCAATTTGATAGCCTATTCATATCATTCTGTCTCTATACCAGCTGTTTGTTGCGCTTCAAAAGTCCATTTCAACTCAAGCATATCTCCTTGGAATTGATTTTGATTTTTTCCATTATCCATAAACTCGAATTTCACTTTAAATGTATCCTTGTTCCCCGCTTTAATTCCCTTCTCATCTACTCTCTCAGAAAGGGCGTCGTTATTAACTGGTACGGATGGTTTTCCTGTTAATTGAGATAATTTCTTTTCTTTTATAATCGCATGTCCCTTGTCCATATTTCTTAAAATCGTTACTTTAATATGGTCACCAAAATCTTCAATATTGTCACCTTTTGCATCTTTCACGCTATATTCGGAGTATAATAAAACTTTTTCAATATCTAGCGTACCGCTGTTTACCAGTTCAAAATCACGAATAATCGTATCACCAGGCTTAATATTATTTACATTAATAATTGCTGTCGGATTTGCAGTTAAATCAAGCGTACCTGCCGCAAATGTATTATTTGAGACTTCTTTATCGTTAAAGTACGCATATGTTCCTCCTCCAATTAATGATGCTCCTATAATTGCCGATATAATTCCCATTCCCAATTTTCTCTTTAAGGTCATGTCCATATCCCCAATACTATCTATATATTTATAATCTCCAAAGTAGATAAAATAACGGAATTACACAGATTGCCCAACATCTGTAGATTTATTTTTCTTTTCATTGTCAATGCTGCGGATTGCACTAAAAATAGAAATTATAGAATACATGAGTAAGCATACGCCTGGAATAATTAAAAGCAAGGCAGCTCCAGCTTTTGAATTTGCATAGTTCAGCAAATATCCTACATATGGAATTGTAATATTTTCATATTTTCCAATAACATTTTCCGCTAAGACTGGCTTTAAATCTGGGCCATTATTATTGTCACCTTTTGTTTCATACATGACTTTCCCATTTACATCTTTCACACCAATAACACGGTGAGTGACAATTTTTTTCTCATCTTCTTTAAAAGTAATTACATCACCTTTTTTATATTTAGATCCATCTTTCGTTGGTTCAATCGCAATAATTGACCCTGTTAAAAATGTTGGTTCCATCGATCCAGATAGTACCGTTTTAAATTGATATCCCATTACGGTTGGATCCCCGCCGCTCGCTTTTGATGAAATGACAATAAACGCTAAACAAACCATGAGCGCAAATAAAACAAATGAGATAACGTTACTAATAATCTTCCAAACTAGTTTCATCCGTATCTCCTCCTTTTTATTATGTATATGCACGTAAAACAAGGATATCCTGAGTTGTTCTTAAAAGAGAACTTAAATCAATACTATAATGAACAACCGGAAAACGCAATAAAAAATAGGCAATGGATCATTGCCTATTCCCCTTCTGAAATCGCATTCTTTTTAGCTCGCCTTACCATATATAAGCCTATTATCATGCAAGCAATACATCCAATTCCGATACTTGCCATCAACCCAAATGGGTACGTAGGCTCAGCTGGCTTTATATTTTTTTTAGGCATTGCAAATGTCACATCTTCCTTAGAAAGAACATTAATGCTTTCAATCGTTTGATTATTTTTCGTCACATCTACTGTCCCGATCACATCTCCGCGTTGAATTCCTTTTTGATATAATTGTTCCTTATCAACCGAAGCCGCTTTAAAAACTGTTTTCACATTCTTTCCTTCATCTTTCTTTAACATCAATTCTGCACTTTTTTCCAGTTCACAATCTATATTTTTGTCTAAATATGTTGCCTGCTGATGCCAATTATTTTTATCTAATACCATTTGCTTTGTAAATTGAGCGAAGGAATGATCTGCAATTTGACGCATATCTTCATAAATTTCGGGTCTTTGTGATGCCATCACAACATTGATAATACGATTGCCATCTTTCTCATTTAACAATACAAGTGTGTTGCGTGCTTCATTTGTAAAACCCGTTTTTCCCCCAATACTGTATGGGTTTTCAAAATAGGTAGCTTTATTAAAAATAGAAACCGTTTGTCTAGATGTTGTAACCGTTATCCTTTTTGTATTCATAGCTTGTAAAATCTCAGGATATTGCTGAATCCCTCTCGTAATCATTGCCATATCATATGCCGTCGTATAATGATTTGGGTCATGTAAACCATTTGGCGTTATAAAATGACTATCTTTTGCTCCTAGTTGCTTTGCTTTCTCATTCATCATATTTGCAAAATTCTCTATACTTCCTCCAATACGTTCACCAATTGCATACGAAACATCATTTGCACTCAGCACCATTAAAATTATAAGCGCTGTATTCCGATCGATCGTTTCCCCTACTTGAAATTCAAGTTGATAATTACTCTTTTCCTGATCTAATGCAGGTTGTGAAAACGTAAATTGCTCCTCCGGCTTCACATGCTCCATTAATAAAATAGCAGTCAATACCTTCGTCATACTTGCTGGAAATGCATGTTGATATGCATTTTTGTCGTACAACACATCCCCTGTTTTTGCATCGATTGAAACTGCAAACTGACCAAATACATTTGGCCCTTGGCCTAGTGCCGGTACTGGTGCAGTGCCAGTTTCAGCGTACAATGTCATAGGTGTTAAAAAGAATAAACAAATAACCATCATAAAAACCAAAATCTTCTTACAATTTACCATATGACTCTCCCTTTTCTATTTTCTTTTTCACCGTATGTACTAACTTTACCAATCCGACAGCGAATTGGTATTAAAATGGAAAAATAATTACCGTTTTTCACTATATCATAATTTTACAAGAAAGGACATAATCATACGCATAAAAATAAGAAGGACTCATTCTTTCTTATCCTTCTCATCAGCCAATAAATCTATTAAATTATTTCCAGCTTCCTCTTCTGTAACCTCATCAGTCATTCCCATAAAGGACCAGCCCTTTGAATCCACCCATTCAATAAACTCATCTAAAAATTCATCATGAGAAACATCCACATCAAGAATCGCACCATTTATTGAAATTGTTCTATTTCTAGGTACACGCATCTTGAAAGTTTTTCTTACCATTCGTATGTGCTCCTTTAATCTATGAATATTTATAAATCTATTCTCTATTTCTGTTATATACTATTTCCATGACGTTGTAAAAAGAATATCCTACCAAAACAACTAGAAATGAAAGATTTATTTGCTATGTCTCTTCATATAATCATCATAAGTAGGTATTTCACTAGCATTACCAGCCCCTGCTTTTGCACTATTAAATACATCTTTCTCTTTCAATCTGTTTTGTCCGATATCAAGATCATGTAAAATACGATGAACATATATTAACGCTGTTGTATCATGATTTTGAACTGAAATAGCAAGCAATTTTTTAGCTCGCTCTAAATCTTCTTTCAAATCCCCTTTACATAAAGAAACCGCTTCTTTTAACATTGTATCAATTAATTTGAATCCCGATTCATTTTTTTCCCAAGCTGGAGCATCCGTTTTCTCAAAACCCTCATACTTTTCCCAACCAGTAATATGATTTAAATCACTATGCATTTCTCTAATCTTCATGCCAATATCTTTTGATTTATCTACCTCTTTCATTGTCTCAGTTTTTTCAACATTCGTTTCTTGTTTATCTGTTTTATGAAACCACATAACGCTGCCGAGTATAACTCCAAATAAAACAAGGCCTCCCATAACAAAACCAATCACTTTTTTAACCATTGTGATACTCTCCTTTCATTTATAGATCATAGGCTTATATCGAAGTTTCAAATTAAATGAATATACATTATTTACAATGATACTGTATTACCGGTTCACACGTAATACATATAAACTTCTACCCGATTTCATTTACTCTAGTATGTATTCTGTATATAATTAAATGGGATATTTAGGGGAATATAATAAACCAAAGGAAAAGGAGGCGTTTTATGACTCGTTGTACGAATTGTAAAGCGAAATGGAAAGCAAAAGATACCTGGTCACTTCTCATGCAAAATGATGGTAAGGACTGTCCTTATTGTTTTGAAAGACAATATCTTTCAGATGATACGTTTGAATTTGGTGCTCATGCTTTACCTTTCTTATTTCTTTTTCCCTTCTTTGTTGAATTAAGTGATACAAGTCCTTTATTAAAGTTTAGGAAGAAATAATACAAGCTGACATTCTTTTCTTTCATTTAAATACTTGCAATGATCACTTCTAAAAAAACATACTCTATAAACCTTTCTTTCTTCTAACACGTAAAACCTTTCCATACACTTCTCATTTCCAACTAGTATATAACAGTTTACATATTGTAATTAAAAACTATTGTAATGTGACAATTAGTTATGTATAATCAACTTAACAGAATTATCAGACATAAAATAACATCAATATTTATTACGATCCCGTAGCTCAGCAGGGAGAGCGCCACCTTGACAGGGTGGAGGTCGTGAGTTCGAGCCTCTCCGGGGTCATACTAAAAACCCTGTTAAAATGCGATTCCTTAAAAATATGGAATCGCATTTTTCTATTCCTAATCTTAATTGACCACATTTTGACCACATTCACTCCAACATAAAACACCAATTAATAATTGATGTTTTATGTTTCTTCTATATTATATTTCATTTCTTGTTATGGCATAGGTTATTCAATGTGTACATGATAGAGAACTAAACTGGTTTAACTCTCCACCATGTATACATTTTTTGTTGTCTATAACTAGAACGTATGTTTGATTTCATTCTATTTATTTAGTATTATATTTCCTATACAAAGAGAGGGTACTACAAAATGAAAACATTAACTCCTAGACAAGCTCAAATTCTAACTTTCATCCAAGAAAAAGTTATAGAAAACGGATATCCTCCAACTGTCAGAGAAATTTGCAAAGCAACTGGCCTTGCTTCTAGTTCCACAGTACATGGACATTTACTGCATCTAGAAGAGAAAGGGTATATTCACCGTGATCCATCTAAATCACGAACAATTAAAATTTTAATTGGAGGAAGCGCATATGATAATCAATCCGATAGCATTTGAAAAAGACAAACTAATTAGAGAAATGTTTATGGCTCAAAAACAAAGTGGGTATCTATTAAATCAACAAAGTAATCAAATAGAGATTGCACACCTTATATATGAACATCAATCATATAAACAATTTTTACTAGACAATCCTAGTGCATTAAAAATCTCTTTAGAAGAATTAAAAGAGAAACATACACAAGTAATTGATTTACTTGAACGAGTTAAAAACCTCTAAAATGATACTATGAGAATGTGATATTTACAGTTATTACGTAAAATTGGTATGATTTAGGTATTACTTCAAGGAGGTTTTTTGATGAGTTATGATACAGTAGCATCGCTACAACGTATGGAACAATTAGCGCAAGCAGAAGCCGCAGCAGGAAAGAGATTAGTATTAAAGCCAATATATTCCACTTTAGATACATGGCTAATTGTTATTGCATTTATTCTATTCATTCCAACTCTTACTTTTTCTTTAGTAGCATTTTTGGTTTACTATTATACAAAGGCAATTTTCACTAAAACACAATTAGTAAAGAATGTAGCTACGGGTGAAAAGTTTTACGTTGATAAACAAGAATTTAAACAATACAAGGAGGCTTTTAAATCGAAGGAAAAACAGGTTAGAAAGATATCTGATTTAAAGTAAAAAAAGAAGAAGAACATCTTTTAGTGAGGGTAAATGTTCTTCTTTTACTGTAAATTCACTTAAATTTCTTTTGCTACAATGCCTCCACCGTTTCCATGCGCATTAGAAGGCGAACCACCACCGTCACCAATATTAACATAGTCAGGTCTTGCAGGAGCTCCGCCACCATCCCCCTTATTATCAGATATCGTATCAACTTTATTTAACGCTAAATCTGGCCTTACAGGTGCTCCTCCATCTCCTTTGTTTAATGTCGAAAATCCAGTTGTTATAGATACCGCAAATGCACAACCTATTGTTGTTAAGAGGATTTTTTTTATCATCTTAATGCTCCTTTTTCCATTTGTTTTTTTCGGGCTTCTTTACCCATGCGATAATACTCGACTGCTTTTTCATAGTTGTTGTCATTATAAAATTTATCAGCTAAACGATCTGCATATTCTTCAATGCAATCAAATAATTCTTCTTTTTCGAAATACGAAATTCCTGCCAAAACAGCCTTTTCCAATGCAGCTGTATTTGTATTCATTGCTTTTAAAATCATGAAACGATGTTGATACTCCTGATTTTCCAGTTGATCACAGATGTACAATCCTTTTTCTATTAATCCTTCAGCTTTTTCATATTCACCTATTTTCAAATTTTCATCCGATTCCAAATAAATTGCACGAAAATGATTTTGAGAGTGATTTGTAACTTCTGATAAATGACGAATTGCTAATTCTGATAAATTTTGATTTGCATACAGTAATCCTAGGTTATTTCGAACCATCAACACATATTTTTTATGATTAGCTTTTCGAAATACATCTAGTGCAGCATTAAATGTTTCTTCAGCTAATTCAAATTGTCTTAAATCGATACAACATAATCCAAACATATTTTCACATAAAGCAACATTAATCTCGCAATCTGGTTGCTTTATGAATTCTTCTTTTGCTTTTTTTATGCAATCAATCGCTGACATATGTTGATAAGACTGATTATAAAAATAGCCTAATCGATAATAAAATTCCGCCTGTTCCAACTTATTTGGAACATATTTCAAAAGATTTTCAGCTGTCTCAAATTGTTCTTTTGCTTCTTTATATTTTGTAACAAACATAAGATAAATGGCTTTGAAAAAGTGATAATAATATGCCAAGTATCCTTTGTTAGGAATTTCAAAAGATTCCACATTATTAAAGCTATCTTCTTTAATCGAAATCCAGTCAGTCAGCACATTATATCTGAAATTTAATAAGGCAAAATACAGTAATACATCTTCATCCAATTCTACATGATTAATATTATTGTCAATTTCTTCTTTTAGTTGCCTTGCTTTCTCCACTTGTTGTTTCAACATTGATTGATACCAAGTATCGAATAAGTACTTGATTTGCTCTTTAGTTACTATATGTGCACTCATAACAAGTCCCCCCTCATTTTCCTAAATACTAGCATAATTCTATATATTGTATATAAACTCCCTGTTTAAATTAATTGAAAAATAATTATCAGAAAATATTTTCCTAGGGAGGTAAAGCTTAAAAAACCGACTCAATTAAGAGCCGGTTTCTTTTACGTTAACGTGCGTTTACGTACGCATCACTAGCCGTAATGTAGTACGTATTCCCTTTCGAATTGTGTACTTTGTATTGTGATGATCCATTGACAGTTACTTTTTCATCGATTGTAAATCCTAAGTCCTGCATCTAAAGTTCCATTCACTCTCCCTCTAAAATTATCGTAAGGAGCATTATTTGTATTAGTTCTATATCTAGTAGAAATCATTCTATCATGTAGAAATAAAATAATAGGTTAGTAAACAAGCCGTTTTTTTACTAAAACATAGAATAATATGACCCTTAATTGAAGGGAGGTATAAAAAATGTGCTGGGAACATGATTGTTGGAAATCTAAGGACAAGCATCATTGTGATTGTTGGAAGTGTAAAAACAAGCGTCATTGTGATGATTGGAAATCTAAAGACAAGCATCATTGTGATTGTTGGAAGTGTAAGGAAGATAAGTGTCATTGTGATTGTTTCATTATTTGTTGTTGTAGTCGAAAACATTGGTAATATTTTCAATAAGCTTCATTTACAGTAATATATTTAGTAATTATTAAATTGCATTTTGCGTATAATACAAATGACACCTAGAGCAAGCACCATAGAAAAGTACCATCTTCAACTGGGGAAGATGGTGCTTTTGGCTTTATATGAATACATTGAGAATTGACTACATATAATTTTTAATAGGTTCAAGAGAAACCACAAGAAAAAGGGCATTCCTCCCAATTCAGAATGCTCTTTTTTCATTTCCTACTTCACATATACATAGGCTTTATTTGCAGTAACATAGTATGTTTTACCTTTGCTGTTGTGTACCTTGTACTGCGGAGAACCATTTACACTTACCTTTGCATCAATTGCAAATCCTAATCCTGAATCTAAAGTACCAGCAACATCTTTATCCTGCCAAGATGGAGAATCATAGAAACGTAGATTGTCCACTTTAGCAACAACACGTTTACCTGCAATTGGATTAACTGGTTCTTTCTTCTCAAACTTGATGTAAGAATGATTGTTATATACCCACTGATCCCCACCGAGATTTAACCATCCGTCTTTTTCGCCCCATACTTTATATGATTCTGGTTTATTCAACTGACGAATAACAGAGTGACTTGCACCTGCCCCTTTACGAAGATTTACATTGTAACCTTCAATATATGCGATTCCTTCCACATTTTCGATTGGTTCGCCTGGTTTAGACGGTTTCTCTGAAACGGAAATATCACTGTTATTATATGCACGTTTTACATCAGCACGAAATTGCGCTTCTGATACACCGTGACTACGTAAATAATCAAGTGGATCTTCGTGATCTGTACCACCAAGATATTTCGTTACATCGTAGTGAGTCCACAATCCTTTTTCTACAGATAGATTGTTATCTTTTAAGATTTTAGCCAATAGCTTTACGTACTTATTGTATGAACGTTTGAATTTATCATAATTTGCTGTTTCACATAATTCTACATGTACAAAACGTTTATTAGCACTTGAACCAGCCCCATAAGCGATATACTTTGTATCAGCGATTTGAATTGTTTCATTCCAATCTACTGCATAATGTACGAAAGCCGAACGCCATGTACGAGACTCATACTTTTTAATATTAATAGCTGGAGCTTCTGGGGTTGCTGTACTGTGAGCAACAACGCCTTCATAAGCATCTACACCATATCTATACGGCTGCTTAGGTAAATCAGGAATAATAAGCGTTCTGTCAGCAAATGCACTCGTTGCAATTGACAATACTAAAATAACGGCTAATAAAACTGTAGAGATTCCCTTTAATGTTTGTTTCATTTTACATCAGCATCCTTTTTCATAATTTTTGTGTGGTCAAATAATCCACTTGCTGATAGTCCGATGATGATTCCTTGAAATACATTTGTTTTAATATCTCCGCCCAAAAATAAAACGCCTAGCACAATGCCAAGCGTTAAATTCACTAACGGAATGTATTTTGTTTGTAATCCAATTGTTTTTGCAATCTGCGAAAGACCAACGACAATTCCAATCATTACAGCTAAACTAATCATTACATACCACCTCCTTTCAATAAGAAAGCGAGAATAGCTGCGATGATTCCACCAACAATACTTTTCACAAGCCAATTTGTATTATTGAGGATTTTTTCAATGTTTTCTTCGATTTTTGCTACCTTACTTTCTACAACAGCAAGACGTATCTCTACATTTTGCATCTTTGATTTGTTTTCTTCACACTCTTTGCATTTGTCCACTGGTCTCATCCCCTTCCACAATAAAAAGAAGGAACATTTTGTCCCTTCTTACTAGGCAATAAATAATTTTGGATCCATACCAAAAATCTTCGCGATATCCTCTTCACTTCTATCCTTCAGATATGATTCTGTTGTAGAAATATCTGAGTGATTCGCTAAAGACTTTAGCATTTCTAATGGTATTCCTTGAACTTTCAAGTTATCTAATCGACTATGTCGGAAACAGTGTGGATTAATACGATATTCTTTACCTTCTTTTCCGCTTAACATATGGCCAAAAATCTTACACCAATAATTAAATGTACTTTTATTAATTAATTGTCGTCGACCGTTTTTATATAACTTTACAAACAACTGAGGAATCGCATCCCTACCTCTTTGATTCAAATACATTTTTATACACTCTTGTACACGATCGTTATAGTACAATCGAAATTTCTTCCCACGTTTACCTTGTACGATATTAGTGTAATATTTTTGAGTTAATTCATTTTTTTGTACCTGATATACTTCATTTTTTCTTGCTGCACTAAAATATGAAAGTGATAAATAAGTTGCTAACATATATTTCTCTTGTTCAAGTAATTCATCAATTAACCAATTAATTTGGTCCTCAGTGATAAATGTAATTTCTCTAATTGGATTCTTAGGTAAACCTCGTACCCTTGAACCTACATTGAATTCATAATTATAGTCATCATCGTCTGCGCAAAATTCAAGTGCTGAACGTAAAGCACTCATCAATCCATTTACACGTGCATTGGACATCCCCATTTCTTGAAAGATGATAGATAAATTTCGAATATCCTTTCGTGTTAAACCAATAAGATTTTTATTTTCGAAGTGTTCATGTATTAGAAACAAAATAATTCGTAAATCCCAATTGTATTGCTGTAAAGTGCTTGCCGCTTTTCCTTGTGCTTTCTTTTCAATTAGAAAATCTTTGACTAGATTTTTATTTTCTTGGCTAACATGCTTTTCATAAATTGCTTGATTTACTATTCGTTTCACACTGATCATCTCCTCAAAATAAAAAGAGAAGCGAAATCGCTTCTCTTAAACTTGTATAATGACCTCTTAATTTTTTGTCGAATTCTTTCAAAAACTATTGTATTATTTGGAAGAAAGGAGGTTGTAACATGTCTAATTCAAATCAAACAAATACTCCTAAAGTGACTGCAACGCCTACACCGCGTGAAATCCGTTCAGGAGAAAGACCTACATACTCAGCTCCGCGACCACCTAAGAAGTGACAGTCGGGTTTAAATGGTCTAACTCATTGACTACTATTCCTGATTTCGTGTCTACGTAAGTTCTTTTAACAGGATATTTATAGTACTCATGTGATTCTTTCCATTCTTCAGATTCATCTAGTATTAAGGATCGTTCCGTCTCAAAAGGGCGGGACATCCTAATTACAGCTCCATATGTTTTTTCATCTGGCTTATCAATTTTGTACATTTCCACAATAAGTGCCTTTTCCTCAGCTTTTTCAAGCCTGAAAAAGAATGTATCCCATACACTCGTATCTTCTGAAAGTCTAGAGGTTTTACGTTGCTTCCTTACCCTGTTAACCAATTTCAAAACCAGTTTGTATAAATAGCTTCCCCACATAAAAGCAACTAAAAAACTAAAACAGGTACTTAACAACACGTAACTCATCAAAAATAGTAAATTTGTTGATAATGTGCTTATCTCTTTAATGTCGGTAAGATAAATAGTTGGAATTGATAATAGATATACTGCTAGGTTATACGTAATAATTGTTAAACCAGTAGTTGGAACCCACAGTAAGGCTACAAGCCCTACCATTTCAGTTGGTGTATGCTTGACTGTTGGATTTAAGCCAAAGAGTTGTAACCAAAAATAAGCAAGTAATCCTGGTAAAGAAAATATAATTATGGAAATAAACTGTTCCATATATTCACCTCACATACCCATTTAATCATATAAAACATTTATTCTCTTTCTATATTAAAGAAAAAGAGAGTTAAAGTCTCCCTTTTTCTATTCAAAGCCGTATTTTATTCAAATTTACGACCCTGTACCTTTCCAATAAAAACCTTTTTAGATTTTCCGTTCATCATATTGCGAAACAACTCATCAGTACATTTACAAGGTCTAGTAGAAAACCCTCCATGACTATATATTATTTCTGTAACTTGATTACACGTTTTGCATCGCTTTTCGGTTGTTGAGACTATGTCGCCAAACATATCTCTTATCATACTTTAGCCTCCTTATTAAATACCTATATCAATTCTAAAGTGTATCATTAAAAATTACTTTCTTTACATTCCGCCAAAACACATGCGACACCCATAGAAACTTGTTTATCAAAATTTCTTTTGGCTTCATCATAATCCATAAAATAGAATACATTAGGTGAATAGGAGTCTTGTATAATAACAATCCACATGATTCATGCTCCTTTCAAAATAAAAAGACCAGCTTATTGCTGCTCTGTAGGTTCATTTGGCGTTTCTGTTGTTTCTTCTCCTTCTGTTGGTGGTGTAGTTGGCTCAGTAGTGCCACCATCTCCTGTTTCTTCTGGATCTGGTTCCTCGGTTGTCGGTGGAATAACAGGGTCTGTTGGTTGCTCTGGTTCTTTTAGTTCTTCTTTCACAGGCACCACTTGTTTTACATCGATTCTTGAAAAGATGTAATCTCCAACAACTACTGTTACAGTGTTACTGTTGTTTAATTGTTCATTTAAGAAGATTGGATCATAATCATTTGTCGTAATCGTAATTGTTTTTCCGCCGTTTGTATGAACTTCAACTTTTGTAGTGCCTTCCACAGTTTGATGATCAAGTGGAAGAATACGTTTCACATCGATTCGTTGAATAATAAAATCACCGATAAGCACGGTGATTAGGTCATTATTATTCAATTGATCGTTTAGCACCTGTGCATTGTATACCTCAGTTTGCACCGTGTGTTTTAACCCGCTTTGTGTATGGATTTCAATTGTTTGCATGTTTTTCCATCTCCTTTTGTATTTTTAATAATTTATATTAAAATGTTCTACCTTTTCTTGACTGGATAAAAAGACGTCCAGTAACAGTGGCATTTATTCTAGCTAAACTATTAGGTGTAATTTTAATCTCAACATAACGACCGCGTTGAAATTTCCCTTCATCATCCTTTGCTATATATGGTTCCAAGTCTATATCTTGTCCACTTGTTGAGGTGAAAGGAACTACATTACCATCCACAGTTATCGTTACTTTTGATGGCGTCTCGTTAAATTCGAAGATGCCGTACTCAATTTCGTGGGTATGGTTGGGCAATGTCATATCATGTGTATGGCTTGGTGTACTGTAATCATGTGAGTGAGGCGGAACAGTAGTACTATGGGTGTGATTTGGCAATGTAGTCTCATGCGTATGGTCACCACTAGAGCCATGTGTGTATAAGCTTGAACCTGTTCCTTTTACGTATATTGAAGCTGATGTATTCCTACCTGGATCAGAAAAAGCTGTATGCAATCCTATTGTAGTAGGTTCAGCAGGCATAATACCACCGCCATGAAACATCTTATGAACGTGGTCTCCACCCCCACTCGATGTTTTAACAATACCGCCACCTGCGCTACTCGTTATCACCAATCCGCCACCTGCCGATGTTGTAGACATGTTTGATCCACCTGCGGAAGTCGAACCCACAACAGCCCCACCGCCTTTTATCGCACGTTCGTAGGCTCTAAATCTTAAAGTTTCAAATGTGAGCAATAATTCATTCACATTCATAACATCATTTGGTATTTGAAACCTTATAACGGCTGGATGATCTGGATCACAATTATCTTGGAAATCACGACTATCAATATTAGTTGAACCTTGTGAATAAGTATCGTTTACTAATTGCTTCTTTTGTAAATCAGTAATTGTTGTTCCGATATCTTCACGAACGTTTCCAAGATCAAACTGTATATTCGATGGATCTCCATAAATATCCGGCTTAGTAATTTTCATGATTCTTAAATCATCATTTGTATCGACATCTTGGTCATATACACCAACTATTTTTGCAATGTCATATTTTATAATCTTGTATGGATCAATGAGTTCGTAATCTATACAGTCCACAGAAACAGTGGTTTGCGGCTTCTTATACTTATCTAACAAGGCTTGTGCTGATGCTTTTAATGATTTTGCATCTTCAAAACATCTATCAACCCATATTTGTTTATGAATGCCGTGTTCATCAATAATAGGGAATTCTGCTTCTAAATAAGGTACACCACCATTTACTTTCTCAATTCCTAACTGGTTTACCCCTTCACCATATCCAAGAGGGAATATTCTAGTTATCAACCCAGTTGGATCTTCTTCCTTCTCAATACCTTTTAAATTCTTACCATATCGAATGGTATCAACTTTTTCATTAGTTACACGAACTAGATTAAGGGTAAAGGGATATGTTGTATCATCCCAAGTCCACAAATAGGACTCATTGAAAGGCTTAGGAACACTTACAAGTGCATTTAAAAGTGAATTTTCATTTTCCCATGCATAATGAAAATATCGTTCAAAGTGACAATCCCCTAGTTTCCAATGTTTTATTTCTTGTTTGCTTAATAAATACTCAAGTACATCTCTTGTTGTCCAATTCGTCAATTGATGGTAACGAAAAAGCACGTCTGAGTGCAATGTACTCCAAACATGCTCACAATTGTAAGTTATGCTGTTGTCACTTTCGTTTTTAACTGTTTTCTTTGGATTGACTATGAATTTCCCAATATATTTATCATGGTCATATAGCTCAATAAAATACTTTGGCTTAACTTCAAAACGTTTTGGATCGTTAAGAGGTAATGAAAAGGAACACGTCCACAAATTATTTGTCTCTTTAACATATCCAATTTTATATGCATTTTCTAAGATAGCCACTAAATTCATTTTAATATCATAGACTTTTATATGTCGAAAATTACTATTATACATAACTTACACCATCTCTCAACAATGTTAATCCAAGACCTTTTGCAGTATTCTCAAACATTACTTTGTATCCTTCATCGTTTGGATGCAGACCATCAAATAATAAAGAATCAATGGTTACGCCAGTATTAACTGCATATTCCATATAACCTTTATAATTCGAAATGTAATCCATCTTGAACTCTTTTGTTACTTGATGGATAGAACGATCAACATCATCCATCTTGAAATTACGTACTGCTTCCATATCGTTCGCTACTGAAACTGGATTCGCTGCCATGACAATTACGTCTTTTCCTAACGAACGAATGTATTTTATAAGTTCTCGTTGATAACTCTTTGTTACAGCCGTTGTTTTGAAATTATGACGGTCATTTGTTCCAATTTGCATAATAACGATGCTGTCAGCAGATTCAATTAACTGATCTCTTTGTTGGTATAGATATTGCGAATGTTTACCACTAATTCCAAAATTAACAACATCAGCAGTTTTAGGGATTTTTAGACCTTGAATATATATAGAATAACCTGATGCACCAGCATTCTTTCGGTTTGTTTCTCGAATTTCAACTAAATGATCTCCTAGTGTCAAACCAGTAATTTTCTTTTCCACATTGTCGGCATATGTTCCGTAAGTGTCTAATTCTCCCCATTTCACGCCATCTACATAAATATCCATTATACCGCCACCGCCAACAGTAGCATGGTAAATACTGAAGTGATCACCATAGAAAGTGAACTGGATACCGTTATTTGTTGTTGTATTTGAGAAGAAAGCTTGCCATTTAAACGTGGTAGCGTTATTCTCTACAATTTGATGTGTTGCAGCTAAGAAAGAAATATTCGGATCATTTACTGAAACATCGAACTCACGATTATATTCAGATATAACATGATCTCTCAGCATATTCGCCCAACAAACCGCAGTTGTTACGTTCGTCTTATATCCGGTGTTTCCAATTGGTTTATCCGTTGCACTGTAGCCAGTCCCACACAGTCCTGCTGTGATAGAGTCACCAATAAGCTTGATAATTGTTCGAACAAATGGATTGTTTAAATGTTTATGAATGATTTCCTTAATTGTTAGGATCTCACCCATTTCCCCTATTACCTTAATAAAGTTTGTATTTTTCCCTAAAGGAATGTTGTTGTAATAATAGAATAATAGTCTTTTATTTTTAAACTTTGTCTTGTCGTTATATACTTCAAACGAAACAGTAAAAGGAGATTTTGTTATATCTAAAACAAACGCATATAACTTTGCATCGGTAGGGAGATCGATATAAAGGTTTGTTCCTGTCTGATTTAAATTAAAAATATCGTTACCCATAGTAGAAAATGTATTTGGTTTAATGATTGCTTTCTTTCTTTTTAAATCAACAATAACCTTATCTTTTTCTATAATTGTTGCTTCATACATATTAATTCGAGTGTAATCTAATGCATCTGCAGCAACGTTTGCATTTGTAACGGTGATTTTTCTATCAGCTAGATAGTTGTAATTATCATCATCACTAACAAATGTAATGAATTCGTAGTTTTGACCGTACACTTTCTTCCCATAGAGGCGTGCAATTGATAGTTCGTTATCTCCTGCTGAAGTAAAAGGTTTGCAACTCAATTCACCTGTACGGTGGTTGTAAACTAATAAATGCAATACACCATCATTACTTTGATCTGGTAATGATAATTCAATTTGTGATGGTGATATATTAAATGCATACTTTTCAATAGATATAGAACAATTCTTTAGAATCGTAATTTTTCGAGTTTTATAGTTAACTTCAATATAGTTCCTATTAAGTATTTGAGCTTCAGGAACATACATTTTCTCGAAGTTAACAGCATTATCCGCAATTCGATCTCGTGTTGCTGGTTTTGATAATCCATTTATAACATCAATAGCTTGATTTATCTTTGGTGTTCCTTGCCATAACTTGTCTGACTCTAATAAACGAGGTACATCAGCCACGGTATCACCGCCTTCTTACATATATTTTGCGTGAAATTCAAATGAAATTTGAAAATTTAAGTTTGTACCAGTAATAGAAATCGAATTTTCACCTGGAAGTAACTCTAAAAAGTCTCCTGTCATCTTCGAAATATAATTCTGTCCATCCCTAGTGACCGCATAGTGTTGGCTATCAATTAAAAGATTGGCACCTTCAGGAAATGAGCCCAAAGAAAAACTCTTACCATTAGTGGCAAGAGTCATAGAACTAGCACTTCCAGTTATCCTGATGATAGGACGTACTACAAGTGAACCCACATTTTCAATTTTCAATGTTGTTGGTGCGGTAACATCGTACATATAATCACCAATCCCAAACGGTATATCTGACATAAAAGGAATATCACTTCCCCATAGTATGTCGTTAGTAGTATCAAATACCGAATATGCATATGGATCAAATGCTGTTAATGGAAAAACAAGGTTAGCCATTGTTTTATAGCGACTTGTGTCTAAACTACCGCTATATCTAACCTTGTAGTATTTATCCGGTTCATAATCAAAAGTCAATCTCACTGTTTTCGTTTTCCCATATGGATCAAAAAAGGTTTTCATGATTGCTCTTATTTTTCGTGCTGATAAAGCTTGGCTTGGTTGCGGTTTAACCAATAATGGCAAAGTAAAAGGCCTTGGTTCTAAATCCGCCCCAAAATCATATGCACCAGGTACTCCTGGAATTGAAACTGTATAATCACGAGTAGAGGGTGCCGCTGGATGTTCATGCCCTGGTAAAAGCGCTAAACCTAATTCATTTAACGTTTTCCCATCTATTGTTAAACTCATACTTATCTCACTCCTCTACCTGATCCTTTAACAAGATTATTTATTTCCCTTGCTAGTTTTTGTATATCCACTTCTTCTCTAATTACAAATGATGAGCCTTTGAACATCTCAGCGAAATTATATGAAATATTACCATTTGATTTAGAGGAATTACCATCCACAGTTGATTGAGTTGTATTTCGATTCATAGCTTGTGAACTATTTGATAGGCTGCTATAAACCCCACTCATTACACCTTTTAAATCAGATAATTGATTCAAAGAACTAGCCATTGTATAGCTCATATCACCAATTAATCGGCTCATAGTGCCTGTGATACCAAGCGATTTTTCACTTGAAGATAATGGAGTCACAGAAACACGATTTCCACTTTTAGTGAATAATTCCGGTCCAGCTTCCCCAGCTATAAATTGTCCATCTCCAAGAACATGTCCACCTGTTGCTAACATTGGAATTGTAGAAATATTAGCTGAGGAACCACCGATACCCGGAACCCAATCAGGAACAGAAACACTATTAATCCCTTTTATCATTGCATTTATCATTGAAATAACAGCATTTATTGGAGCCTTTGCTGCCGCTTTAATACCTTCGAACACTCCACTAAAAATTTTAACTATACCATTCCAAGCTTTTTCCCAATCACCTGTAAATACACCACTAATAAAATCTATAATTCCGTTAAGAATTGGCTTTAAAACATTCTTCCACACACTTTCAATCCCTTTGAACGCATCACCCACAACACTACCAATTGCACCGAATACGAATTGAAATGCTGGTAAAAGGACTGTTTTAATTATTGTTACAAGGACTGAAAACACAGGTGATAATATTTCATTCCACACACGCTGAATGATTGTGAATGCATCCTTAACAATATTCTGTATCACTGAAAATCCTTTTTCGAATGCTGGCTTTAAAGTTTCATTTATGGTGGCTACAATTTGATCTACCGTCGGTTTCAAATACTCGTTGTATACACGCATAATTTCATCGCCAAATAATATCAAAATGGCAATAACTGCGGCTATTGCGGCAGCTATTAATGTGAACGGACTAGTTAATACAGCCATGACTCCTGCAAAGGTTAGTGCCTGAGTTGTTACTAATAAAAGTACGGGAGTCAGTGCCACCAGTGCCGCCATAATAATTCCAATTGCTGTAGCAATTACAGTAATAGTTGCTGCTAATGTAGGGTTATTCTGAATCCATTCGGCAATTTTACCCACAACTTGAGCAATAACCAATAGGACTGGCTCAAGTGCTATTTTTAAATCAGCCATAGCTTGTTGCATCATTACAGCTGGATTTGCATCCATTTTTTTGACGGATTCATTCAATTGATCTTGGTTATTCTTAAAGTCTATTGATTTTTGAAACGCATTTATCAAAGTATTGGTTATATTTGACCCTTGATCTTCAAACATAGTGGCTAGAACTTTAACTCCAACTTGGTTTCTTTTTACAGGATCTTCTATTCCTTCAATCGCTTTGGCCACCTCTACCATAGCATGTGACCCTTCTTTTCCACCAGCCGCTACAGCTGCTCCCCATTTTTCTATTTGTTCAGTCGCAATACCCGAACCATCAAGAGCCTCTTTTAAAGCTTTATCCGCCCCTTGAGCAAACTCAGCTAATTGAATCCGACCTTCCTTCAAACCATCTAAAAGATTATCAATCATTTATATTCAACGTGATTCGCAACGTCACGCCCGTTCTCTTACGAACTGCTATACGTCACCGCATAGATTAGACTATATCTTCAACTACTTGAGTTGCTCCCCGTTTCGAGTGTCATTTGCTTACACCCTACGTCTTTCGACTAGTCGTTGCACGTTCCTTAATAAAAAGGCTTCGCTCAGTATTGTCTCATTTGAGAGTTTCACTGAATTAAAGGAGTTTTTCATTGTATGTCGCCATACAAGGGAACTATAATCTAATTCCAAGTGCCTGTTTCGACTCCTGCTTCCATAATTGCCTGTATTTCTTCAGCTTTGAAACCCGCTCGAGTTAACTGTCCTCCATATTCAGCAATGATATCTAATTGTTCAGGTGGGAATCCGGCTTTTAAAAGTGCATCAGCCATAGCTATTGCATTTTCTTGAGATATCCCTAACTCATTTCCAATTTCATACGTCTCTTGAATTAATTCAGTAAAATCTAAGCCAGCATACGAATTAGCAATAACAGCAGCCTGTTTAGCAATAGCTGTATTTGCTTCGTCTGAAGCGTTTTTATTTAGTACCCATTGGCGTCTTACTCCTTCAAGTGATGCTTCTGCATCGACACCATATGTTTCTACACTTCTAACGGCTTCTTCTACTGACTTTTTCGATTCCTCAGGAACATCAAAAGTAATATCAATTTTTGTTTTTAATTTAGAAGTATCAAGTGCGGTTTCAAGCACTTTACCTATGCCAGCACCAGCCGCTGCAGCGCCTAACATGTTTTCTAATTCAATATTCAAATCATTAACGTCATTTTGAGCTCTTTCAGCCTCTCGTGATAAATCTCTTAATTCATTTCTCACATTTTCAATTGAATTCCCATCATCTAGAGAAGATAGCGCACGTCTTAATTTATCAATATCCGTATCGGTTCCTAAAGCTTCTCGTCCTATACGTTCAATTGCTTCTTCTAATTGTGATGATGTAGCTGTTCCATTTCGAATTGCTGTTGTTAATCGACCACCTAATATATCAGCGAATTGATCAACGCTTGTTCCTGTTGCATCAAAAAGAGTATTTAATTCACGAGTTGAACGTGCGGCTCTTTCTTGCTCATCTTTCATGTTCTTTAATTGGTTTTGAAGTCCACCTAAGGAACCTTCTGTATACTCAAGTTCACGCCTAAACGCTCGATATTGTTCTTCACCAATATCACCACGCTCAAATTGAGCTTGTACCTGTTGTTCAGCTGCTTTTAATTGGCTTAACTTTTCAGTTGTTGCTTCAATACGCTGAGTTAATAGCTGTTGTTTTTGTGCTAATGCTTCCACGTTACCTGGATTAAATTTTAATAATCGCTCAACATCTTTTAACTCTTTTGCTAAATCGTTACTGCGTTTATTTACATCTTTTAAGGCGTTCTGAAGTCCAGTGGTTTCGCCACCGATTTCAACTGTAATACCTTTTATTCTACTTCCTGCCATAGTCTCACCTCTCTTTCTTAGAAGGCGTTAAAGTCTTTTTGAGTAGCATTTCTTGTATTTTGTTTTTCCTTTTGCGGATTCTGCATTTCAACATATTCGTCAATGTAATCTAAGCAGTCACCTATCGTCATATCCTCTAAATCTATTTTTGAGAGTTTGCATGAATAGCAAAGAGCAAGGAATGTATCAACGGAAAAATCACCGTCATCTCCTTGCTCTTCTTGCCCATTACTTGTTATTTTTTTTTGATTGAACAGTACTTTTAATTAAATCTTGAATTTCAGTAATAATCTCAGCAATCGGAAACTCACCAAATGTATCAAGCCATGATAATGGATCTGGAACACTTTTATCTGCTGTCTTAGCAAACGCCCAAACTAAGTTATATATAACTTCAAAATCTAATCTACTCAAATCCGCTTGAGTAAAGTCGATATTCTCCTGCTCGCCATTAGGGGAAATCAATGAAGAAAGTACACCTAAACTAAGAATATCCGCGAACATGTCACGTCTAAATTGAGACTTATAACGGATAGCTGTACCAGCGGTACTTTTTAAAAGTACATTTTTATCATCAATTACAATTGTTTTTTCCATCTATTTTCACGCTCCTGCTTTTTCATAAGGTTTTGTATACCAAGCATCATAAACGCCAGCTGGTGTACCCACTGTTGTTGATGTCTTAACTTTAGAATTAGATGGATGTTGTGCTGCCACAAAATTCAATTCTGTTGTGCTTGGTTCTGTTTTATCACTCTTTGTGGAAGAAGAAACACCAGGTCGTGACACAGATACGTTATAAAGTACATGACGTGTTGCTTTCACATCTCCATCAAATTCAAACATAAGAGCAATTTTTTTAATTTTAGCGTTCGAAACTTCTGTGAGAACTTTATCCGTTTCATCTAAGATTTCACCTAAAACATCAGTACGAAAAGCTTCTGTGATATTAGCAATATTTAATGTACCTTCATATCCTTGGTTACTTGATTCTGTGTAGTAATTGCTATCATCCGCATAAAAGTCAGTTTGTTCACCTTTTGGCTCTAATTTCATTTCTACCGCACCAGGTAATTTCCCAACCGTACCATATGTGATTTTTCCAGTATCATCTTCAGTAATTACGCTGTAATGCACCTTTTTTAAACCAAATACAACTTTATTTTCAGGCATTTACATCAACCTCATTTCATATATTTTTTGATATAATTTTTCAGATTCAATAAAAGCCTCAAATGATTCGTAAGGTATCTCAAGATCATCTAAGACTTTCTCTAACTTGGCTTCTGCAGCCAAATCTTTTCTTAATGTATAAAGTTCAATACTGACATCATTTACTTTTTGATATACCTTGTTATCAGCCATGAGATTGGCTGAACCGTTCACAAGAAAGCAAATATAAGGTGGCTCAGGTATTGTAATATCTGGAGTGGCTGTGAAATGCGAATAAACCACAGAATACCCTGTAGCATCAAGAATTTTCTTTAATTCAGCTAATGTCATTGACTAGCCGCCCTTTCAACACGTTCTAATAAATCAGCTATTGCTCTTTCTTCAGCTGGAGCAATATGAACTTTAGCCGGAACACGACCGCCACCTTTTTTTGCATGACCTTTTTCTAACAAATGAGTTAATTGATAGTGGGTTTTATTATGGATAATATATTTCTTTCCTTCTTTCTTCTTACGCCACCCTTTACGATACTTACCAGTCCTTTTTGGACTATTTTGTTGTAAGTCATCTACAAGATTATCTGAAACTTCTTCTGTAGCTTTCTCAACACCTTCTTCAAGCGCGTTAGAATATCTTTGCAGCTCTCTTGCAATCTCATTTGCAAAATCGTTAATACTAGACACCGGCTTTCACCTCACAATACAATTCAACCTTTTCATCTTCTCTTTCGTATGTGCGGTAAATACTATACGTTTTCTCACTATATTTCACTTTAGTTTCTTCTTGATAGTCCAACGAATGAACAATCAATGTACAACTAGCTTTAATTCCACTTTGCCCAGCTTGGAAAAATTCCGATTGTGGAACAGACTTTTTCTTACAAAACACTTGTCTACTAAATGTTTTGATTTCCTCTTTTTGTCCTAGTTCATCTTCAATAATTGTAACAACTGGGAAAAATAAAATATCGTTCATTTATAATCACCTGCTAAAGTTAGGTGGTTTCTAAGCATGTTATAAGATAATTGGAATCGTTCTGCTTCTTTTGCATCTGGAATAAAATTAGCTTTTACATAAGTAATAATCGCTCGTTTAATAAGTGGATCAGTGTCCACATTCACTTTTGTAGAAGCAACGCCCGACAACATTAAGTCATGCCGGGCTGCTTCAATTAGATCTGAAATTTCATCATCAAGAGCATTATGAGAAATACGCAATGCTTTCTTCATGATATCAATCATCTTTCTTCACCGTTTTCTTAGGTGGTGTACTTACATATCCTTCTTTAACTAAAAAGGTGATACGTTTAGAATCTATTGACTCGTACATATCACCTTCTGAATATCCTATTTGTGTATCTTTATCGATAAACGGCTTAATAACTAAGCTTTTCATCTGCTATCAGCCCCTTAAACTGCTGCTGCCTTTTTAAGAACTACAAGAGAGTTAACATTTACCGCTTTACCATCGACAACCATAATTGCTTTTGTTACCATATCATCTGTTAAGTTATCTTCATATTTTTTAACACCCATTTGATAATTAGTGTTCAAAATATAATCACTGAAATTGAATAAGAAAGCGAATGGTTTACCAACTACCGCCGTTGAAAAGCTATCAATATAGTTGCAAAGCACAACTTGACGTCCTAACAGAACTCGTTCTGTTTTTCCATTAATACCATAGTTTACTCTTGCGATAGGTTGTCCATTTGCATCTACCATCCCAGCATAAGACATAAACGTTTTCTTTGTTATGCACCAAACTGCACCATCTTCATATTCAAGAGGTAACGCTGCTTCTGCATCAACTAATGTTTTATACTCAATTTTAGCAATATCTAACGATTGCCCTGCAACAGGTGTTTCAGTCAAAATACCTTTTGGTTGACCAGAACCAGTTCCGTTGATAATTGATTGCTCAATCGCTTTTGTCATTGCTTCCACAACATTGTTGATTAAAGTAGATTCAAAGACCGATAGTGCCATAGTATCAACTTCTAAAGAAACTGCTACAGCACAGCGTAATTTGTAGTAATTAAATGTAATGCTACCAGTCGTTTTCTTTTGAGTATCACTTCCAGCTCCTTCAGCTACCCATGTTGCTACTGGTTTAACAGAAGAAGTCGGAATGCTCACTCCACCTTTAATTGCAGTACGTGTAACAAGTGGAAGAATCATTCCTACAGCTTCAATTTTTTCAATAATTTGATTCAATACTGTTTGCGGAATAACAGAACCAACATCGCCAGTTTTTGTAATCGCATTTGCACGAATTTCAGCAGGAATTGCTTCACCACGTAACACATAATTCATGAAAGCATTACGATATTCCAGTGAATCTGTTCCGAATTCGCGTTCTTCAGACTGTTGAGTGTTAAAAGTGTGAATTGTACGAGTTTCAGGTGCGCCACCTTCATTAATAGCACTCGCTTCTTGCAATAAACGTTGACGTGTCTCAATTCCTGTTTGTTCTTCGCTTAGTTCGCGTAATTCGGTTTCTAATGCTACTAAATCAACTTCTCCATTACCTTCTAATGCTGTGCGGATTTCCGCTTTACGTTGTAAAATTTCTTGTAAACGATTCATATATCATTCTCCTCTATAAGTAAGTTTTTAAGATTAGTTTTTTACGTAATTCTTCTTTCTGTTTTCTTTCTTCATGATGTTTATATGGGTCGTAACCCCTCGCACTAACTTCTGAATCAGGATAAGCAGGAAAGTCGACTGCGCTAACCTCTAATAACTTAGCTTTGGTTACAGTTCGCAACATAAGATCATCGTCTGGTTCGTCAATTTCCTCGGTTATCATACTAAAACCAAAGCTAACGCCATCGACATCACCACGCTTGATTGTTTCATATGTGTCGTTTCCGAGTGTTGTTTTAGGCAATGTCAATTCAAACCTTAATCCAATGGAATCTTCCGCTAATTGCAAGGTGTTATTCTTTGTTCTTCCTAGAACCTTAGATGTATCATGTGACCATAAGAAACGTTGGTCATCCTTTTGCAATGACTCTAAGAATGCACCTTGTCGGAATTGTTCGCGGAATTTTCGATAATAACCCATCACAACTGAATTTTCACCCCACTTTACAGCGTATCCTGAAAGAATTTTATTCCCATCGGCATCTTCTCTAATTTCCATTCCCTGAGTTACTATTTCCCTCATTTCCGTTTTGTCCATTATTATCACCTCCTTCACCTGTAGTTTTACCGTCCTTAACCAGAGCTGTGTCTAATCTGCGGATCGGTTTATCTCCACCTTCAATTGGGCCAAGAGAAAGAATTGAACGCCATTCATTTGGTGTCATTGCTCCTCTATCTACCATTTGAACAAGGTTCATTTTTGTGGACATAGAAGCATATTGAAGACTTGCCGCTTCAAAAATTATCTTGTTACCAAATCCACGTTCACGTCTTGTGAACAATTTTCGTGTAAATTCACCACTTAATTGTAAGGATAATGGTTCAATTTCGCTCTCGAAGTAGGATATCCATTCATCTTCTGTATACTTACTTTGTATAATTTTTTCGTTTGTATTGAAGAAGTTATATATCCTTTGAGTTGTTTCTTGCATTTGTTTAGAATCTGGAACAAACGCTTCTGGTTTAACTTGTTCTAAGTCATAACGTGGATCAGATGAAGCGGCTCCACCATTCACATTATCGATACTTAAATAATTGTTAACAAAGTTTTGTACTTGTGTATTAATATCCTCTTGTTTTAAAACAGATTTGAATTTCAAGATCCATTTCACTACTGCGCTATTTTTAATTGCTTTTACAATCCCTTGATCAGTAGTTGTAACTATGTCCATCAATGAGGATAGTGATTTTCCCGGATGTTCTCCAAAAAAATCATCTTCATTGAAGTCTTTTCTGAGATGAATTACATCCACATATGGAACAGTCATTCTCTTTCCGTTTTTAAAGTAAAATCTTAAGAAAATATCACCTTGAACTCCTTCCACAACTTCTACAGTTACACAAGGAATAGGATAAATTTCAGTAGCAAAACCTAGCTCATCCCGTTTAATATAAGCAAATGCATTATGATTCAGTTCTAATTGAACTGTCATTTTTTCTTGAAATATTTGTCCTGTCATTAATGGATTCGGCTCTTCTAAAATAAACCTCATATATGGATCAGGATTCACTTTAAATTCATTTGCATTATCCCTAATATGTTTAGCAATTAATTTCCCTACCGCTTTTGCTTTAGGACGTATACAAGCTCTAATAATATCACTCTCATAGATACTTCCATTCCAGGAGAAAAAACCTCCTCCATTGTCGTTTATCATTTCAAAACGAGTTGTGGTAGGTGATTGTTTCTTGCCGAATATCTTATCAAATAACCCCAATTTCTCACCTCCCTTAAATCATATTCAAATAATCATTACGCTTCTCTTGAAGTACTACATATGCATTTAAAAGAGCTGCTGTACCATCAATACGACGTCGCTGATTATTTGTTTTGTTCGGCTGTATATTAAGGTTTTTATCAACATCAATAGCCGTATTTGATAAGCACCATTTATCGATAGGATTGTTATTATAATTCACTAATTTCGCTTCTAAATCAGCACTCAATAGCTTCATAGGACTAGATAAAGTTTGTTTCCCTTGTGCAATTGGGACCATCGCTTCCTTACCAAAATATCCTTCCATTTCTTCAACCCAATACTTTGCAGACCATCTATCGTAACCAATCCAAGGGATATAAATACCTAGTTCATCTCGTACTTCTAAGAACCATTCGGTAACAAATTTATAATGAACTGAATTTCCTGGTGTAGTTCTTAATAATCCCTGTTCACACCATAAATCATAAGGGATTTTATCTTCTTTACTCCTTTGTTCAAGTAAATCTTCTGGAAGCCAATACATTTGTTTAACATAGATATGTGGATCGTTTTGAACCATAAAAATAACCTTCGCCGCGGTTAAGTCAGTTGTGGAAGATAAGTCACAACCGCCAATACCATAAGAAGGTTTTAATTTCGCTATATCAAAGATAGCTTTATTATTTAATTGTTCAAACGTTAACCATGCTTCTGTACTTGTCTCACGTATATTAAAATCTTTCGTTAATAGGTTTTTAACAAGTAGTGGATTAGCTTTCGCTTTATTTACCTTGGTTTCTAATTGGTCAACCTTTTTAATGGTCCCAAGACCCGGATTAGCTTTTTTCCAAGCCTTTTCATCCGTCCACTCTTCTCGTTTGTCTAATTCATAAATAATAGGTAAAAACCTATCGTCTTTATAACCGTCTGGATCATCAAAACCATTTAAAAGCATTTCAGCTTCTTCATATTTCATATCATAAACGGATTCACGAATAGTTCCAGCTGTTGTAATCATAAAAATCATTGGCTGTTCCCTTGCGGAAGTACCATCTACTATAACATCGTATAAGTTTTTATCTTTCCAAGCGTGAATTTCATCCATCATAGCACCGTGAACGTTAAGACCATCAAGAGTTTCTGAATCGCTCCCTAATGGTTTAAATGTACTATCATTAAAATCTGCATTCAACTCACGAACAAGCGGTTTAATTCGTTTTAATAGCACTGGTGACTTTTTAACCATTCTTTTCGCATCTAACCAAACTAATTTCGCTTGGTCTAATTTAGTAGCTACAGCATAAATCTCTGCCCCAGGTTCTCCATCTGCTACTTGTAAATACAAACCGATACCAGAAGCAATTGTTGATTTACCATTTTTACGAGCCACAATCAATAAGACTTCTCTGTACTTTCTTGTACCATCAATCTTATGAACAAAGCCAAACGATGCAGCTAAAAATGCCTTTTGCCATAACTCTAATTCAATCGGCTTACCGCCCCACTTGCCTTTCGAATGTTTGCAAAAATTCTCAATAAATTCAATTACATGATTTGCTTTCTTAGAATCATACTCGAATACAGAAGAAGTATCATAAACATCGTCAACAAGCTTCTTATATATTCGTCTAACTTTACTAGATACGATTACTTCCCCAGATTCGATTTGATTGTAATACTCAATGATTGGATTATAAGCTAACGGATACTGCTTTCTTACTCGTTTACTCATTTATCAGCCACAAAATCATCGAATCCGTCATCATCTTCTTTAGGTTGTTCTTTGGGAAGTAGATCTATCAATTGTTTCATAACTTGGGCATGGTTTTTCGTCATATTGTTATGCACCTCTACATCGGAGGACTTTTTAGTACCGAATTGATTGGCTCCATTTTGATATTGCTCTGTAGTACCATTCTTATTAATTTTCTCTTGCAGGTCTTCTAAAGTGACGGCCATAAAAGCAGCATTCTTAATGAGTGAAGAAACTGCTCTTTTCTTTTTTGGTTCTAAATTTTTCAATAAGCTGTTTAATCTTGTTATTTCTCGCTTAATTCTTTTTTCTATTTCTAAAACTTGATCGTTACTCATAAGTAATCACTCCTTTCATGACCACACCCCCCACGCGTGCGACCCATGTGTTACGTGAAGCTCCCCCCTCGGTCCCTATCAGACTTAAAAATTTATTTTTAAAGGGGGGATTATTATTTTTATTTTCTTCTAAAAGAATCCTGAATGATTTTTTTACATTTCTTGATATGAATAGGATATTCATTAGTATTTTTACATGGATAAACATACAAGAATAAGAAATTGTTTTGCCATAAGATAAAATAAGCCTTTTAATTTTTATTAAAGGAGTTGATTTTCAATGCATTCTCATAATAAAAGCCATTGCAGCCCATGTCCTTGTCCTGTCCCTGATCCTGTTAGCATTCCTATTCAAAGTATCCAAGGACCTCCAGGACCACCAGGATCGCAAGGAATACCAGGGCCGCAAGGAATACCAGGGCCGCAAGGAATACCAGGGCCGCAAGGAATACCAGGAACTCCAGCACCAGGTATCATAGAATCTGCGTTTAGGGCTATAAAAACTGAGGGTGGTGGCCAAACTGTCCCTACGCTTACTGAGGTAACTGTTACTTTTCAAACTGAACAATTCGATTTGGGAAATGAATATAACAGTTTGGATACTTTTATACCAAACCAAGATGGAATATATTCAATTGTTTCAAATATCATTTTTATTCCAGATGATTTTACTGTTAATTATTCTATTGGATTTGCAGTTTTCGTCAATGGTATTACTGTCGCAACTGCTGTAGAAACTACCCCTGGTGACCCAGAACTTGAGCGTGCTACGGTTCTTGATATTTCAACTATTTATGGGTTACATGCAGGAGATGCTGTGACCATTGTCGTTTCTAGTTCTACTAGTGGCTTAGTTGTTCAATTTATTGATGATGAAACAACTCATTTTGCCGCATCGAGATTTCCTTTTACGAGTCCAGTTCCTTTTGCTTTTGCACGATCTTCTTCGCTCCTTAGCCGTATTACAAGAAAAGCCACAAATACTAAAACATCTATCCTAAAAAGAATGACACCTTCTTAATTTTACTGGAGTAGCAACAATTTCCACTTTTCCTGTCAATTCCCCTAACACAACCGATAGCCCTAATATTAGTATTATTCTTTGTGCGTTAATCCCCCTAATTTTAAAAGGTTCTTAGATTTTCTGTACAGATCTACTTTTATAGATTTAGTAACTATCGATAATGAGATGTTATATGAAATAAACATGAACAAGCATACAAGCGAAAAGCTCCTTTATACAATACATATATTATAAGTATTGTATAAAGGAGTTCGATTGTTTATGTTTCCAAATAACCGAAGAAATTCCAACCCTTCTGCGGTCCCTTGTCCTGTTCCTAATCCTGTTAGTTGTCCGATTTCCCAAGGATCACAAGGACCCCCAGGTCCACAAGGAATACCAGGTCCACAAGGAATACCAGGTCCACAAGGAATACCAGGACCTCCAGCGCCAGGTATAATAGAATCTGCATTTAGAGCTAATAAAAACCAATCCTCCCAAAATGTTGCTGATAATGCTACTGTAACTGTTACTTTTGAAATCGAACAATTTGATTTCGGAAATGAGTATAACGGTGTTGATACTTTCAGCCCTAGCCAAGATGGAATATATTCAATTATTGCGGGTGTTTTGTTCCTTCCACAAAATTTGACAGTTATCTATAGTACTGAATTAAATGTGCAAGTCAATGGTATTACCGTCGCTTCTGATATGAAAACTACACCGGATTCAGGTTTCAATACAAGATTAAATATTTCTACTATTTACGGACTGCATGCAGGAGATATCGTGACCATCACCTTCTTTAGTACTAATGGTGGTGTAATTAGTCAATTACCTCCATCTCTAACAGTAAACTTTGCAGCAGCAAGACTTCCATTTACAAGTCCAGTACCTCTATAAACACTTCTATCCTACAAAAAAGATACCTTCTTAATTTAAAAGGTGTCTTTTTTAAATTCTAGCAAGAACACTGGATAGATTCTAAAGAATTTACTACATAATAAATTCACATCTGTTATATAATACCAATCCTTCATTTTCATCCATCTCTATCCCTCTTAATCAAATCACCATTGCTATCAAACATTACATCTTCTCTAATCAATACAGACTTACCAAACGTCTTTGTATTATGACAAGGTAAGCATAAGTATTGTAAGTTCTCATGATTCAATGTTATATCTGGATTGTTTATATTATCTGGTGTGATTTCTACAATATGGTCAACGATGTATCCAGGCTCTTCTTTGCAGTGCTCACACATTCCATCTAATGTTGTAGCTATGTATAATGCTCTACACTTCTTCCATGCTGTTGATTTATAAAAGTGCTTTGCATATTTTTTGCCATTCAACCACCTCTACAAAACTATGTAACTTTTCCATAATAAAAAGGAGCAACCACATATCAGTTGCTCCTGCTATAAATACGGTAAATGAAGTTTTACTTTTAAAAAGCAGAAAACTGCTATTCACCAGAATAACAGCTTTCTAAAATAGACAAGTCGTGTTTGTGTATCGCATATTTCATTTAGTTTGGTTAAGGTGTTTTCACGCCTCTTTCAACCGCTAAACAGTATATGTCTTTCCCTAATACATGTGTCTCTGCATTAGCGACTGAAAGAAGAGCAAAAGCCCTTCTTCATTTTCAAAGCATGTCACGCAAATCACTGTGAATTATATGAAACGGCAATCCATTCAACCCACAACCATCATCCATTTGGTGACGATCTATATAAACGTAGGTGTGAGCCGTGTTTTCCACCACTCTCACAATACAAATATATCACGTTGAATCCAAAACAACCGGCACATTCCCTGCCAAAAAGCGGTCACAACTCTGCCACTTATTTTTCTTCTTCCTCATCTGTTACTCTTATGTATTTTCTTCTAATGAATTATCCATATCTTATATTTTGTGTAACTGATCCAATCGCTGAACCCTTTGGTATTCTTAACTTTATAAGGCTTTCTATTTTGAGTTACACAATACAATAATAATGGTTAATTATAAATAAAAAAGAAAAAGACCGATTTCTATCGGCCTTTTAAAATTCCCTTATATTAACGCTCTCTATTAGGACCTTTTTTTTCTAGGACCTACAATTAATTTGATCGCTGTTTTTTCTTGATTATTGATAGAAACCTCCTGAAACGCTGGAACAAGAACCAAGTCAATGCCACTAGGAGCTACAAAACCTCTTGCAATAGCAATTGCTTTAATCGCTTGATTTAAAGAACCAGCTCCAATCACTTGGATTTCTACATTACCACTTGCTCTTAGTACACCTGCAATTGCACCTGCAACTGAATTTGGACTTGATTTTGACGATACCTTTAATATATTTTCCATGTAAGTTGCTCCCTCTGTTATTTAATGGCCTTTTTTTGTTACAGATTGGAATGTAATTAACGTATCTTTAACTAATATTCATACCAAAAGCAAACAGTACTATTTAAATACATTCATTCGATACTTTTTGTCTTCTTCCTGCTCAGCCGTATAAATAAAAAGCGATGACTAGATTTTAAACTTAGTCATCGCTTTATCCATTGCATCCTGGTTCACACCAATATATCTTAACGTAACTCTTTCAGATGAATGATTAAATATCTCCATAAGCAAAGCGATATTCTTTGTTTGCATGTACATATGATATCCAAATGTTTTACGTAATGTATGAGTCCCTATTTCTTTTAATCCAAACTCTGCTGCTGTGCTTCTAAGTATTTTATAAGCCATGCTGCGCCCAATCGGTTTATTCTTTCCTTCTCGACTTTTAATCAAATACTCATTGTCTTCTCTTTCTTCAATATACCAACGTAATTCTCTTTTTAATGATGGCGTTAATTGAATACGCTTCTGTTTACCTGTTTTCTTTTCTCTCATCGAAATATGACTACTCTTTAAATCTCCTACTTTCAATTTGAGAATATCACTAATACGTAACCCTGTATTAATCCCCATTACAAAAAGAATATAATTACGTTCACTCTTTTCTTTTAGGGATTCTTTAATTTGTTGTATTTGCTCTGGATCTCGAATAGGTTGGACAAAGTTCATAGGTCATCCCCTCCGTAATGTTCTTCTGCCTCATATACTTCTAATCTAAGAGCAAAAGCTAGTTTATAAAAAGCATTGGACTGATTACGTCTATATGTACGCTCACTCATGCCAATCTCGTTATAGACCATGTAATCAAAGACTTCTTCATCTTCTAAATAACGTTTTACGATAATGTCCCTTTGATTCTTACTGAAACGACTTAATGCCTTATCAATCTGAAAAGATAGACGTTTCAATCTCTCTTCTCGTTTACTCAATTCTAAATTAGCCAAAGCAACATCCTCAGCTGGTTTGCCTACAACATTTGTTGGGCCATAATATCTTACTTCACAAGAAGCTGTAACCTTCATCTCATTTCTAATCATCCCAAACTGTCTATAAATACGAACGTCTTCAAGAATCTTTTCTAAACGTGCCTGCGTTGCTTTACGATCAATCTTTGGCAAGAAAGTTAATTGAGTCATATATAAACACTCCTTGTCTATTTTATTAATGAAATAAAAAAAGCGGACATCAAACTACAGAGCAATATTGCTAACGCTCTTTGCAGTTCGATGTCCGCTGGTTCTTCCAGTAGGACTGATAATTCAATTGTATCTATTATACCATTTTCTTCTTTTTGGGTAATTTATAAAAGGATTATTTTGTTTAAATTTTGCTTAATTCTCATTGCTAATCATTTAAATATTTAAAATTCGTTATATAATGAATTCAACTTATAATTAGGAGTGATTAAAATGCCAGATATGATAGAAATCGTTCTTTTCATTCTTATAGCAATTAGTGCTGTTTTTTATTTAATAAAAGAATTTCAAAAACCTGAGAAAAAAGCACTTTGGATTTCGCTAGAATTTTTAGTTCTTTTCTGGGCAGTATGGGAAATAACGACTATCATAATATAATTTGTAGATTATAAGCCTTTTGAATAAATCTAAATATTCCGTATATAATGTATATAGGCGATAGCCATAACTCATTTAAATGAATCTCAAGCAGTGTTAGTTCCCATCCCTAGAGGGCAGTTAGCTTTAGCTAGCTGTTCTTTTGGTTGTTTGAATAAAATTCCAAATCCCGTTAATGCTATAAGTAGGCTGAATAGCCATAACTCATATTTGTAATACCTAAACTCTTTCTCCCTACTCCTTGGGCTGAGCAGTTAGCTTTTGCTAGCTGCTCTTATTTCTCCATCTGTTGCATGTCTTAAAAATTCGATATGAGCAAACCGCTCGCTATTATCTACATAAAGGTAAATCCAAACTAACGCTATTTCTTCCGATGCCTTTGTAACTTTTGCTAATCCTTGAAGTTCTGGATAATCCGGATGAATAACCATTACCAAATCATCTTTATAAAACCCCAATCGAATCTCCTCATTTCTCTACAAAATGAAATTTTTATTAATTTCTCTAACATTCGTGAATACTTGTTCAAATATCGTGCAAATTATAGATAGGCCACCAGCCATAATTCTATTACCGTGAAATCACGCTAAATTCTAACTCCTTAAGAGACAGTTGTGACAACCGAGCAGTTGGTTTGATGAGCCAGCTGCTTTGTTGTATAGATTTTCAATGTAAGTACATACTACCTTTGTAGAGCTTGATTAATTGTCATCTGAGAGGTTCTCTGGTTTACCCCACTTCTGTTTAGGAGAATAGCTTTAAAAGCTGTTCTCCTCTATTTAGTGGGACAAAGTTTTTGTTCTCAAGTTAAGTTTTATTAGGTTCTTTCAATCCCGTATAATATTTCAACTCCCGTTTAAACTATAGCTGTAACTTTAGGTTACAAATCATTGCTGTAAGCGCGGCGCTTCTTTTGTGCAACAAGTAGTTAGCTAATTGAGCTAGCTGCTTTGTTGTGCAAAATAACTATTTTGTTATACAGTCACTGCTTCTACTGCAGGTTTGTTTTTCTCTAATTGTTCAATTGCCATTTGCAATCCTAACCAGTAACCAATTAAACAACGCGGTAACCTTTTACCGAAATTCCAAACATCTTCCATCGTGTCAGAATCTAATGAGCTATTATGATAAACATCACTTAACCAAAAGTGGTAACTTTCCATAGATGAACTCTCATCAATCGCTGAAATAATGCGATCATATACTTCTTGTCCGCTTTCTGTTGTTTCATTCATATCGTATTCTTTCCAATATTCATCAAGTTCCCTTTTAGCCTTTTCTTCATCGAAATTCCAACGTTCTTCACAAAAAGCCGTTAACTTTCCAGTAAAATACCCTAAATCGAATCCTTTGATATTTTCTAATGTTGCTGGACATGTAAGGTTGTACACCGCTTCACCAATATCACCAGAAACAAACACGTTATATCCTGAAAGAGCAAATTTAGTGCGATACATATTCGTCCCAGGCTTGCCCCAATAAATAACCTGTAATCCTTCTTCACCTTGAATTTCAGACACATGATCTTCAAACCAATTCTCTTTAATGTCTTTAGTTGCTTTTTCAATATATTCCATCTCTCATTCTCCTTTACGAATAATCTTTTTTGTATTACACATACTACCTCTGAGCCGGCTTCCCTACGGCTGTACTCTTTCAAAACGGAGCTCTCTCCTCCGTGTCGTTTAAGAACAGGCGGGTAACTTAATTGTTGCCTGCCTTTTTTGTGTATAGACGTAAAAATATTGTCCATACTTATTGGTGAAGACATTGTTAGCTATTCGTAGCGACCTCCAACAAATGCTTCTTTCAGGACCGTTCTCATAAAAGGAGCGGTCTTATTTCATCTCCGCATCCCCCATTTCGATTAAAATAACGCTTTTGTTCAATTTAGTAATTTCTTATATAATAGAAGTTAACTAATCCAGAAGGGACTGAATTATGCGCAGATATCAATATTTTTAATCTACCCATCACAACAACATAATGGAGGTAAAAGTATTGATTACAGAATTACAGACACAAAGATTACATTTAAGACAAATGAAGGAATCTGATTCATTAAGCATGTTTAAAATATGGTCTGATCCTGACGTTACAAAATTCATGAATATAAGTAATTTCACTGATGAAAACCAAGCGAAAGATATGATTCATTTTCTCAATGAACTTGCTCAAAATAACAAATCTCTCCGTTTTACTATTATTGAAAAAGAATCTAATCAAATTATCGGTTCATGTGGCTATAATTCCTTGGATTTCGAAAACTCAAAAACAGAGATTGGTTATGATATTTCGAAAACATTTTGGGGCAAAGGTTATGCCCCTGAAGCGATTTCTGCTCTATTAGATTACGCTTTTACACATCTGAAACTAAATCGTGTCGAAGCAAAAGTTGAACCTGAAAATGTGAACTCCATAAAAGTATTACAAAAATCACAATTCACTTTTGAAGGGACTCTAAGAAAAAGCGAAAAATCAGCTGGGAAGCTTATCGATTTAAATATTTATTCGAAATTAATAACCGATTAATTTTAGTCACTCGGCCTATACTATATTGAAGTATAGGCTTCTTTAATTTTTATACAAAATTCAAATTTGGTATTAAATCAACTGCGTTTTCCGTTCATCCATACGAGTTACTTTTCCACTTTTATATACAAAGGACTGTTCCCCGTGACCACTTGTGGGTGGCTCTATTGGATGAACTTGTCCATCTTTCACAACATAAATCATATTTTCCGCTAATGAAATTTCAGCCTTCATTTCTGCAATGTTTTCCTTAATAATTGCCACCGGAACCACTCCTATTTGTGTTATAATTACTTTGTCGAATAATTATGTCGGGAGTAATCCCGGCTTTTTTATTTGCCTATAAATATTGCACAACATTCTCTGGAATGAACGGTTGTTCAATAGATAAGTGAAGCCGTATCGAAATTGGCTTTTTACTATCCCTTGCTCGCCTACACATTTCTTCCGCTTCTTCCCACTCAAATTGTTTATCCTCAGCTCGTTTATAACGCCAAACCCCAATTGCGTACTCTTCAAATAATTCATAACGATCATCTGGTGCTGTCGTTGGTTTCAATTCATCAATTGCTTTGGCTTGACGAGGTATTTGCACGACTACATCAACAAAACGTAATTTTGAATTCAATCGATGAACATTCGCTTTATTAAGATCAAATGAAACAACAGGCTCAACATCAAAAATCGTTAGCTGCTTCATAATCTTCACTCTTTTCTTTTTTCATCATCACAACATAGCAAGTATCAGCATCCGTTTGTTTAAAACTATAATTAGCTGTACTAATCTTTCCGTTCGTTCGCTTATGAATGAATTCCCTCAGCCGCTGCACTAACGATCTAATCGGATGAACACATGAATATCCTCTTTTTTCTAAATCCTGTACGGCATGTAGGATATCATTAAATTTTTTACGTTTGAGATGAATCGTATCTCCATTACGCCAATTTCTTGTTAGAATCATTTTTTGTTCCCTCCAGCACTTGCAAGCTTGCTGCTAAAATCCCTTCAAGCTGCGTTAACGTTAATTGGTCTAATGTTTGTCCGTTTATTTCAGATAATCCTAAGTCTAGTAATTTACGAATAATAAACAATTTTCTTCTTTCAACTTCCCGTCGTAATAACATCATCTGGCCTCCTGCTGCTCATTAAATTTACGTTCTAAGTTAACAAACTTACTAAATTCTTTAATGAATGCCAGCTCTACTGTACCGACAGGCCCATTTCTCTGCTTGGCCAGAATAATTTCAGTTATGCTTTTATTCGCTGTTTCAGCATCGTAATAATCTTCACGATATAAAAATGCAATCAAGTCAGCATCTTGCTCAATTTGCCCTGTCTCACGTAAGTCGGATAACAGAGGACGTTTATCTTGTCTGCTCTCAACAGCACGACTTAATTGTGATAAAGCAACTACACATACATCTAATTCTCTGGCCATCAATTTCAACTTACGACTAATCTCACCAATCTCTTGCATACGATTTCCTCGATGCTTTGGATCACCAACAATAAGCTGTAAATAATCAATCGCTATTAATACCTTTTTATCTGGATGTTTACGTTTTAGTTTTCTGGTCTTTGCATAAATTTCTTGCATTGTTACATTTGCTTTATCGTATATTTCCAGCGGTAAATTATTTATCAGCCCCATCGCTTGACTAATATTTTCCCAATCTTTGATATTGCAAAGCTTCTTAGGGTTTTTCATTTTGGTTGCCTCAACATTACCAGCACTAGAAATCATTCGCTTGAGCAATTGTTCTTCTCCCATCTCTAGTGAAAAGACTCCAACTGCTGTATCCGAACTTGCAGCATGATAAGCAACGTTTAGTACAAACGCCGTTTTTCCCATTGCTGGACGTGCGCCAACAATAATTAAGTCTCCTGTCTGTAATCCGGAAGTCATTCGATTAAAATCGTTATATCCAGTGTTTATACCTGTTAAATCGCCAACATCGATTTGCATCTTCTTATATAGCCCAACAAGCGTTTCTTTTAAATCAAACTCACCTGAATAACCCGTTTCCTCTATCGCATTTAGTTCATCGATTGTATTGCTGATTGCACTAATATCCTTGTCTTTCTGAAGACGGTTATATAAATCACCAGCAACCTCTTGAGCATGTCGCATTTTCTATGCTTCTATTACGAGCCCTTCGTGATATGAAAAGTTTTTTGTTGTCGAAACGCCTTCGGCTAAATTAACTAAAAACTGAATACCACCAATTTGGTCCAAAAAGCTATCTAATTTTTCAACTACAGTTACAAGATCTATAGGACTTTCAGCATCATCAAGTTCTTTCATCGTCTTAAAAATAACTTGATGCGTTGGAAGAGAAAATTGATTTGGATTTAACTGACAATCTTTAATTAAATCTCCTTCAACAATAATGCTCCCTAAAACGCTTTGTTCCGCCTCTACATTACGAATGATGTCGTTACTCATTATTGCATCCATCCATTCTGTTGATTAAGTACTGCAAGTTCTTCGTCTGTAGGAATGTTTCGTTGCCATGATTCTTGTTGTTGTAATACTTGCTTAGTAGATTCAGACATAGCGACAGGTTGTTGTGCTGGTTGTTGGTTTACTTGTGTTGTTCGTTTAGCACGAAACTCTTTGTCGGCTACTTCAACATCCGTTACTGTTTTAAAGCCCTTAACATGCCAATCTCTCAAAATTGAATTTACATAAGACATGTTTCTTGTATTTTTTTCTAAAGCGATTTCCATTGCCTTAATAACTAGCTCTGCATTTAAATCATCAACCCATGCAAGAATTCCTTCTGCGATGAAAGGAGAAATAACTCCGAAGTTTTGTTCATAAAAAGAAATTGGATTAACTTCAACAACTTCTTCCGCGTTCGCGCATTTTTCTTCTTGTTGTTGTTCTTCTTCTTTTTCTTCTTCTTTTTCTTGCCCACCTGTCGTTGACGTATCGTCGTTAGCAAGGAATTCTTCAAAAATAGCACGGATTTTATCATTTTTAACTTTTGGAGCGACTAAACTAACAAGACTAATATCAACTACCCCATCCAGTTCTTTGCGAACACAATCCTCAATTGGTTTACCTCCTCTATTAAGGTTGTATTTCCCCCAGTTGATAATCGCTAGTTCGCGTGTTTCTGGATTATATTTAACTAATTTATGGTGATTTTCAAAACGATCTAAGAGTGAATTAACACTTTCCATGGAGTAACCTAAATCAAAAGCCATTTGCTTTTTGGTGATTTGGTACACTCCGATTTGTGTAGTACATGGATTTGTAAGAAGATACAGATTAAATAATTTATCTTCCGGAGTCATCTCTTCAATAACTTTTGCATCCTGCCAAAATGAAACTTGTACTGGTCTGAAAATTGCCATGTTATTCATCCTCCCGTTTACATATCGCAAATCCGTCTTCTATACGTAATAAGCGATAATTTTTATAAGCTTTTTTAAATATTGTTCTACTAAATAAATAAGGTGCTGCTCTGATGTCGATTGCTGAAGTAATTTTGGATTCAGCAACACTTTATGTAATGATTTGTCCAAAAGCATGTAGCACCCTCCATTGTTATACCAACATCAGTTTGGTATAATTAACCTAAGTTAAATTTGAAAAGTAACTTTCTTCTATCGCTCGGCAAAGCGATAGATTTTTTTATTTTCTGCGAGTTACTAAGGAGACATTAACTCCCTTTGCTTGAAGACCTTTGATTATTACTCGATAGCTTTTCGATACCTCATGTTCTTCTTTTGCATCACGAAGCATTTTAAATTCTTCAGCGCATCGATTAAGTTCATCTTCCCAACGATTTGATTCTTCAACTGATTTCGCATTAAACATGTTATTAATGCATGCAATCATACAGTCGTGAAGTTTATTCGCAAATGAAAAATCTCCTGGAAGAACAAGATCATGAAGGCGATTGTATTTCGCTGTCATAGATTACACCTCATTTCTTTTTAAACTGATGCTGTACGCATCGTTACAACCAGAAAGGAGAATCATTTTTAAGGGGATGGGGGTAACAATCCCTTTCTAGTCATAACGACAAGCACAGTGCTTGTCCAAACAAATAATAAAATGTTATAATTGCTTTATCGAATTTATTGCGAGCTACTGTTGTCTAGGCGGTAGCTTTTTCTTTTGCCCATTTATGCTTTAAAGTGAAGGACGCTTCGATAATTTTGATACGAATACCCACTAACTTCTTCTCTTGATTTAACTCTTCAAACTTTCTATTATCAGCAAATGTTTTAGCAATTTTCATCTCACCAGTTAGCTTTGCATCATAACGAATAAGTTCCTTGTACTCTTTTAAACTTGGATTTTTGTAATCTACTGTCATTTGTATTCTCCTTTCGCCTCAGTCCTTCTATACAAAAATCATTCAATTAATTTTCTGTATACCGCCTTGCCCTTAAGGACAACCTCCAATATTTAAAAACCTCTTTCATTGAAAAATCATGCCGCTCACAAAGAACAGCTACTAAATTTGTCATCGATGCCGCCGCATCTAAAATTTCATGCATAACTTTATTCATTTCTTGTTTTTCTAAATCTGATAAAGCTTGAGGAGGTTTAAACCAACAAACTGTTTCTAGTTGTTCAAGAGCCTCCGCCGTTTCTTTTTGAACCATGTACTTCATGCTAGTAGGATGCTGATCTATATATTCTCCGTCTAAATATGGAATACTAACTGTTCCAGCCGCTTCTCCCCACACTTGGAAAAAGAATTGTGGATCATCGAGTGCTTCTGAAAGATGCTTTTGCATATCTTTCGGTAAAATGCGATTTTCTGTTTCATATTTCGCTAGTGACTCACGACTAGCTGGAATACTAGATGAAAGTTCTTCCTGCGTATAACCTTTTCGTTTTCGTACCGACGCTATTTCTTTTCCTATATACATTTCCCTCACCCTTTTTGTACCTAAATCGGTATTTGTTTGTTACAAATATATCCATTACAATATTTATATAGCTTGCTGAGAACGTGATTCTAACCAATTGAAAAATGCATCGCGCCCTACCCTTTTCTGACGTCCGACACGAACCAGTGGAAAATCCTTGTATTCCATAATTTCGTACGCAACACGTTTAGAAATTCCAAGAATTTCCGAAACATGAACTGCTGTAAGAACTAATGGATAATCATTGATTGTTTTGTTTGACATTATCTTCTACCTCCTATTTATCATTCTGAAACTTTGCAAACTGAATAGCGTGTAGGTAAAAAAATCTCTTCTTTTTTCTTCCCATATAGTTTTGCAATTTGATCTGCTCGTTCAGTACTTACTTGACGTTGGCCCTTTTCAATTTGCGATAAATATCCACCCGAAATGCCAAGTTTCTTTGCAGCTTCTTCAATACTAATTCCCAATTTCATACGCATCTCTTTTGGTCCGTTCACTTTTATCACCACCTAAACTTTGCAATTTGTGTTGTTAAACAAAATATACTACGCATAACAAAAAGTGCCAACGCGTTTTGCAAAGTTTTTATTAATTCATTTTAAATTTTGCACTTTGCAAAGTATAATTAAACTTAGAAGATGAATAGGAGGATTCCTATGATTGGAGAACGTTTACGAAAGTTAAGAAAAACAAACAAACTAACTATGAAAGAATTAGGTCAAAAATTAAATCTTGCAGAATCCACAATATCTGGATATGAGAATGGAAACAGAAAACCTGATTATGACACCTTAAATAAATTTGCAGATTTTTTCGAGGTTTCAGCTGATTATCTCCTAGGACGAGATTCAGTAAAAAATACCGATAAGAATGCTACTATTGATAATCCTTTAACAGATCCAAATTTAGGTCTTTGGTTCAAAGACATCAAAGATGCTTCTCCTGAAAAACAGGAAGAACTTAAACAATTTTGGGAGTTCATTAAAGCTAAGGAGAAAAACCGTAAGCCTGGGGAGAAACAACATTAATTGAATAGGGTATATATAAATGCACTTTTCAATGCATATTTTTTTAGGTCTACTCATTGACTATAGTTGATGAATTTCACTCTAGTTTTAAATTATTAATTGTAATACTGCATTTGCAGATGAAATAGCTGGGAAGATTAGCTAAATATATAGGATGTTTTTACAAAAAAGTCACTTCGTGGCTTTTCTTTTTTGTTATAATAGGAACATATGTTTGTATAATTAGTAATGGAGTGAAACAATATGCATAAAACACAATCCTACTACACAACACAAATCGAAGACTATATTGAGAAATTGTACCACTCACTATCTATCTTTGTTCCTGAACAAATTGATATGATAACGATTGCTCAAAAATTAAATATTTGGTTGCATTTCGCACCATTCAGAAGTCGTGCTATTTGTAGAGATGATTTACCTAGTATTATTATCGATAGTCGAAAGGATATTTACCATCGTTGGGAAGATTTTAGCCACGAACTATGTCATGTTCTATTTCATGTAGGAAATCAGTTACATGTGCCGAAAATGTTTTTAGACTATCAGGAAGCTAAAGCTAAAAGTTTCATGTTACATTTCTGCATTCCTACTTTTATGTTGAGAAAACTGGATTTCCCTGAAACACAAATAGAGACGATATGTCTAATCGCACAAACTTTTAATGTTTCATTTAAAATTGCAAAGCAACGTTTCTTACATTATGAAAATCAATTATTAGCTAGTCGCCTGCAGGATATATTTTCAAAAACGTGTTTAATTGCACAGTGAAACTTAGGAGGCGTTAGAAATGAAAGGATATTTTCGAAAGCGCGGTACCAAATGGTCTTTTACTGTTGATTTAGGAAAAGATCCTACCGGGAAACGTAAACAAAAAACGATGTCAGGTTTCAAAACAAAAAAAGAGGCTGAAAAATCTTGTAATGAATTAATTAACCAACTCAATAAAGGGACTTACATTGAACCTACTGAAAAAACAGTGGCTGATCTTCTCATGGATTGGCTTGACCTTATCGCTAGCCAATCCCTCCGCCCTTCTACTTTTCATAATCGAAAAGATTTAATTGAAAAGCGTATTATTCCAGCTATAGGACATTACAAGCTGAACAAAATACCCCCTGAGATTATACAAAAGTTCTATAAGGATATGGTACAAGGTGAGGGATTAAGCCCTGATTATGTACGAACAATGCACAGTGTATTACGAAAAGTTTTTAAACAAGCTGTCATTTGGAAACTAATCAGTCAAAACACCATGGAGCTTGTGCAACCCTCCTCGTATCGAAACAAAAGATATTCAAACTTGGTCATTAGAAGAAGCCAATCAATTTCTTCAACATACCGAGAATGAGCGTCTTCATATCGCTTATGTTTTAGCTATTTATACTGGAATGCGTCGCGGTGAGATTCTAGGGCTACGTTGGAGGGATTGTGACTTGGAACAAGCTAAAGTAAGTATTCGACAAACATTAGCGCGAGTGGATGGAAAACTAGTTTTCCAAGAGCCAAAAACAAAAGGATCTAAGCGGCGGATTACAATTACTGAAGAAGTCATTTCAGCGTTAAAAAAGCACCGCTCTGAACAAAATAAATACAAACTATTACTTGGCCCTGGTTATATCGATAATGACCTCATAGTTTGTACAGAGGATGGGAAACCCATTGACCCACGAAATCTTTTGCGACATTTTGCAAGGATGAAAAAAGAGACCAATGTTCCAGAGCTTCGCTTTCATGATTTAAGACATACCCATGCAACGATTTTATTATTACTTAGTGAAAATCCTAAAGTCGTTTCTGAGCGTCTTGGACATAGTCGTGTTGATATTACATTGGACATTTATAGTCATGTGCTACCTGATATGCAAGAGAACGCGGCGAATAACTTCGAACAGGCAATGAAACAAAAGAAAAACGATGCCACGCATTGACCACAATGACCACATTTTTGACCACACACTTATATAAAATAGAGTAAATTAGAGTAAAAACAGATGTTTGGGAAGAGAAGTAAAACCTTGATTTCATGCACTTCTCTCCCATTCCATCACATATAATTAATACCAAACGCTATTTTGACAGGGTGGAGGTCGTGAGTTCGAGCCTCTCCGGGGTCATATCTTTTTATGAAGTTCAAACCCAACCATACCAAGGGTTTGAACTTTTTTATTTACTTTATAAAAACATAAAAAAAACTATTAAAATTTAAAAATCGGGACAATCAAAACTATAAAATGAAGCATATAATAATAGAACTTATGAATTTGGTAACACATATTCTGGAATAGGTTCAGATGGTATAAAGATTAGCATGTATATAGATGGAAATGGGAAAATCATCTCTGCTTTCCCATCGGAATAAATTTTATTTTTAGTATAAAGGAGTACAATAGTAATGAAATATCCATATAGCTTTGAAGTACTTACCAACGGAAAATTAGTTATGAGGCTTCCTCAAGAAATTAAACTTATTGAGACTTTTTTAGGCGTTGAAGTTTCTGTGTTTGGAGATTGGATTTTAGAAGAAATACATAGTGTTTTAAATGGGAAAGAAAATTACGTAGTAGTAAATGGAAACATTTGCGGTTTAGAAATTCGGAAAGATACAACTACTGTCCTAGACAATTTGGCTGAAGATGGTAAGGGAGATTTTTGTGAGATAGAAACGATTGAATTAGTAGATTTAATTCATATTTGGCTAGATAAACAAAAAGAATTTAAAAAAGAGAAAAATAAAGAATTGAAATAATAGCTAGAGCTGACTTCTTATAGAAGTCAGCTCTAGCTATTATTTCACATTCCCCCCATTATCTTATGTTTTAAAGTCGTTTTCCCCAGAGAATTCCCAACGAAATTAAGTATGTAAACCCTATGCAATACAAATGCATTCAAAACGGCTTACATATCATAAAACCTAGCGTATTATCTCGTAAATTAGACCCGAAGTTTTAAATTTTGCGCGGATTTTTCAAACGCCTGGCGGAACAAAAACAACTCATTCTTTATTTTCCCTAAAGAATGGGATAGAGTAGAAATGATTATAAAAAATAATGAGATAATAACCGCATATCCTGTTTATACAAGGAGTGAAAAAATGAAATACACATATGAATTTTATCGTGATGGGCTTGGTGGATTAAGAATACGCTTGCCAAAAGAAATTCCTATTATTTCTCATTTTCTAGAAGATATTTTAGATGATGAGGCAGATGAATATATACAGATTTTAGATAATGTAGTAGATAAAAAATTCCCGCAATATGAAATAGAGGGGAACGTGGCAGCTGTCTACATCGAACCTAATTATACAAGTGCTATTAACTTTTTTATGAGTCCCCCAAATAACCAATGTAAAATTGAGACCCCTGAGTTTAGAAAACTACTAGTGTTGTGGAGAGATAAAGTGGTAGCAGCGGAAAAAGATATAGAAGCGTAAAAAAAGACCGCCCTTACAGGCAGTTTTCTTTTACGCTTTAAACCTATTATTTCCTATTTTATAGTCGTTTTCCCTAGAGATTTATCAGCGAAATTGAGTACGTATATTCGAAGTAATACAAATACATTCAACGCGTTTTACATCCTGTAAAATGTTCATTTTGTAGACCTGAAGTTTTTGAGGCACATCCGTCGTGAAGGCGTCGGCTAATAGAAGAAAGGCACAAAACGAGTTTCTTCTAATTCACCTAGTGTACAGCAAGTATGAAGCTTCATGTCATTTCAATATCCCTTATTCAATATCAATTACATCGATAAATGTAAACCTCTTCTTATAATGAAATGCATCCGTACATATTACTTCTTTTTTTAAAGGATCAATATCGACAACGGTCATATAACTAGTAAGTACGTAACCATCCTCATAGTATGTAATTAATATTTCTTCTTCGGTTAATAACGACATTAGTAGACGATTCTCAATTCGTTCCTGGGAGTCTTGCGTTACGATTGGTCGTGACACTTTTGCATTTTCTCTAATGATTCTTCTTATACCGGCAAATTGTTCCGGCATACTTGCAAACGGCTGCCATTTTACCATACCTCTTCCTTTTGGCATATTTGCGTTATTCATGATTTGTGTCCCCCTAGTAGTGTGTTTCGATATTTCGCAGTTGCATTTTCTGTATAGGAAACACCTCGTAAAATGCTATTTTTTCCGAAACGTGTTCTAATTTCATCCATGACCTGCGTAAGTCTCATTTCTTTTTCTCGTTGTATTACGTTATCAAATAACGACATCTGTTCTTCACCTTCTGCGACTAGATTCGTTAGTGATATACGAACCGTTCGAATTGGCTCACCAGTGTATAGTGTGTGTAAATAATATGTACAAACGTGATACACATCCATCGTTAAATTGGTCGGCCGGCTGAACGTGTGCGTTTTTCTAAAGCCACCACCGTACCCTTTACTGCTACCTATCGAAAGGTGGATTGTTCGAGCGAGTTTCTTTTGCATGCGTAATCGATAGCACACTTCTTCTGTATGCTCGAGCAAAATGATCGGAATCTCATCTATCATATAATCACGTAATAATATCTGGCTCTTAGCGATAGATTTTTCCGCCTGGATATGTTTTTCCGATATACGACTGAAATCTATACCGTTACTATGTAAGTGTAATTCTTCTCCGAGTACCCCGAAGTTTTGTTTTAAATATTTCAGTGGATAGTTCGCTAGATCACCGATTGTATAAATTCCTTTTCGGTTTAACTTCGCTTCTGTTTTGTACGATATACCCCAAAATTTACTAAGCGGCCTTATGCTCCATAACTTCTCGGGTATATCGTCGTACGTCCATTGTGTAATCCCGGTTTTGTTCCGCTTTGCCTCACTATCCAGTGCTACCTTACTCATTAATAAATTGGGACCAATACCGATTGTGCATATAATACGCGTACGGTCGTAGACTTCACGCTTAAAATTTAGTGCAAATTCGTACGGACTAGCTGCAAACAAATGAATACTAGCCGTCATGTCCATGAAAAATTCGTCTATTGAATACTGGTGAAAGTCTTCCGGTGCCACGTATTGTAGCGCTAGTTTCGTTATGTAATTCGAGCATTTCATATACGTATGCATAATTGGATTAACGATAAGTATATCTGGTCGTTTAGGTATTTCGTATAACCTTGTCATTTTTTTAACACCCAAAG